>JAKASV010000058.1 GCA_021818945.1 bacterium | reverse complement strand
TCTTGAAAATAAATATTAATATTTGTAGCATGATTACAAAGCGAATCAATTTTTAAAGATGAAAATGTTTGTTTTTAAGCTATTTAAAATTCAAACTTTTCAGACTTATGGTTGATCAATGGAGGATGTAAGGGCATTCTATTTCACCCTTGCGAAGGCCTTTTGAGCAATATCATATTCATGTTGTTTTACTTTTTTACTCGAATTTGAGGTCCATGTTTGATTAATGTTTTTGGCATTCGAGCGGCGGACGTTCTACTTCGAAGAATCCATTTCTACAAAAATCCGAAAATGCTTTTCGAACACCCCTTAATTCCATATTGCGATGAAAGCATGTATCATTGTCGCTATCTACAATGTAGCTAAAAAGACAATAAAGTGGTTTTCTGGATTCATAAAATTCTACACATCCAGGAATAACAAATTCTCTCTCAGGACCATGACCAGATTTTCTGCTTGGCACTGTTCTAGTAACACCCATGGTTGGTATGTATAGATCGACCTTCCTACTAAAACGATGTCTACGCAGTGCACTAGTTTGTTCGGACACTGTAGTTACATGTTTTTCACTAAGAGCCTCTTTTGCAGATTGAAACCATCGTAAAATATGCTGTTTATAAACAGGTGTATAATTGTAACGCTTACATTTCTTATCAGTTTGGAATAGGTGAAGGTACATTTTATTGCAAGGATCATCGATTATAACAGTCTCACCTTCGACAGCCGATAGCACTTTTCCATCGCTATACCTTGAAATTTCAACTAAAAAAGGCTTCTCAGATTGTATACGACTTTTTCCTATTGTATGGATTACAACCTCTTTTAATTCCTCGCAGTCGCATGCAGTCAAAGTACTAGGTGCAGCTTCTACTGGAACCTCGGCAGGCACAGCTAGTGGTTCAGGCTTTTGTTCAGTACAAAGACTTGTGGTTGGATTAGCCTTAGGCTGCTCCTCTTGTGGTATACAATCAACTGCTTGAACTGATTGTGTACTTAAAGCAGCTGGTGCCGACAGCGTATCTTGCTCTTCTGCACGCTCAGAGCAAGCTTGGGATATTTCATCACGATGCGACACTTTATACTGTTTGCCCTTTTTTGCATGTTTTTTGGCAGTTTTCTTTTGTTTTTTAACAACTTCGCGTTTTGCTTGTAGCAAGGGTGCTGCCAGTGACTGCACAGAACAAACCTCTTGATGACCTTCTGGGCGATTGCTCCTGTCGAGAGGCTCCAGTTGCTTAGGCATAAAAAAGCCATGCATTGCTTTAGAGAAAACACATCCTTCCTCTTGTTTTTCTTGTATTGTTTTTAAATATACAAAAGCAGCTCTATTTATTCTTGCCGCAAGCAACGTCTTTTCCTGTAATCTTTTCCTTATTGCTTTATATATGGCTGGTTGTGTTCTATTATATTGATCTATTGCCCATAGTTTGAACCTAATTGGATTGCCAGATATTTTCGCATCTGAAGACACCAAAAAAATGGTAGAATGAGCAACTAGATTTGGCGTTATTTGCAAAGAATCGTGCAACTCTTGTGTTAATTTATAATGCTCAATCCTTTCATTTCTTTCAATCAATACGGCAGCAACCATGGCATCATTATTGCACACACCACGTTGCAGAGATTGCTCTTTTAGGTCAGCGTTTAATTGTGATTTCTTTAGTTTAAATTTTAATATCATTGCAAGAAGCTGGACTTCTTTATTTTCTTCCTGCAGCATTGCTTTCTGATATATCTTATCGATTAAAGGGCCATCTTCCAGGGCAACGATATCGTTGACAATTAATGAACGGTGCTTCAATAATAATTCAATACCTTCCGAAGTCTCTGCAAATATAGGAAATCCCCCTCCCGACCAAAAAAGAAGTTCATGGTCTGTGTGAGCCCTTATAGCTTGTTTTATTTCTTGCAATGTTTTATCTGTGCCTATTTCTGGCAATTGTTCTAGCCATGCTATACGATCCAATGCATTTTTTACTATTACTACATCATCTCGGCAAAATCCATTAATGCTTTCTTCCATTTCACAGGCAGTAACTATTGTCTCAAACCAGCGATGCTGCATTAATAATGCTTGAGCAAAATCTCTAAGTGCTATTAAGTAATGCTCGTCGCCCCTTACACCAAAAGCCTGCGGTGATATATCAGGCAAAACAGCCGGTGGTCTTGATACAGCGCTTGCACTGGTTGTAGCCTGTTCGCTTGCAAACGAAAGGCAATTAACCAAGCAAAAACTTAAAGCAATCTTTTTTAATATATAAACTCCATCCATATTATTTCTACTTCTGCTTCTGCATACTTTGTTTTGTCAGCACTTCATTTAATGGTTCACAATATTGGCGGAGGTCCTGAAGTTGAGCGATATATTGGGGTACTGTTGCTGGATCTTTTAAGATAACAATGTCTTCCCAATTAAAAGTGCTTGCCTGATTGGTCAAATTAAATGAACCGGTAATTACAAATTTGCCTTCTATCGGCCTATCTTTCTGAAAAAAAATCATAAACTTATAATGCATCTGTTGCATCTCATTTGCTGGACGCCGATTTTTTGTGCGTACTAATATTTCAACGCCCGAATAGGCAAGTGCTGCCAACCTGATCCGATCCTCCACTTTCTCAACACAGCGGCTATCTACAATAAGAAGATCATCCTTATGACTCTTTTTGTATTGATCTGCTCTCAATATGTCATGTATATTACCTGTTCGTCTTGCTTTTTCAAATTCCTGAATATATTTTCTTGCGCCCCACCACAACATTAATTGTTCTGATGTCGCCATATAATAGGCGGCCCAGATTTTCCCTTCTTCCTGGACCATAAGCTTCTTGATTACAGGCTCAATTTGAGCACCAAAATAAACCTGCGGTTGCATATCAGGTAATGGTTGTTTTGCAATATCCTCAGACAGGGCACGCTTTTTTTGTGGCGGTGGTGGCAGCACTCCTGGTTGCGATGGTAGTATGACAACCGCTTGCTGAGGCTTCAATTGTTGCGGCCCAGGTTGCGGGGCTTGTGATTGTTGTAGCTGTTGCTGCTGCGGCAAAACAACTTTATACTGCAGGTCCAACGGTTCTTGAGCTTCCTGCGTCAAACAACAAACAGCTAACATAGAGACTGATATTAGATATATTTTTTGTATCATAAGCTTCTCCAAATTATTAATAATTCGATATAAGATTCATTTGATGTCTTCTTAAACTTTTATGTGACCAACTTAATATATTTTATACTAATTGGAATTTTAGTCAATAGGATATTTATCTTGACAATTGTCTTATTATTCAGCAACTACCATACAGTAGAAATATTTGTCTGTGCAGCGGGCGGCTAAACTATAGCTACACAAGTCGCATTGACGTGGATCGAACCATCCGTAAAGATTATTTAGGGCCTGTAATTAAATAAAGTTACTATTTCCGTTAAACATGCTATTTTCTTTCAGAAATAAAGATTTCTAAGGAGAATAGCGATGATGAATATACCAGTAGGAGCTGTGGAGCGGCTATGCAAGTTGCTGCCAATTTTGGATGCACTTCTAAGGGCTATGCCATATGGAATTTATGATATCGTCAGAAATGAAGGCTGGGTAAACGTCGGAATAAGCAATGACACAGCAGCATTTGCTGTGTCATCAATAAGAAGATGGTGGTTTGGCATTGGACGAGCAAGCTATCCTGATGCAAAAAAATTAATGTTGACGGCTGATTGCGGGGGAAGCAACGGGGTGCGTGTTCGTCTCTTTAAAAAAGAGTTACAGGAACTTGCCAATGAACTTGGAATTGAAATATCTGTATGTCATTTTCCTCCTGGCACGAGCAAATGGAATAAAATAGAACATAGGCTGTTTTCTTTTATCTCTCAGAATTGGCGAGCCAAACCTCTTTTGGATTTAGTCACCATTGTTAATCTGATTGGAAATACTCGTACAAATGCTGGGTTAAAAGTTTGCTGCGAAATTGATGAAAATACTTATCCAATCGGCATCAAAGTTACTAAAAAAGAAGTTGACAGTTTGAATATTGTTCGGGATAAATTTCACGGAGATTGGAACTACATCATTAAGCCTCAAATATAACCTTTATTTAATTACAGGCCTTAGACTCCTAAGGGCTCGTAACTAAATAACTCCCTCTTTTTCTGCCATGTGTTATGCTTGTGAAAAATAGCATGAAATTGTTTGAAGGGAGAGAAGTCAATGAAGGGTTTAGTAGAACGTATTAGAACATTGC
>JAKASV010000017.1 GCA_021818945.1 bacterium | reverse complement strand
TTCAAAAAGATATGAAAAATGCTCACATTATTGCAGATACGATAAGTTTTGAAGTCTATATAAGTACACATATTTTTCTTCACCTGATCAAACAAATCAAAGAACCTATTAATAAACAGTCAATTATGCATGCAGGTGAACAATTAAAACACTTTAACTATAAAGGACTGCTTCTTGATTTTGATCCCAAGACACGACAACTACTCCATACAGTATGGGTCAATCCGGGCACAGGTGCTTCATGGATCCCAATTTCACTTACGACCATTGGCAATTCTAATCCTTCACAAGAACAAACAGCTTTTGAAAGAGTACAAAAAAAGCTTGTTGTAGCTAGAGATAGATCAAGGCAATCTATTACATAAAGCTTGCATTTTTATACCTATGGGAGAGCACGAATATGAGGCTATTGAAATTATATACTACCCTGTCTATAGTCACCGCTTGTATTACACAATGTTCCCAAGAACATTTGGGAGAAACTATCTTTCCTAATCTTTATGATACCATAGAATTCAGTAAAGTGATACCTGAAAGACCGATTCCAGATACCTTAGACTGGAAAAACGTAAGCTTTGAAAAATTCTTTTATGAGCGAAACCATCCCAAAGCATTAGATTCTCTAATCTATTGGCTAAAATATGGTCAAGCATTAGAAAAGATATTTATTAATCAAGTAAAAAAAGCAGGTAAAACCCGTCAAAAAGCTGGCTTTAAAGGAAGCTTTGTGCGGGTAGTAAGATATGAACCAGGCTCTCGTTTTATTATCATGGCAAATTTATATGGGTCATTTCATTCACTCATACGATTTTTAGACTATGGGAGCCATCACTCGATGATCGATAACGACTTCACCATAAAACCACCCTATTTTTTCATTTTTGATGGTAATGCTTTAACGGATTCTCCCTACGGGCTCGACACGCTCGCTTTAATAATGCGCTTGATGGAAGTTAATCCTGATCGGATATTTTTTGTGCGCGGTTCTCAAGAAGAAAAAAGTCGATGGCTCACAAGCAATCTCAATACTGAAATTAAGCAAAGAATCACTGACTACAAAAAATTCGAGGCGCTGCTTAACAGGTTAATTGATACGCTACCTCTCGCCTTGTATCTGATCGGAGCAAAAAGTAAAAAATCAATAGACATGGTGCGTATTTGCAATTTTGGACTTGAAAACAGAGCTTTTGATGAAAACATGGTTGCTTCATTATTTCTTGAACCAAATAGATATTCTATACATCTTGATGACCAGTCACCCAAATATGCAACCATACCGGTAAATATACGAGCCGTTATTCAAGGTTCTAAAACACTATCAAAAGTAGGTAAAGGGCTGGAACTTCTTCCAAAAGAAAATGGCACCATGATTTGGGCCTCTCAATCAGGATCTACAGGTTCTTTACAAGTTTTAAATAGGTTCTTTTATGAATCTTTTATTATTCTCCAAACGGCTACAGAGTTATCTGACTGGACCTTGACCTTGTACTCACATGACATACGCAAGATTGGCCCTCTAGAGGAGTATGCTAAATTCAATCTTATAACCGGTGAACAACTCTTTGATAAGACAATACAAAAAAATGTATTAAGGAATTATAAAGATACAAGGAAACATTTATTAGACCAGCTACACAATGTAACTCAAAAAGAACAGACGTTAAAAATTGCACTTGAGGAGGCAAAAAAATATGAAGAACTTCAAAGAAAACTTGATATTAGGAAAAAACAAGTACAAAAATCAAAAAGTCTGAACTTTGGCTCCACAGGGGACCTCAGTCGAAGTGCTCACGTTCAAGTAGAACAAATTATTGCAGGTATACAACTGGCGTTTGATGCTCAAAACAAACTGGGCGGCATACATGGTTTATCATTGGCATTGACTGCTCTTGATGATCAATATTCGCCCGATCTAGCTGCTCAAAACGCAAAAAAATTTATCAACATTTTGAACATAGATAAACTTTTGGCCCCCTATGCCACCCCAACGTTGGAAGCTTACTTAGATTTAGTAAGAGAAAAAAAATTGTTGGTATTATTTCCAGATACTGGAGGCTCGACTCTTCGATCACGGCATTACTCTTACATAATAAATTTTAGACCGTCCTATACACAAGAAGGCGAAATTCTAGCAAAATATGCACTCACTACATTAGAGTCGAAAAAAATTGCTATCTTATATCAGTCAGATGTTATTTCTTTAACAGATGGACTCATAAACTATTTTAAAAAAGTAGGTTATAAAAACTATATTGAGATTCCCTATGCAAGACAGGCAACTGATTTTGGTGTACAGATAAAGCAGCTTTTAGCGTTCGATCCTGACACACTGATATTTCTTTCGGTACCTACTCCAACGGTTGAACTTATCAGGCAAATCGGTGCCACCAATATAATGGACAAACACTTGCTGTGCTGGTCTCAATTGACTACTGAACTATTTGATCAATTTGTCCATGCCCATGGACTTCATTTTATCAAAACTAATGTTGTGCCCAACCCTACCAATAGTACGCTACCCCTCATTTTAGATTTTACGAAAAAGGCAGATGCAAAAAAAGTTCGAAAAGATGTCAAATCTCTTGAAGGGTTTATAGATGCATCTATCTTGATAGAAATACTCAAAAAAATTGAAGGCCCGGTGACAAAAGAAAAAATAATCGAAATAGCAGAAAGTTTTAACAATTATGATCTTGGTGGTATACAGTTGACATTCCAACCAGAAACCAGACAGCTTTCGACGCAAATTTGGCTTGATACCGGTACCGATACCTGGCAAGAAATTTCTCTTTTACCAATGACTACATCAACTCAGCAAAAATAGGTATGCATTGATCATACAACAATAACAACAATAAAAATGATTTTACTCATGAAAACTTTGTATCTATACTATAGTTTACTTGCTATGCAACACCTGAAATGATAAGCATATAATAGAGAGTACCCAATGAAGGTAGCCGGCATTGTACCTATGTTTATAGTAGTTTTGGCAGTTCGATTACATTGTACATCTATTGTGTACAGCTTTAGAGTAGCTGAAGTTATACGGCTTACGCCATCTCAAATAGCCCCCTCAAATGAAAGATTTCTTGGATTTACTTACTATGGAAAGAAATTTGATTCAACACGAGAGATTAGCACAGGCCTTATGGCAACCTATCGATATAATAAAAAAAATCTGTATATACAAGTAGATTCCGCCGTTGGCCATGTAGAATCACTTTTTCAAGGGTGCAAATTTCAACGAACTCAAACTGATGATATTCTTTTATCTATAGGATATAGCAAACAACTGACAAAAAAAATAAAGGGAACTGTCACCTCCATATTTGGCTTTCCAACACATGCGGACCTCAGTCCAGAGGGCATACAATTTGGCATAGCGCACAATAGTTTTGGACTACAAATGGACGGTGTTTTTCTCTGCTCCAATAAAGGCAATCAATCAATATTGGCAGCTGCTCGTTATTTTCGCATTTTCCCCGGCAATATTACTATGACGACAGACACCACAAAAAATATTATAGTCCTTGATATTGGCAACCTTGTTGATGTACTGGTCGGCTATTCCTATACTTTTGGCCTCAATGGCTTAGAATTCGGTTACAACCCAGAATTTTTATTTAGTGGAAGTACCTGTCCTCACATTGCAGCTATTGAAAACAAACTTCATTATATCGAAAGTTATTTCTATGGAGCTTACTACCGAATTTTTTTGCGTAAAGTTCACACACAATTCGTAAGCTTAGTCTTTACTTATGGCATAGAACATAGGCCCAAAATATACAAACAAATAATATATGCTTGGGCAACATGGTCGGTAAATTTTTAAAAAACGGGCTCAGGCTTAATTTTGCTTTTCAAGCTGAATATTAGTAATTATCAGTTTGACGAGACTTAGACTTTTTGCATGAGATTTTATACATTACAAGAGTAAACACATTTTTTCATTGCATAAGAATACATTTCACGTTACAATAAAATTATCAGTTAAAAAGTACACGGTGGATGTAGCTCAGTTGGTAGAGCACCAGGTTGTGGCCCTGGGGGCCGTGGGTTCAAGTCCCACCATCCACCCCATCTTTTACATAGACATTCATATTCAGTTTAAGGTTTTTTCCTATGAACATCCCTATCTATCTCTCTGGTAACGTTTTGGTTATTTAATGAGTAAAAAACATGACTTTTTGGCACCATGAACGCAAACGTCAATTAAAAGAACTGAAATATTTATAAAGGAAAGCAGATGTTTTGTGGATTATTGTTTGGTTTATTGTTGTTTTTGTGGGGTCTATCGCAGATAATTGGAACCCTTTTTCATCTGCATATTCCCATTTTTGGTATCATTTTTGGACTCTTTTTGCTTTACCTCGGAATACAAGTTATTGCAGGATTTCAATACTGGCCAAAAGGTTGCTGCTCGACTGACACCCAAGATCGTCATTATACTTGCACCGGCAGTTCACATATCTTGGTAGATAATACCATTTTGGAGTCTAAAAGGTCACCTTTAGATTATAATACGATCATGGGCAAAAGCATCATTGATCTTTCACAGCTTACACCTGAAGCTATACGCGCAACAGGCGACAGACTAATTGTTCATGTAAATACGGTCTTTGGCAAAACCATTCTACAATTAAATAAGAATATCCCCATTCGGGTTGTTGCCAAGGGCGGTTTTGCAAAAGTAACAACACCCGATAACAACACTATAGTGTTTGGCACGCATACATTTAATAACCATGTAGAAGAAGAACCAATTATGATTATCCACACATCAACAGCATTTGGTAAAACAAAAATAACCTTCCAATAACAGAAGCTAATTTTTATGAAACAATTGAGTATCGTTCAGTTAGGTATTGGCATTTTTCTTATTTTATTGGGCATTTCAATCTTTGTAGATATGGTATTTGGAATCAATTTACCTATAGGCCGTCTCTTTTTCGGATTTCTGCTCTGTTATCTTGGTTACTATATAATCATAGGAAATAACCGCGCAAACAGAACCGGTCATTTTTATGGGGCGCACAAGGATACCTATTCTACAACAATGGGCTCTTCAACGATCAAAGTAGATCAAGAAACTATTGATAAAAAAGACCCCTTAGAGTATTCAATCACCTTAGGGTCAACAGTTATCGATCTTTCGTCTATTACCCCTTCTTTAGAACAGCCACAGAAAAAACATACCCTGATAATCGATACTGTCATGGGAAAAACTATTGTAAAAATTAATAAACACTGTCCTTTTTGCATCCATGCTCAAGGAACACTCTCGAGTGCAGTGCTGCCAGATGGATCAATCATGACCTCTGGGACTCGAACCTATTGTTCCCATGATGAAACAACTACACCAGTTCTAGACATTCATGCCCGTACGGTGCTTGGGGCATTAGAAATAAGAACAGTTTAAGATCTTGAATACACTTAATAAAAATAGTTGCAATAGGACGTAAAATCGATTAAATTAGTTACAGAGTTAATTTGAATTGCAAAAGTCGGGGTGTGGCGCAATTGGTAGCGCACTCGCTTTGGGAGCGAGGGGTTGCCAGTTCGAGTCTGGCCGCCCCGACCATTTTTTGTACAATAATTCATTTCATTCCATTTTCTTTGCATAGCAACCAATATCAAGCTATTATAAAAGACAAGTCATAGGTAAAATCCAAAAAAAAGAAGGGATTACGATGAACCTTCGTCTATCTTTTAGCGTGATCTGTCTTGTATGTACAAGTTCGTCTCAATTATGCGCACAAGTTCAAGATGGCATAAACCCACAGCAATGGATAAAGAGCTATATCTACGACAATAAAGGGGCTTTGAAGATAAGCAAACAGGAACTACAGATTGTACTCAACCTCCTTTATTTTTCATTTGCACGATCAAGCATAACGCTCGATGCTCAAGATGATGGTTTACATGCTCTGGCAACTTCATGGCAAGTATTTCAAAACATCATTCAATTACGAAGAAATCCATCAAAAGAAATTCCTTATCTCATTGATGGGCCTACCTATACCACCGACATGAAATCATTATTTGATCTACAATCAAAGCATTATAGAATCGGTCAAACATATGCAATTGCACTCGAAGCTGTAGCACATGGCTCATTAATTAATAATGAACATCTAGCAAAAGGAATACAAGCTCTCCGTGACGATTCACGTACTTCAATAGTACATGCCTTAAGTAATGTGAGAGAATATCTTGATGCAATTTTTCATATGCGCTCACCTGAAGACGAATTAAATCCAGAAGGCTCTATGGAAGGCAACAAATCATATGTCGATACGCTTACTAAAAATTTTAGCATAGGTGATTATATTTGGGCTCTCATTCCCAATCTAGCACTCGACTCATTTGTAAAAACCGACAATCTCACCATCACTATGAGCGAAGAATGGTGGAAAGCACTTCATCAGTTGCTTAACATTAGTAATATGATCTGGAAATCGATAGAACGAGCCCGAGCTGAACTATATCTTGAACATTACAAAGCAGTCTATCTTGAAGCCCAATCTCACCATATAGATGTAGAGTCTATGACTATCATGTTTGATGAGCATGGTCAAATTGAGACTAATACCCAACATGACCTATTACCAGATCCTTCAACATTGCATATTCCAGCTTAACAAGCAGTTACAATAAGTCTCATGTGCTTGTTGCTTCAACTTATGACGTTCGTCCATTTGTTAATGATTGTTTGCTAAAAATACGAGTACTATTTACACTAAATACCAGTATTGCCTGAACCTGACAACCAGAAGAAAGAGATAACCATTTTTGATCGTCGTTACGTTAAATATTTTGATTGGACTAGCTTTTTTTTGACAATAACTCTGTCGCTTATCGGGCTATTGTTTGTATTTAGCGCAACCTACAAACCCGATGTTCCGTATTCGATATTTTTTAAAAAACAACTCTTTGGTACTGTGAGTGGTCTTGGCATCTATTTTTTGTGTTGCACCATAGATTATCGCAAAGCATTACAATGGGGCTATGTAGGGTATCTTATTATCATCGGATTACTGGTATTCACTCTCATCAAAGGAACTATCGGCATGGGCGGGCAACGCTGGATAGGATTCGGAGCACTCCGCATTCAACCATCAGAACTTGTAAAACTCTTTTTTCCTGCTTTTTTAACCTATTATTTTTACACACATCGTGATTACTTTGAAAACAGGTGGTATGATTTCATACCAATTCTTATACCCCTTCTTGTGAGCACTATACTCGTGTTAAAACAACCAGATTTGGGTACGGCTATTGTACTCCTTGCAACTGGACTTATTACCCTCTGGTTTGCCGGCATGGATAAGAAATTTTTTATGTATAGTGGACTATGCGCACTTCTTGCTACCCCTGTATTGTGGCATATACTCAAGCCCTATCAAAAAGCTCGTGTTACCGTTTTTTTTGGTGGTGGAAACACAAATAAAGAACGTTATCAAATAGAACAGGCAAAAATTGCTATAGGATCCGGCGGCATTACTGGCAAAGGTTTTTTACAAGGTACTCAGAACAAACTGCGTTTTATTCCAGCAGGACAAACTGACCTTGTTTTTGTAGTCTTATGTGAAGAGGCAGGCTTTATTGGTGCATTAATTATCCTCATTCTCTATGTAATGCTTTTCTTACGTTTATTTTCTATAGTACAAACAATCAAGCCTCCCGACCCAAAACTTTTTGCTGCAGGTCTCATTATTCCTATCATGCTCTCTGCTCTCATCAATATCTGCATGGTCCTGGGTTTATTGCCAATTGTGGGCATCCCCTTACCTTTTATGACATATGGTATCAGTCATACTTGGACTACCTTTGCAAGTCTAGGCATTTTTGCAGGTATAGCTATCAGGCGCTGCTATATCAATGGATAATGCTAAACATCATAAAAAGCCTGTTCTGGAATTTGTAATCACCAGCTATTGTATTAACTCTTTATAAAAAACTGATTTTACGCCATAGTTATAGAGAGATTATTTAACGAGGCTTATTGTATGAACAAAATAGAAAATATTGATATTATTACGTTACAAGAAAGTCCTGAAGAACAGGCATATGATTTTTGCCCAAAAGCATTCGAAGATTATTTAGGTCAAACAGAACTAAAGAGTAAATTGGCAGTGTATACTCAAGCTGCAAAGATGCGAAACGAACACCTTGACCATATGCTCCTTTTTGGGCCTCCTGGGCTAGGAAAAACAACCTTGTCACAAATCATGGCGAGCGTTATGAATGTAGGCATCAAAATTTGTAGTGGCCCTATGATGGAACGCAATGGTGATCTCGTTGCCATTCTTACAGGATTAGAACCACGAGACATACTATTTATTGATGAAATTCATCGTATGCCAACACATGTAGAAGAAGTTTTATATAATGCTATGGAACATTTTCGTGTTGATGTAATTATTGGCCAAGGAGCCGGTGCAAAATCGGTAAATTTGCCTATCAACCCATTTACTCTGATTGGAGCTACTACAAAAAGTGGCATGATTTCAGCTCCTTTACGTAGCCGTTTTGGCATCAGTGAACGATTAGATTACTATTCAGACGAAGAACTGCGAGACATTGTTTTACAAAGTGCTCAATTTTTAAAACTTTCGATACACAAAGAGGCCGCTTTGCACATAGGGACCTGTGCACGAGGCACCCCCCGCATAGCAAAAAAATTTTTACGCCGGGTGCGCGACTTTGCACAAGTTCAACACCTGACGGTCATTGATCAAGATCTGGTCAAAAGAGCCTTCGAATTTTTAGGAATAGATGATGATGGCCTGAACCATGTCGACAACATGCTTTTACAAAAGATGGTAGAACATTTTAATGGTGGGCCAGTAGGGCTTGAAACACTCGCATCACTTATTGGTGAAGACAGTGAAACCATAGAAGCTGTCTATGAACCATACTTATTGCGCAAAGGATATCTTGAAAAAACAGCCCGTGGACGTCAGATACCTCACACCAAACTTCCTAAACTTAAAAGTAAATTTATTGGGCAAAAAACGCTCCTTTAAAAAAAGTCTTGAAGATCGACAGACGAGCAAAAAAAAGATACTTTTATAAAGAATGTGGTAATACTGTAGTATGTAGTTGCGATAAAAAAAGTTGATCCTTTAAGGAGCTTTTCATGTCAGGTCATTCTAAATGGTCCACAATAAAACACAAAAAAGCCGCTCTTGACGCCAAACGCGGACAAGCTTTTACAAAACTAATTAAAGAAATTACCATTGCTGCCAGGCTGGGCGGAGGAGATGCAAATGGCAACCCTCGGCTACGTCTACTTCTGGATAAAGCAAAGGCCCTCAATATGCCTACTGATAATGCTAAGCGAGCTATTCAACGCGGCACCAGTGAATTGCCGGGCGTTAACTATGAAGAACATACCTATGAAGGATATGGGCCACATGGAGTTGCCGTTATTGTTGAAACATTTACAGACAACAAAAACAGAACAGTATCTGAATTGCGACATCTTTTTTCATCTAAAGGCGGCAATCTAGCGGAAACGGGAGCAGTCGGCTGGATGTTCGAACGCATGGGTCTTGTACGTGCAAATTGCCCGGCGATGACAGAAGAAAAGCTCCTGGAAGCTCTTATTGATTATGATATTAATGATATAAAATTAGACGGTAATCAATTTTATATCTATTGCAATGTAAAAGCTCTTGATGCAGTTAAACATGCTGTTGAAAAATTATGTATGAAAGTTGAAGAAGCCGAGATTGAATGGGTCGCTAAAAATAGTACGTCACTTTCAGAAGAACAATCTAACAAAGTATACGAGTTTTTAAGCGCACTTCAGGATCATGAAGACGTTAAAAACGTCTATGCCAATTTGGTGTAAAGGAATCCCGATGGTATATAGCATGACTGGTTTTGCGGCCAGAACTTTGGTCATTTTTCCCACCAGTGATAATCCTGTTAACATTTCTTTGAGTCTCAAAGCTCTCAATTCTCGTTTTTTTGAGACCACGTGCAAATTACCTTATGCTCTTAACAATTTTGAAACAGATTTTATTAAATTATTTAAAACAAGGCTTGTACGCGGCCACATATATTTTACCATTCATGCAAGCAGCCAGCATCTTTTGAGCTGTACAGTAAAACCAAACATCGATGTCATTAAAGGCTATTTGGAAGCTGTAGATCACATAAAAAAAGAAGCCCATATGCAAGGCAACTTAACACTCAATGACCTTCTTGGGCTACCAAACGTCTTTAATGTTGAAGAACACGACATTGATGGAGATTCCCGTAAGCTGATTTATGGTACTGTAGAACAATTGATTGAAGAAGTAATCGAAGCGAGAAAAAAAGAAGGCATTTCCCTCAAAAAAGATCTTGAACAACGCATCACTGCGATCCAACATGAAATTGATTCTATTGAACGAGCATTTAATGCACTGATGGAACAGCAAAAAGCACTTGTCAGTGAAGAACTTGAAGGTCTTGAAACTCTTCATGAAGAAGTTGCTGAACCACGAAGGCAACTTCTGTATTCCATGCTTGATAAGATCGATATACACGAAGAAATTGTGCGCTTTAAAAGCCATCTTGCCAATTTTACTACACAGCTTGCTTCTCCCACTATCGAGAAAGGCAAAAAGATAGATTTTACATTGCAAGAGCTAGCACGAGAGATAAATACTATAGCAGCAAAATGCTCTGACAGCACCATTAGTGGTCTAGCTATTAATATTAAAGTTGAACTTGAAAAAGCACGCGAACAAGTACAAAATATCGTTTAATAAACATGTGAACTGCATTTTTATGCCTCTCTTTTGAAGGAGGGGCATACTGGTTTTCATAAAGATCTATTATAGCACAGATATTGATTATTGACTAATGGCAAATTTAAAGCTGGCACCACAATATTATTTTTATAGATATCACTATTATTAACCCCCTCGAGTCAGCTAAACTAAGAGTATTGACAAACTACCTACGACAATCAAAGTTTAATACTAAAGAAATACCTCAACTTTTTTCCTGATTTGCCGTAAACTGCTCACAAAGAATAATTATTAACCACAGACACAAAAACCGACAATAGGCAGGCAGGACTTATAGTAATGGCTCAGTATTTTACGCATCTACATGTACACACTGAATTTTCATTATTAGATGGCGCCATATCCCATGAAGCGCTTTTAGGTTTTGCTCAAAAACATGGCATTAAAGCTATAGGCACCTCAGACCATGGAAACATCTTTGGGTCGGTAAAATTCTTCCAAGCCGCCAAAAAGGCTGGTATCAAACCAATTCTTGGCATGGAGGCCTATTTTACGCAAGATACTAAAGTGAAAGAACACCAAAACCGTTATTATCACTTACTGCTGATTGTTCAAAATAAGATTGGTTATAAAAATCTATGCAAACTCATTTCATATTCTTATCAACAGGGCTTTTATTTTAAACCACGAATCGATTATAAAATTCTTGAAAAACATAGCGAAGGCTTAATAGTTACCACAGCATGTCTGGGGGGCCACATTCCACAGCTTTTGATTCAAAGAAACGAACAAGAAGCTCTCAGCAGGATTGATTGGTTTATAGATCGATTTGGCAAAGATCGCTTTTATTTGGAAGTACAACCCGAACAGCAAGAAGAACAAAAAATCGTAAATCAAAAATTATTTGAAATAGGTGCTCAAAAGGGTATCAACTGTGTAGTAGCATGCGATGCACATTACCCTTCCCTGGAAGATAGACAAGCACATGAAATCATGCTCTCCATTCAAACGCATTCAAAAATGACCGACGCCGATCGTTTTAGTTTTGGAGATGTCACAGCTTATCTCCGTACCCCACAAGAGATCTGCGAGCTTTTTAAGGACCATATAGATGCAGTTTATACTACCGGTCAGATAGCTGATATGTGTGAATTCGATTTTGATACCGGAAAATTGTTTTTTCCTAAATTTACCATACCAGAAGAGCATACCCCCATTACCTATTTCAAACATCTATGTTATGAAGGTTTTGAACAACTTGTAAGCCAAGACCGAATCGAGCAAACAAACAAACAACAGTATAAAGAACGCCTTGATCTTGAAGTTGATCTTATCATCAAAATGGGTTTTACCGAATACTTTTTGGTCGTCAGTGACTTTATTCAGTGGGCTTATCGTAATGATATTCCGGTTGGGCCAGGACGAGGTTCTGCTGCCGGGTCATTAGCAGCATGGTCATTGCAAATTACCAATATCGACCCACTTAAATATAATTTGTTGTTCGAACGTTTTTTGAATCCTGAACGTATCAGCATGCCTGATATCGATATCGATTTTTGTGTTCAAGGACGTGAAGCCGTTATCAACTACGTAAAAGAAAAATATGGTCATGAAAAAGTATGCCAAATTATTACCTTTGGTACCATGATGGCAAAAGGAGTCATTAAAGATGTGGCTCGCACCCTGGGTATTCCATTTGAAGATTCGAATATGATAACGGGACTCATTCCTGAGCAACTTAAAATCACTTTAAAAGAAGCACTGGAACAAGAACCTCGATTGCGTGAACTAGTCGAACATAATGATAATGTCAAAAAATTATTCGATATTGCCTATCGTCTTGAAGGTCTTACACGCCATGCTTCAAAGCATGCGGCTGGCATTGTGATTTCGCCTGAAGCTATTGATGACGTTTTACCGGTATATATTCCACCAAAAACTGATGAACTTGTCACCCAATATGATATGACCGAGCTTGAATATCTTGGTTTTTTAAAAATCGATTTTCTTGGACTAAAAAACTTAACCCTCATCAAACGAGCATTAGCGCTTATAGAACTGAATCATGGACTCAAACTTGATATCAACAAGCTACCTCTTGATGACCCTCGATCTTTCAAATTGTTGTGCGAAGGCAAAACTACCGGCGTGTTTCAATTAGAATCCGAAGGACTCAAAGAGGTATTGCGAAAACTGCAGCCGGATAAATTTGAAGATATTATTGCCGTCAATGCTCTGTATCGCCCAGGACCCTTAGGTTCAGGCATGGTTGATGATTTTATTGAACGCAGGCATGGGCGCCAGCCTATCAAATATTTATTTGATGAACTTAAACCAATACTTGAAGAAACTTATGGAGTCATTGTCTATCAAGAACAGGTTATGAAGATCGCTTCTGTCATTGCCGGCTATTCTCTCGGCCAATCCGATATTCTACGTCGTGCTATGGGAAAAAAGAAAGCAGAAGTAATGGTCGAACAAAGAGCATTATTCTTAGAAGGAGCAAAAAAAGGCGGCTTTGATCAGACAAAAGCTGGTGAACTCTTTGACCTCATGGCCTATTTTGCCGGCTATGGATTCAATAAATCACATTCTGCAGCCTATGCATTAATTGCTTACCAAACTGCCTATCTAAAAGCTAACTTCCCTGCTGAATTCATGTCATGTCTCATCTCGTTAGAATCGGGCAATCCTGACGCCATGGTCATGTATCTGGATGAAGCTAAAAGCATGGGCATTAAGATATTGCAACCAGATATCAACAGATCATCAATTCAATTCAGCGTTGTCGAAGGCAATATTCTTTTTGGATTACAGGGCATAAAAAATGTCGGTCTTGCTGCCCTTGATGACCTCATGGCAATTCGTACAAAAAAAACATTTACCGATCTGTTGGATTTTTGTACATCCGTTGACCTAAGAACAGTGAACAAGCGCGTTATTGAAAGCCTCATCTGTGCTGGTGCATTCGATACGCTTCCCGGTAGTCGTGCACAAAAGTATCAGGATCTGGCCAAGATAATGGAAACTGCAGGCGAAAAGAAAAAAGAGCAACAAACAGGCCAAACAAGTCTTTTTGGGGGAACGTTCTCCCCCACATCATCAAATCAAGAACATAATTCCTATCAATTTTCAGCATGCACAGAATGGACAGACAAAGAAAAACTTGAAAAAGAAAAAGAAGTAACCGGGTTATACGTAAGCGAGCATCCACTTGCCATGTACCAAAAACAGTTCAAATGGTTTGATTTTAAGCCTTTTATTATTATCCCACCAGATGTAACAGGTCAAGAACCGATCATTATCGGTTGCGGATTATTAAAAACACGACGTGACATAGTGACAAAAAAAGGCGATCGCATGGCATTTGTTCAACTTCAAGAGATGACCGGCGTATGCGCAGAACTAGTTATTTTCCCTAAACTTTTCAAAACGGTTGAAACCTGGCTTGATACCTATCAAGTATTTGTAGTTAAAGGAAACCTTGATAGTACGTCGGATAAAATATGCAAAATAAAAGCAGATATACTCGTTCCCTTTGATCTTATATATACGCATTGGCCACACATCAGCGCTATTACCTTAGACTTGCAAGACACCGTAACTGAATCGGTATTGGCCGCCATTAAAGCACAGCTAAAACCTGGGACAGTCCCTTTACAAATTGCTTTTTCAGACAACAATAAAAAACTTATTCTGGAAACTAAAGAAAAAATCAGTTTGTCATTCGAAATACTCAATACTTGGGCTGAACAACAGGTCGCCATAAAAATTGGCCTATAAACGAGCAATTATGCATAGCTAAATTTTATAAATTTTTTCAATTCTTCGATTCTTCCTGTGCATATTTACAAGCATCAATCGCATATGAAGGATTAAGTGCTTCTAAACTAGATAAGAATTTCTGTAATGCGCGATTGTCATCACCTTGTAAAAAACCACAAACAGCTGCTTTTATATGTTTCAATACCTGATCTTGGTTATGATAGTGATCATGCATGAGAGCAAAAGATATTTGTTGGTGTTGATGAGCTGTTTGGCTCTGTGATGCACAGCTATCTAATTCTGACAGTGTTTGCTCGGCCATCTCAAAATCAAGCTTATGAAGTTGAACTTCAAATAATAGCTTAAGGTTTGTAGTTACCTTTGAATTAATCCTCAGTTGGGTATACAGTTCTATGAGTGAACTGATATACTCAATTTTTTCAGGATCTAGATCACGTAAATGTTCATAAACGGCAACTGCTTCGAGATATTTTCCATTCTTTTTATATAAAAAGGCAGCTTCTTTATATTTAACAATCGCATCATCTTTATCCTGAAATGCCAGTAGAATATCAGCTTCAAGTTGACGCCGAAAGGCCATGTCGTCAATCGAATGGGAAAGCAGACGGTAAACTCCAAGCGCACGAACTTTTTCGCCCCGCGCAATACATTCTGCTAATGTAAACCATGCAACATTGTACTTATCCTGTGGAACATGCTTCATATACAAGCATCCTTCCTATCCATAGCTCTTTTGATACCTCACTTAACTACAACACAAAATTACCTGTTGTTTATATCTTTTTTATATTAAAGATATAAAGGTTTCATCTATATAGCAAGCAAGAATAGACAAGAGAATAAAGAATGGTGCCGGGGGATGGAATTGAACCACCGACGCTGAGCTCTTCAGGCTCACGCTCTACCACTGAGCTACCCCGGCACACAAAAGAAGTAAACATGAGTTATGGTACATATTCCAGAGCTATTTGTCAACTATAAGTTGAATATTTGTGTTGACATGGTTATGAAAAAAGTGACCGGCTATACGAGCTTGTATACTTCCAAAATATGTGGCGCGATTTATTTTTTTAAAAATAGCCCAGAATATAGCCCTTGTAAAATGGATGTTGCTGATGTTTTGGGTGTCAGAATCAGGAAGTTTTTTGCTTTGACGAACCAAAAAAACCAAAAATAAATGAGGCCGTTGCATAATTTCTGTTTTTCTAGTACCATACCAAAGTTATCTTGTAACAATTCTTGAGGGTCTATTATGGCACGCCAACAATCAATTTCAAATAGTTATCCAGAAATATCAGAAAAAAGCAAAAAAAATGACATTCTTGCGGCATACCAAGAGCTGCTTGACCAGATCGAACAAAACAAGCAAGAAAGCCATCAAGAAAGTAAAAAAAAGGAACAAGAAAACAATACAATTATGGCTGCCTCGGCAATGACCCCTGATCGCATTGTCACCAATATTGCTGAAGTTAAGGTATCAATCGGTCAGGCATTGGATAATCTCGAACAGCGCCTAACCGATGAATATCGCAAATTAAATGAATTACAGGCTGCTATAAAAATAGAGACTAATCGCTTACATGATCTTCATGAAATAACGCTTAATGCCGATAGCTTAGAAGCTCTATTACAAGCTCAAAAAGAATATAAGGTTCGTTTTGAGCAGGAAATGACAGAACGCAAAGTTCAGCTTGAGCAGGCCATAACCGATGCAAAAATAGCTTGGGAAAAAGAACAAGAACATATGCAGCAAGAACAAAAAGATCTCAAAGAATCAATCAAAAAATCCCGTGTACGTGAAGAAGAAGAGTATGACTACACTCTACAGCTTGAACGCAAAAAAGATTATGACACCTATGAAGCGAAAAAAGCTTCGCTAGAAAAGGAACTAACAGACAAGCGCAATGATTTTTTCAAAGAATGCTCTGAGCGCGAAGTTGCTCTTAAATCACAAGAAGAAGAATTCAAACTCATGCGTGTACGAGTTGAGCAATTTCCACACGAACTAGAAAAAGCGATTCGCGAAACAGAAAAAACAACGAAAGAACAACTCGAGCGATCCTATAAGTATCAAATCGACATTTCAGCCAAAGAAGTTGAGGGCGAACGAAAGCTAACACAACAAATGATTAATTCACTTCAAAGCAAAATAAACGAGCAGGAACAGCACATCAGACAATTAACCCAAAAAACCGATGAAGCAAGCTCCCAAGTACAAACAATAGCTTTAAAAGCATTAGAAAGTTCTTCCAATATGCGATTTATGGGCAGCTTTGAAGAAGGCAAGAAAAGTGGTCAGTCAAACATTTAGCAATCAATAGAAGAATCTTGTCGCTAAGCGGCCAAAGAAATCTTGGATTTGTTAAAGAATGCCAACGCCAAATTGTAAGATCAAATAATAGGGCAGTACTTCATAGACGTGTGCCGAAACAGGCAAATCAGGTTTGATTTCTCGTTTACCAAGCATGACTGATATATCGCGTATCTTTTAAGAAATATCAGGATTAAAATTAATATAAATCTTATAACAATAAATAATTTCTAACAAAGAAGTCAAATATTTAATTAAATACTTGACTTTTGAATACTAATTTTAATAGTCTGACAATTGAAGGAGGGAGTAGTGGAAGCCTTCATAATTAAGTAAACTTATGTGTGCGATTAGTTCTGTAAAGTCCAGCCTCTCCAATAAAGATCTGAGTGGTCTAGTTCGTGTTGGTTGTATTTTTATTAATATTAATACCCTAAAAAAGGAGGGATTATGAAGTTAACTCCAGAGTCAAAACGTGAAGAAGGAAAAGAGCATCCAAAACATCATGAAGGAAAACATGAAGGTCATCATGAACATGGTGAAAAACATCATGAAGGAAAACATGAATGTGAATGCCCTGAACATCACAGCCATCATGAGCATGGTAAATAAGAATTCACAGCTGTATTAAGAATAGAGGTGGGGAGTGTAATGTAAGACTTACGATTGAGGAATTTGATCGAAAAAATAACATTACAAACTTCACCTCATTCTTTGTTTTAATTTTTAACTTATTTGTAAGGATTAGACTACGAGGTGATCAGACTCAATGAATTCGCCTACAAAAAATTATGCTGCACAAAAGAACTTTCAATCATTCCGGATGCTTCCCATCTATTTGAAGAAAATTCAACCCTAGAACAAGCTTCATTAGTAGCAAGAGATTGGTTTACTAAATACTTGGATTAATCGCAATAAACATTAAGAGGCAGAGATTAGTCCTTGAGTTTGGATCCGAGCCAATTACTTGAAATCGGATCGCATTGGTCAATTTCACAAACCGATGAGAATTACTCCGGCACCGTTCTTGCAAAATTGGCTTTTTGCAACACCTCCCTACCTCAATTTTAAAGTAACAAAAACATGCTGTTATATTTAAACTATTTTTTAACCAATCAAGCTTCTCAATGAAAAAATTTTCCTTAAAGATAATATATCTCATGTTAATATTAAAAATCAATATTTTAGAAATAAAGATTATTACATTTATTGACTTGAATATTTCAAATTAGGTAATGTCAATAAGACATGATACATACACGTTATGCAGAAATTCATTGATTTATCATAAGGTTTTCAAATTAAGGAAATCAATGACCACTGATATTTTACAAAAGTTATCAAAGGAAGATCAAACGAAAATTGTTCGTACGAATGAGCCTGATTGGACCGAACCAATGCTTGCCTATTTGGAACATAATCTTTTTTTTGATAAAAACTGGTTTTATGAGCGAAAATTTGATGGCGAAAGATGTTTGGCCTTCATTAAGGGAAATGAGGTACGTTTGCGCTCTCGCAACAACAAACCGCTTAATGCTAGTTACCCTGAGATTCAACAAGCCCTTGGAAGCTCAATAAACACACCCTGCATTCTTGATGGGGAAGTCGTTGCATTCAAAGGAAATAATACAAGTTTTGAAAAACTGCAACAAAGAATGCAACTTCGCGATAAACAAGAAGCAATGCATACTGGAATCGCAGTCTATTACTATATTTTTGATATTCTTTATCTTGATCATTATGATATTACGCGCTTACCTTTAAAGACCCGTAAAAAAATACTCAAAGCAGTTGTTTCTTTCAAAGGCCATATTCGTTATTCGGCTCATCGTATCCATAACTGTAAGCAGTATTATAAATATGCACATGATCATGGCTGGGAAGGTCTCATGTGCAAGGATCCGGAGAGCCCGTACGTCCATGTTCGCTCGATGAGTTGGCTTAAATTCAAGTGTGTTGCCAATCAAGAATTAGTTATTGGAGGATATACAGATCCGCAGAGATCTCGCATAGGGTTTGGGGCACTGCTTTTGGGGTATTATGATAAAACCGGAAAGCTTCATTACGCGGGAAAAGTCGGCACAGGATTTAATGATCAACTTCTTATTTCGCTAAGTAAGAAATTAAAAGTATTAGAAATCACCAAAAGCCCTTTTAAATCCCATGAAGCAATCAAAGAAACATCTGTTCATTGGGTTAAGCCGGAACTCGTCGCAGAAATTGGTTTTACCGAATGGACTAATGATAATAAATTGCGACATCCTCGCTTTGAAGGATTGCGCTATGATAAAGCTGCTCGTGATGTTCGACAAGAAAAATAGGTTTTTAACTTGATATAATATTGACAATTTATTTTTAAAAAAAACCATTCAATATATATCAATATTACAACCCAGAAGGATATGTTTCTGGAACCTCTCCTTCAATCCACTCTGATGTTTTTTCTAGTGGTTCAACTGCAACAGTATTGTCATAATGAATAATAGCATCAAACTGTCCAATCAAATTTGCATTAAAATAATGGCTCATGCGCTCCGTTTGTGGTAGGTATATAACACCAATTGCACGCTCGATGGCCTCTAATGGAATCATTGGCACATCTTTAAGTAGTAATAAGAAATTTGGTATTCCAATTGAATGGAATAATGCTTCATAGCTCTCTGGAAGTGCATCCCGCACAATTTTTCGTTCAACAGACTCGTGCCAATTAGGTGCAGCAGAGACAGTTCCATTATACATGGTAAGCCCAATTGCAATGCAACATCCTAATTCAAGATATTATATTTCAAATAGTATTAATTGTAAGAATATCAAAGGACCTATC
This sequence comes from bacterium, assembly GCA_021818945.1. GTDB lineage: Bacteria > Babelota > Babeliae > Babelales > Vermiphilaceae > JAKASV01. The sequence continues at coordinate 4,767 of JAKASV010000017.1, read as the reverse complement.
GCTTGCTCTATACAAATTTATTTAAAAATTTGCATATTTAAGATATTTTTTGTATCTTGATAAAAAGGATTGCAAAAAGGATTAAGACATATGCAAAAAAAAATTAATAAGATCAAGGAACTCAGTTTTTCTATTATTGCAGGCATCGACGATGCCACCAAATGTCCATGCATTGGTAGTATTTTTATTTCTGGAGTAGTGGCTAACCCAAAAATAATCCGTTCTTGGAAAAAATTAGGGATAAAAGATAGCAAGCTTATTACAGCAAAAAAAAGAGTAAAATTGGAAAAAATTATCAAAGAAACTGCGCTGGCTTTTGCAATTGCGGAAATTACACCTGCGATGATTGATGATAAAACGTATAATTTGAATGATTGGGAGATGCTTATTGTATTGCAGATTATCCAAGAACTCCAAACAAACGGCGGGTTGCAAACGGTCATAATCGATAACTGGGAAGTAACCGAAGAGCTTTTTCATAGTCGCTTTAACTCACTTATCGCCAGAGCCGCCAGCGAGCCATTGTTTCCTCATAACGTTATGATAGATAGTTCGCAATTTAATAACCTATCGCTCATGCCACAACATTTTGCAGATGAAAACTATATCGTCGTTGGTGCTGCTTCTATTTTGTCCAAACAGGCTTCAGATAAACAATATGTAGAATACAAGCAACAATTTGGCGATTTTGGCAGCGGTAGTCCCGCAGACCCCAAAACACGCTTTTTTGTTTGGCAAAACCGCCACAATCCGTTCCCAATTATTCGCACGAGCTGGAAAACGTATAAAATACTGGCATCATTAGAGCATATAGAGGATGACCCTATCTATAGTCGTTCAATACGCAAAATCGAAAAACAAACTACCGTTGATCAATAGGACAAAAATAGGATGTTCTGCCATTAATTTTTATGCGTGCTAGTTCATGGTTCTTATTGTGGGGACATTTCCCATCGCTATGCCGATGTGCCTGCAAATAAGAAGTCTTAAAAGTGTCTTTATCAACTTGCGAAAAGAAGCCTCCTGATGGAATTTTATCTAAGTTGTGCATGCGCAGTTTAATCGCATAGTTCAACACACTACCCATCATTTTGAATAATCTTTTCTTTTGCGCAACTGATAAATCATTAATAGTTCGACGAGGGTCAATCCCCGCTTGAAACAAAATTTCATCGGAATATTCATTGCCAATACCAGCAATAATTGTTTGATCCATCAAAAAAACTTTAATATTTTTAGGTTTATTGTCTGCTATAAGAGCAAGGAATTGTTTTTCTGAGAATTTCAAAGGATCTGTTCCTAGGTTTTTAAGCTCTTTTATCTCATCGATCGAATCAATCAACCACAATTTTCCAAATTTCCTGACACTATTATAGTGCAACTCTGAATGATCGTTAAAAATAAAATTGACACATGAATACCTAACATTTTCATGATTATGAAGATAAGTTAAAAAACCAGTCAATCCAAAATGCATAACTAACTTTTTTTTTGATTTTTTCAAATCAATAACTAAATATTTTCCAAGCCTTGAAACAGATTCAAATTGATCGCCAACTAGAATCTGTTTAAATGCAGCCAAATTGATATTTTTAATCAATTGAGGAGCTGTGCTTTGAACAAGAGTAATCACTTTTTTGAGACAATGATTTTTCACGTATGCGCCAAATGCAGTCACCTCTGGAATTTCAGGCATCTTGTTTTTCCCCCCTTTTACCGAACCCATTTTCTTTTACATCTATGTCTTATTGCACACTTCAATTGTACCTGCAGACAATGTGACATACAATTGGAGTCTATATAAGTTGCACATCGTAAGTCAAGTCTACCTGATGATTTGTTTGCCCCCTGGCTTGATTTTTCACAATATAAAAAATTATATAATAGTAATGGTGATTTATGATTCAACTAAAAAAAAAGAAAGCGTTTTGGATAAAGCACGTGCAAGAAACATCAAATGCCATGGATCTTCAAGAAGGGACATTTACTCACTCAGCAAAAAAAATTGCTCTATTGCTAAAAAAACAAGCAGTACTTGAAAGTGATCGAACAAAAGGAACAAAGTTTCAATCAGCCATGTCAATGCTGAATTATTATATAAACCGTGCGGGTAAAAATTTAAAATCCAAAGATCGAAATCGATTAGAACGAGCGAAAATCGAGCTTCGTAAGCTTTTTGGTAAAATATAATTTAAGCTTGCTATCCTAAAATTGTTAACATATGCCCATCACTAGGCTCACATAAAAATCGTTATGTGAAACATAAATAATAGTTCTTTCAGTAATTTTACCAAAAAAATATTCAAAATCATTACTCTTTATCGATATAAAAATTAATTAGCCATTATTTTTCATTTGATTAAATTCTTCATCAAGCTTTTTTATAGTGTTATTACTAATAACCGATTTTTGCTCAGTGCTGACTGGATTTCTTTTTGCATTGGCGTATTCATCATGAACTTTAACCAATAACCAATTCTTACCCCTAAATTTAGTTAAAGCAAAAGCACCTTTTAATTTTTTTCCATGCAACCCTATTTTAATATGGCCGTTATCTATCCCCTTCGAAATTGGTATAGTCTCTCCATTTTTTTCAGTTACATTGTCATACGTTCCGTTATCCCAAACGATAACTGTACCAGCACCATAACCTTCAGGAATTATTCCTTCAAAATTAGCATAGTCTAAAGGATGATTTTCTGTGCGTGCAGCTAATCTCTTTTCTCTGGGATCTAGAGAAGGCCCCTTAGGAATTGCCCATGACACTAAAACACCATCAACTTCAATGCGAAAATCAAAATGCATATGAGATGCATGATGCTGTTGAATAACAAAAATATTTTTTGTTTTACTTCTTTTTATTTTCGGCTTTGGCTCGGGTGTCTTTTCAAAAATCCTTTTTTTCTCATATTCATTTAAACTTTTTTTCACTAATTACTCCTTTTAAAAAAGTTAAATTTATTTAACTTTACGTCTATCCTAAATAAAAAACATGCCTCAATCAATGAATTTGGTGATAACTGAATGATTATTAATCGCTCTTAAAACGAAAATAATTTAAAGATCATGTTCTTCTGCTCACTTGCTGACTGTAATTTAAACTCATATTTTGCTCAATGTATGTAAAAAGGTTTGGACTGAGAATGACCTTCTAGCATATCTGAGATTCTCGAAAGAATCTGATTCTATCAAAAAATCACTTGCAGACAAGGAACGCCTAAACCAAAAGTTTGATTATTGAACAACACATATTCTTTGAACCCATGATGCCTTAGGTAATCCTGCATCACCATGCTCAGTAGTTGCAATGCGTTCTTGATCAGAACTTAGAAGACTATCCAGTTCTGCTTGCCAAGATGCCTCGACCTGAGCACCATGAGACACAAGCAAAGTTGCAATGGTCCTATAGCCTCTTTTAATTGCAAGTTTCAGTGGCGTCTCAATCTCAAAATCTAAAGGACCTGCTATTTCCCCAATATTAACGTCTGCTCCACGATCGACCAGAAGTTTTACATTTTCGTAACGCTCCCAAAAAACGGCTAAATATAATGGGGAAACACCATTGAGGCGAAATGGTATCTGAGGATTTGCCTTCCCTCCCTGGTCTAAAACAAATTGCAAGAGATCAGAGTCTTTGCATATAGCGGCAGCATGCACAGCACTTTCACCTTCATAATATGGATTAAAGCATTGCCATGCTTCGCAAAAATCTCCGCGTCGTGCTATAACATTCTGAATTTTACTTCTAAGGGGACCATCATTCTCTCGTGCTCTTTTATATGCTTCTGTCCACATGCCATGTATAGATGTGATAAAAGTTAACGATAATGCGAATAATAGCTTTTTCATAACAGAACCTTTCCTATTAAACATTGGCCTATGCCAACTATCATATATTAATTTTGCTCACCTGAAAAATTGTTCAGCAGTATCTGATTAATTTTGGCAAGTTATTAGGAAAAACCAAACATCAAAAATATCTCGGTTAGTCTAACCTTCACGCTCATAGAGCGCTACGAGCTTATTGGCTGCCATGTCCTCGCGAATCATGCCTTTCATGGGAATACCAAGATATGATTTTATTTCATAGCGTGAGCCAAAATCGCGGCAATTGATTTCTATCTTTATGTTATAGCCCTGCGCGACTTTCTCATGGTACGAAAGGATAAAAAAATGTTATAGCACTTTTGTCGTGCTTCAGTGATCATCCCATACTCTTGCAGGATAGTTTTTACTTTTTCAAAAACAAGCTCTTGATAGCCATGGTTGAGCAAATCAAAATCCAAATCAACTGAAAATCTACTAAGGGCCTGTAATTAAATAAAGTTACTATTTCCGTGTAACTACTCAAAAAGTGTAGGGGACCTGACTACGCTAGGTCTTGAATAAGCAATTTATAATGATTAATTAGATCCGTTCGTGCTGAGGCAGGCATGCATCATGCCGACTCGAAGCATGAACTCATTAAAGTTATTAAGGAGAAGTTGCTGATTGCGCCTTGGCCTTAATAAGCTCTGACAGATAGGGAATTGTATTAATTTTACGTTTAATTACATAAGTACGAATATCTCATTCGCTACCATTGTTAGTCAGCGGAATGAATGGATATTTTAAAACTTTGAGCAGTTCATCTTGTTGCAGGCTAGTTTATCCAAGGCTTTTCTTAAGGCAGGATTTATTACTGTGGTATCAGTAATAGCGTCAAACTCGGACCATAACAAAGCTGTGCTTTTTTGAGATGGAGACTTTTGATACTCCTTTAATTTT
>JAKASV010000057.1 GCA_021818945.1 bacterium | reverse complement strand
CCAGCCGCAGATAATAACTTTTTCTCTTTGTTTTGTGGTCCACGCTTCAGCATCGTCATAACTCCTAGAAAATTTTCTTTGAGTTATGTTACCATTTATTGCGAAAAACTTTTAGCGGGAGTTGCTGATCTGTCAGAGCTTATTATGGCCAAGGCACAATCAGCAACTTCTCCTTAATAACTTTAATGAGCTCATGCTTCGAGTCGGTATGAAGAATGCCTGACTCAGCACGAACGGATCTAATTAATCATTATAAATTGCTTATTCAAGACCTAGCGTAGTCAGGTCCCTACACTTTTTGAGTAGTTACGAACATGCTATCAAAAAGCTGAGCAGGGTACCAGAACAAAAAAAGGGAGCATATTAATGCCATTAATACTTGCTTCCAATCGTAATAATAGACCCAAATGCAAGAATGTCTTTAGAACAACAACAGGAATTTTTCAAAACTCTCGACACGATAAAAAACTCTCTATAGGTCAGCTACAAAAACTTCTAGATACACTTGCGCAGGAAGTCAAAGGTTTGCAAGTTTAGGTGTTCAATATCGCAGCTCTCAAATGATTGGTACGCCCTTTTGAGTATATAATTTAGTAGTGTCGAACATAGTATTGCTATAGGTCGATCAGCAGAATTCAGATAAATATACAGATCGACCTATTTTATTAATCAATCACAATCAAATATATAATTTTATTGATTTAAGTAATTTTCTACTTGTAAAATAATATTAGGAGGTATTATGCTTTCAGTTGTTCACATATCGCATAGGTAGCCGATGTCGATTGAGGTTAGGAGGATCTTTCATGAAAAGAACCCATCAAATCATTTTGTGTATTCTTGCAGTTCTCTGTTCAGAACATAGAGAATTACAAGCCGCCAATCTTGCAGATCAATTTTTACGAGAACCAAAAGAGATCCCCGCTCTTGTTAAAACAATTGAGTATATACTTGCACAGGTAGAAGAACGGTACCTTGATATAATAGCCCAGAAGATACAAGGAACAATGTCTTATGATAGCAAGATCTTTATAGAATTCTTAAAAAATCTGCATCCGGACCTCATTGATAAAAACAATGCAAAAGGCATAAACCAGTTGTGCAAAGATGTAGAAGATGGCGAATTATTAGCCTTTATTATTAAAAATAATCTCATAAGTATTATTCAGGAAAAACTTGCTGAATACTATATTGATTCTCATCCTAAGATTGAATCACAATATCTAGCACGATTAAAAGGTGTTGTCCTTGATATGTGCCGCTGTCCTGAAGCCCCCGTAGCTAAGCGCATAGCCCTCATAATGCATGCCATACATAAGATCAAAAAAAAGTTTATGCCTATTGATCATATCATTATCACTTCATTCGGATCAGGCGGCATGGGCATGGAATATTTACTAGCATCTGCATTACAATTTTCCGGCTATTCATCAATAACCTTAAATCTCATAGATCTTATGTATACGCACCTAGAACAAGACACAGCTGATGGCATGCAATACAAAACGTCTGCTCAGATACTTGCAACTCGATTACATCTTAATACTCATTATTGTCTTAAAAGCACAGTTGACTCTGCTCATCTTGAAGCAGTTAACCTGTTTGAATCGGGCTTCGATTACATCGAGGCCTGTATAAAAAATCATAACTTGCAAAGTACCGTCATGATCGCCGTTGATGCTGCATTCAAAGGCATGAGTACTCCTATAGCAAAACCTGAAAGCTTATCTTTTTCACAAAATATCAATCGGATAGAAATCAGCATCACACTAAAATCCGGCCAAACCCGCACTATTTTTGTCTATGTAACGCGCTATGGCAAACCACGAATTTATTGGGACCGGCATCTGCTATTTTGGAAAAAAATCCGCGAATCTCTCATGCAAGAAATCGAGAATATGAATACATGGATTGAAAAAAAAAGGTTTTCAGAAATCGGCAAGTATCGATTCACTTTTATATCAAACATGCAACAAATACTGACCCGACATTTCACAGAATGGACAGGTCTCTCTTCGATAACTCTACATGCTGAATATTTTGAAGATCCATATGCTACTTTTCAGGAATTGATCATAGACGGATTACAAAATGATGGGCAAGCATATATGTTAGGTGCTGGTATTTTGATAGACCTTGATAAAGAACTTCTTAAAAAAACTGGCGGATATTCAGTATTTGAAAAATATGGCGACAAAGGCAAACGTTGCATCCTCCGCTCAGCTGAATATATCGAACAACAATTAGAAAATAGCCTTTAGACAGGAGATGTTTTGTCAGCCAATTTTAGCCATGATGGCAGATTGATAGTAACTGCTTCCGGTGACCATACGGCACATATAATGAGGTTTTGAAAAGTACACTTTTTTCATGGGTCGTTGAGCTTCTTTGGATGATGAAATTTATGGCAATATTATCAATAATTGGGACCTTATAGTCTCAATATGTCATGAACCAGGACAAGGTATTTGCAACCCAAATTTTTCATGTTAGGATGACATCAAGAAGACCGTTGATAGGTTGCTCGGATTAACTAAAAAAGGCAAGTCCATGAATCTTAATGCCATACTGTGTATGTTCATTGTTATTTTGGCTTCATGCTCAAGTTTTTCCATGCAGGTATTGTTCGATAACCATACATACACCGTAGTTGATCAAGGTCGATCTCATAAGGTTAAAGAATGTGACCCCGATAGCCTACTCAGAAAAATGAACACCCACTCATTAAGACAGTTTATTCATGATGGCGGCAGGATCAGGGCCAGTAAACTTGATAATGGTGATTATATTGTACGAGCATATGTACCAGGCAAAGGAGGAGCGCCTCTTTGTAGGCTCAGAGAACTTTTAAGCGTTGCAGCTATAGGCAGCATCGCTACTGTTGGAACTACTTTGGTCATCGGCCCTGCAGCTGGCCTTGTCATGGGCTGCATCATACTCTCTGCTTGTGGCTCGATTGCAACAGGACTTTCGATAGACATCAATGGAAATGAAGAGGAGCTTTAGCATTCGATCGTCAAATATAAGTATGTAAAAATTATATTATTTCTTTTTCGAAGGTAGCTTGATCATCTTACCATCAATGATAAAATTCCCCTTGCCTGCATGATGAATGGTTCGCTGACGTTTTTTGGATATTGTTTTCCACGCTTTCAGTACCTGAAGAATAAAAATGTTATACTGTGCGGCTATCTTCATATCTATGACTTTACACTCCAAATTTGCATAGCACTCTTCAATCAGAGGCACATCTATACATAAAGCTTTTTTGGGCGTCAGATGAAATGTTGCGAATTTATCAATTTTTGATCCGGTCGTATTTCCCACATCAACTACAGTTTGTATAAGCTCTACCGTAGGTATATTTATCACACACTCACCGGTTTGTTTTACTATTTTGAACGAATAATTTTCTTCACTTATCACACACCCTACTAGAGGTGACATAAAATCGATCATCATGTGCCATGACATAGTCATAATATTGGGCTTGCCATCACGACACGTGCTGACCATTACAACTGGTCCCGGTTCAAGTAACTGATAGACCCGAGACAAGGGAAAAGATTTTTTTACCATCATTGTTTATCCTTCTTAACACTTAACAAAAGACAATGAACCCACCGCCAAATAGTTGACACTTTTTGCGTGATAAAAACAGTTTCATAGATGCGTTTTGAACTATTTCCCGAATCTTATCTCTATATAAAGTATCATGTTTTCACAGCACGGATCATCAAAGCTGTTATTGTATGATGCCCTGCCCAGTAAAGTGAACCCCTTTGTCAAGACCATTTTTTTACAAAAATAAGATCCAATTTTGTACCAAAAATATCTCGCAATATTCATTCAATTTTACATTTTTATATACCTATTCACCACTTAAATATACTGATTGCCCATAATACTACAATGCAACTTTACCGTTGTCTAACTAGAAGATTCTTTCTAAGGCTCTAAACCGATGGCAGGTGCCATCGGAACGGGGTTTGGGGCAGTGCCCCAAGTCTGTTAATTTTACCGTAAATTTCAAATCATACTTCCTGTCTAAATCATTCTTCTGTGAAAGGCTCCTGGCACCTTCTATGTCTAATTTGCTAAATATATTTCGGCAGGTGTCTTGTATCCAAGGCTTTGGTGCAGGTGCCTGGTGTTGTACATATCAATAAAATCACCTATTGATTGTTTAAGCTCTCTCACTGTATCAAATGAATATAAGTACACATGCTCATGTTTTATGGTACGCCATAGCCGTTCTATATACACATTATCCACCCAACGACCACGACGGCCATCCATGCTTACCTTTATCCCATGTCCTTCCACCATATGTATCCAGTCAAGACTGGTAAATTGGCATCCTTGGTCAGTGTTTATGATTCTGGGCTTACCTAACGTCAAACCATGGGCCAGCATGTCCAGACAGA
>JAKASV010000016.1 GCA_021818945.1 bacterium | reverse complement strand
AGATTCATGATAATGCCGCTATTGCCACCTTCAAACTCTATAAGTTCTCCAAGAGAAGCTTTATCCAGACCATGTACCTTACAGATTGTGTCACCAACTTGAACAACGATGCCTATTTCTTCTAATTTTTCATATTCAATATCTTTAAGTGACTTTTCAAGTAATGTAACAAGATCTGTACTTTTTATCTCCATGGCGTCCTCTATTATTATTCCTTAGCGGCAATAGTCTGCGTCAATTTCTTTATTTGTTTGCTTATTGAATATTCCCATAAGAATGTATCACTTTGTAAGCGCAAGCCAGCGATAAGGTCTTTGTTGATATGTTGTTTGCTCTGAATATTTTTACCTGTCGAACGTGCAAGAAATTTTTCAATGCTGGCTATCGATTGTTCATCCAGTTCATGTGAGCCTTGAATATCAAACATGAGAATATTTTTACGTTCCCTATATAGCTGACAAATCTTTGTAAAGACCTGTAGAACGAGTTCGGCTCTGTCATGACGAATGAGTATCTCAAAAAGTTTTTTTATGTGTTCGCAAGAATGTAATTGAAGTCCTAGGTCATCGAGTAGTTTAAGTTTGGCGTCTAATGGAATATGATGCAAACTAAATAGGATTGTCGCATTCTTATGATTTTTCAAATAGTGTTGCAGTTTAGTCAGATTCGAAATAGTCTCGGGTGTTATTGAATCAAAAAAAAGATTCAAAAAAGCCTCAGCATATTTGCGTGATAAGATAACTGAACGAATATCCATTATGAACTCTTTTTCATATAATCAAGAATGTTTTGCACAAATTCTTTGCCCTGGGACTTACTCTCAAATGATTCTACTAACTGACTATGTACCTGCTTTAGAGCTTCCGGAAGTATGGCTCGACGCATACGTTCTTGAAGTATACTATTGATCTGTTTGTCAGTCCGTTCAGCCATATGTTCATCGAGAACTTTTTGGCATTGCCTCCTATATTCAACATCTTTTTTAAATGCCTCATTCCATTGATCGGTTCGGTCTTTTAGGTAATCGCAGAGCTTTTCTTGATCGATAATCTCTCGCGAAAGTTCAGATCCCCTCATTCCAAGCTCACTAATACGCGTATTCAAATTGATTTCTTCTAATTGGGTATTTTCAATAGTTTCTATGATATCGTTTTGAAAATATCTCTTGAAGATGAAAAATCCTAGCCCGAGAAGTGCTGCAAAATTAAGAAGTTTGAATATGATCGTAACAAGTGACTCATCGAACATGACGTATCCTTTCTACAAGTTCATCAGCCACGTCTGCTGCCATCGGTTTAAGTACTCTTTTGTCGATCTCAGGAATTTTTGGCATTTTGGCTTCAGTTGGTACACGAAGGGCTTGTTCAGCTTGTACAACATCAGGAGCACGGCTTGCAAATATTTCCTTGGCTGTGGTCCATCGGTGAGCCATAGTCTCTTCTTTGGCCTTATTTGCTTTCAAATTACTTTCAATAGATGCATCAAGGTGAGCTCTATATTCTTCTTCTTGTAAAATGACCGCTACGGCAGGCTTCAAAAGCAATGTCCTCACGATAACATAGGCGATAATAAAATTAAAAATTTGAATTAATAATGTTATATTTATATTCATTATCGCTCCATTTTGCGAATACTCATATTAAGCAAATACAAAGCCAGCCAGATAGAGAAGGAACCCGGCGATGAGTAATGCATAAATGGCTGCCCCTTCAACAAAGCCCATAGCAATAAGCATTGTTGTTCTAATTTGGCTTGAACTTTCGGGAAATTTTCCAATATTTTCGCAGGCTTTCATGGCGATCAGTCCTTGGCCGAGAGAAGGGCCTACCGCACCCAGACCCATCGTAATGGCCGCACCTATGCAAGCTGCTGCTTTTGCAACGACTATTCCTTCCATCTGATACCCTTTCGTATTATTGTTTACTTATACATATACCTAAGCTCTGTAAACCAATGAACGACCGTTTGTTTCGTTTTATTCCATGCAGGTTTACATGAATTTTTTGTTCTTAATAACCAATCTTTAACGGGGTTAGGGGTGTTTTTTTCAAGCCAAATTTTAGCCGTAGATGCATTACCTGCTACCCATCCATACGCAGTATGATAAATAGATTTGACCGACTCAGGGGCTTGAGGAAGATGTTGCCATACCCAGGTACTCCCTGCAATAGTCGTTTGTTTGCTTATTGACCACGCATTTAAAAGGTGCAATTTCGCAAGTTCAACTTTTTTTGAGTTTGCTTGACCGACCTGGGTAGTTTGGGTTTCAGGATCAGCGTATACCGATGATATAAGTAATAGCCCCCACAGTGCTACCTTTTTCATCGAAATTCCTTTCTTTTCTACGGATTACCCCTAAAATATTGTTCCTAATACCTAATATTACTCTCTTTTTGTAAAAAACAAATAGCCTTTTAATTAAGTATCTATGTTCCTATGTATGAGCTGCGTGGTATTTAACGGACAATGGTGACTGAAGGGTTTTTTTTCCAGTCAATTTTCATCCATTGGTCAATAAAATTGGCAACTGATTCCATGAGGTTTTTCTGCTCTAGCTCTGAACTTTCAAAATCTTGATTACAGTTGAGGACAAGTACCGGAATATCTTTGACGTAGGGCGCAACATCTAGCTTATGAATAAGCCAATCTTCATGTTTTTGATGGAGCCTCTCAAGATAGTCAAGTGAAACCCCACTTTCTTCATGCCTGTGACGTTTTGTCAGACGTTGATGGCAGATGATTGGGTCTACCCGGAGATAGATAAAACCGTTTGGTCGAATAACATAATTATCAACAAGCCATGAAAACCAATCTTGATACAGTTTCCATTCAAGTTCTGTCATAAAGCCAAGTTCATAGCAATTTTTGGCAAAGCAGTAGCGGTCAGAAAAAACCGATCGTTCAAGAATCTGAATTGGTTGAGCAAATTGATATGCATGTGATTCTTGTTCAATGATGCGAGTAATAAAAGCATATGATTGAAATGTATAGGCCCATCGGGGTGTATCACGATAAAAATTTTCTAATAAGTTTTCAGTTCCTACTATTGTCTGCCATTTATCGGTCGGTTCATATACAACATGTGCATGTAGGTAATCTGATAAAATACGCAAAAAAGTTGTTTTGCCGGCGCCGATATTGCCATCGACTACAAAAAAAGCTTTATTTTTTTGTTTGGATATTGTCATGATACTCCTTGAGCAATGAACTATAGAAAATGTTCCTTGTACAATTGTACTACGGCGGTATCAAAATGCTACTTACATACATCCTATTTTTTATTATTGATCTATCATGATTGTTATGCATTTTGTCATGACGCACAAAATTGTTTATAATACAACTAATTATCAGAAATAGTACATGCATGTATAGTACACTGATGTACACAATAGGGTGAAAATGAAAAATTTCTATGATATGAAAATCGTGTGGTTCGTTATCTCCAATATTCTTCTCTTTTGCTGCTTGGCAACAAGAGCTTCTTCAGATAATTTTGATTTTTCGGCAGAATTAAATGATCCAGTGACAGACGCATTCTTAACTGATACAGAGTTTCAAACAAAAAGGACGATCGATCCTTCTACGGTTGTTGCGATTCTTGTAGATTTAATCAAAGTTCCCTGCTTGCTTGAAAATAATTTGTATCGCTATACCTATCCATTAAATAAAAAGAGTATTATTGATGTACCTGCATTCTTCCCCCGTAGAGATTATAGCCGAAAAAAAACGTTTGCTATGGGATTTTTTTTCAATCAAACGAGTCGCATGTTTTTTACACAAAATTGCGATGGCATTCAATCATATATAGCGTTGTGTACTCCTACTGTATTGCAGCGATTGGGAGATTGCGCAAAATGTGTACAAGCAGCTTATCCTCAATTTAACATTAATCCTCTTGTTGTTTTACCCTTATTTCGCAATATTGCTGTGCAAGAACGTCAAGTTGGTATGATGCTCCATGGTGATAAACAATTCAAACATGTTAATCTCCATGTTCATCTGCCAATCCTTTATCAAGAGCGTAATTATTATATGACTCAAGATGAACGTGCTTGTATCGAAAATGCATTTAATGAAGTTCTACAAACTCCATGTGAGCAAGAAAATAGGCAACAGGCCAATCCCTCTTGTCTGCAGCAACCGTGTGCCGATGATCAACACCATGTTGGCTTACGCGGCGACGGCGATAATCCTGTTGATCTGGAATTTGTTCGCAATCATCTGGTTGGTGATGCATTTGGTATTGGCGATACTCGTATTCATCTTGATTGGGATCTGATTAAACGTCATTATTATAATTTGGCACTTGGCTTTGTCACAACGATTCCTACTGCATTTGCATTTAAAAAAGGTCTATTTGGTTCATCATTCGAAAATGCATGTATTCCTAAAGATTTTAGTATTTCTACTATCATGGATCTTGCACTGAGCGGTAACGCTCAAGCGGCTACTGCACTCGGCCAAGCATTTGGTTTAGGAGCTCTTAATCAATTATCACATAATTTGTTAGACAGCAGTTTAGGCTATGGTAATCATCTTGGGCTTGGTTTGTCATATAAAGCAATGGCACGCTTGACCTATCTAATCAAAAGGCCATGGGCTCATCATATCAAAATGCGCAGTCGCATGATTATACAGTATTATTTGCCGTCTCGTGAGATACGTTCTTTTGTAGAAAACAAAAATCCTAATGATTATCTACTTTCAAATTTTGATTTAGATCGTATTAATGAAGATCCTGTATATGCTCAGCAAAAATTAGATTTTATCAATCAAAAGTTAATTGAAGAGTTGTATCCTTTCAAATTCAGAACCACCGTATTTCCCGGCATTATTTTTCAATCGACTACTAACTATTATTTTGAATACAAAGGATTAAAGATGCAGCTTGTGAATGACTTTTGGGCAAGAACAAAAGAGTCATTCGGTACTATCTGCATTCCTCCAGGAACGCCGCCGTTGGTAGTCAAATGTGCCAAGCGTCCTGCTGCCTATCAGTTTAGAATTGGTGGGTTTATTTCCTATTCTATGCCAAAAGTATCAAGTACATGGACGATATCCTTGTATGGTGATAAAACATATTGGTCGCAAGGAATAGGTAAAGATTTTAATATAGTCTTTAATGTCGAGTGTAATTATTAACCTTTAAAATTAAAGGATCAGGTATGTATAATAATGTTCGTGTGACATTGACAATTCTGTTCTGTAGTTCGTTCGTATATGCTGTAACCCAGCAACCACGCAAGCCAGTTATGTTGTGTCCTGATTTAATTGCGATTATTGATGGCAAGTCTTTTGGTTTTCATGGGGAATTGGTAGGGTCTCTTTATAAATTAGCTCGAGACATTCAATCTATGCAACTAGGAAAACTAACAGGGTCTGGGCGTGTTGGAGGATATATATTTCAAGGGCAACCACATTGTATAAAATCTTTGGCCTTATTAGAAAAAATGACTGAAAATTATTTGAAAGACTGTACTATAAAAGACCGAGCTTCCTATGAAAAAACTGCTGCTGAACTTACCATTCAACTTAAAAAAATGAAGCAAGATTTTAAGCCTATTGTGTCACCACTTATAGGAACGGCTCGTGGAGCTGAAGATATTTATGCTCTTCTTCTTCGCGAATCAGTTCCTGCAGGAAGTCCATTATTAAATGGTTCGGATAAGTTTGATGCTGATATGACAGATTTTGATAAATGTATTATAAGCTTTAGACTTTTTGATCAATTTTGTACCGATCTTGTCAATTTTTTAGGCGATCTTGTTTATAGTTGTCCAAAAGCACGTGCCCAATTTGAAGAGTTAAAAGAGAATTATGTGCGCAAGCAAGCTGCAGGTAAATAACGACTTAACACAAAATTAATCCGCCATTTTTATGTGTTCTGCTGCTTTTTGTATTCTGCATGTAACATAAGGTCAAATGTAGAGCTGAACTTCTTAGTTTCACGGTGCTGTATATATGGTGTCAACGTCCACAGACCCTCTGAGTCCCCATGAAACAATCCATATGCATCTTCCCAACAATTAAAATGCTTGCCCAACCCTTCTGGTGAAGATGTTAGTGTATAAATCGCATGCCTGGCGACAGGGTATGTTACCCCATGAGTAAGTGGAGCAAAAAAAGAGTCTTTAACTACAACAAAAGAATCGGTTACTATGTTTCCCACAGGTTCTACCAATTCCACAACCCCGCCCGGCACATGACGATGCCCACGTACAATTGCTTGAACGGTGAACTCATAGGGTATGTGGACATCGTGTATCTCAATCATATTCTTTAAATACTTGCCAGCCGCTGTTTTATTGTGGTCTTTTAAAGGAACCGGCGTTCCATGCTGAGTTGGTTTTGTTTGAGCTTGGGGAGCAGAATTTTGCCATTGTTGGCTATAAAGATCTGACCAATTAAACCCATTATTGATACCTATATCAGTAAGAATTTGATACTTGGTAATTCCGGGCTCGTGTAACGCATCTAATAACAAATCTTGCATTTGGACCCGAGGATCTATGCCAGCATGCGTACACAATAAAAAAGTAGCCTTATTGCTTCCAGGTTTTTGGATTCCGATCAGTGCAGCATGAGCAAGATATGAAAATAATTGTGTTGAAAGTAGATTCCATCCTGCATAAGTAATTTTTGAATGCCCAAACTTTTTGAACCATTCGAACTTAAAACCGCCGCAACGAGCTAATCGATTATCTTCATGGTTGCCACGAAGCAAGATAACCTGATCTTTATTATTGATCTTAAGGTCCAAAAGCTCCATCCATAATTCTACCCCTTGAGGGCCTCTGTCGGTATAATCGCCTAATAATACTAGATAACAACCAGAGGTCAGCTTTCTTGTTATTGGATCATACAGTCCTTGATTGGCAAGATTTTTTAAATTGTTTTCTAACGAAGATACACTGCTATGTAGGTCCCCTATCACAATTACAGTGCTATGCGTAGGTATGACAACTGCCTGGATATAGGGAGCCCTTGGTGTACAATCAAAAGGATAACTTGTGCAAAATGAGTGAGCTTGGTGAAAAAATTGCCTGATATCATACAGAGGCTTTAACAGTTGGCTATGGAAAAGCTCAATGTTTTGTAGTCTGTTCAATGATGCGTTATTGCCAAAAACTATTGGGTGTGATGATACTACTATCAGTAACATATATACGTCTATGTGAGCACAATTGATTTTCACCGTTTCTCCATTAAGAACTACGCAAAACTTTATTCTTGTTAGTTATAGTGTAATGCTAGCTTAATACTGTATCTTTTTCCACAGGTAGTATCAGTGATTTTCCAGTTAGAAATTATTGCAAGTTATTCATATCCTATGAGATGCTTATATGGTGTTGATCTAGCTTGTAGCGAAGAATTACTGCAAGTTTTGCGCAGATCTTGTCTGTAACCTTTCTTGTATCTAATGAATGCATAATGTTGAGCATACAATGTAAAATGCCCAGGTCTAGTTCTTTTTCCTGCTTTGCAGACAGATCAAGAGCCTTGATGAGCAAGCTAACGGCCCCTGCTACATCATTATTCAAATAAAACTTGATCATAGCCGCCTGCCCATATCCTTCAGGAACTAAAAAAGTATCAGCTAGTTGTTGAAAGTAGCAAACCGCTTGGTCATGTTTACTCGATAGCAGTGCTTGAATGCCCAAATCCGATAATTGAGTAACTGCGTCTTGCCTGCTTGTTACGTGCGTTTCGAGCTCTTTTATAATATTTTTAAAAATTGCTTGGAGTACTGAGAGGTTTTTTTCTGTCAAAGCTATAGCGAGCTTAAAACATAACGAATATGTTGGTCTAACCTGTTTTGCTAAGTGCCCATACAGTTCTTTTTGCGTAATATGATCGAGTTTTTCTTGGTTGGTAAGTAAAGCTAGCTCACATAAAATTTCCGGGTTCTGTGGGTCAAGTATGAGTGCACGTTCCAATAGCGGTTTTAGGTCAGAAGCAGAACAGATATGACGAGCAATCGCACATGTATAGCAGGGCAAATAAAAGTTTCTTACGATAGACAATGAATTTATCATACTATTATGTGCCTTGAGGGCATGTTCAAGAGCCGGAAATGCTTCATTTTTGATCTCATCGAATGAGCATAATTCTTTCATAAATCGTTCAACGAGCGAAATCCCAAAATATGCAGCAGCATCTGTGTTGCCTTGGTCAACAGCTTGTTTTAATGCATGCCGTGCACCAGACTCATTGTATAGGTCAACTAATGATCTATCACTACCAAAATTTTTAATCACATAATCTTCGCATGAATTAAATAGATTAAAAGCTTGGAGTAAACATAGTTGATTTCCGTGATGGATCAAACTTGTAACCATGTTATAGGCAGCATACAGTGTTTCTTTAGAAATAGAGGACTTACTCATCATCGTATGAATTTCCTCTCTTATTTCGCGTATCAGGTAATCTGGTAGATTTTGAGAGCACAACGCTTGAGCAAAATATTCAAATGCTTTTCTTTCATAAGATAAACCATCGAGGTTATGTGAATATATAAGGCCAAGAGTGCTTTGTGCATAAGGGTTGCCTACGTCGGCAGCTTTCTTAAGATATTCTAAGGCCTCATGCATAGAAATCTCCTGCGAGCCCTCTTTACATAAAAATTTAAGGCGCCCAAGTAGGGCATAGGCACGTGTATCATTCTCAGGAATAGACTGTTTAAAATTTTTAATAAATGCTTCAATCTCATGTGTCCAACAGGTACAGGCAAGAGCGATTTCATTCCTGTTGAAAAAAGTTTTCTCAAGATGATCGTATGCCAATGTTTTATCGGTTTCTTGAATACCCTTATAGGCAAGCATGAGCATGGCCAGGCCGCGATACACGTTGCATAAAAAGCACTCTGGAGCACGATTAAACCATGATAGGGCTTGAGTCAAATCATTTTTTTCAAAACAATAATGTCCTAACCAATAATAGACATGATCAGTCCCCCCTAAATGATCCACAGCTACAGAAAGTAAATCATAGGCTCTTGATTGTCGAGCAGGAATGCCCGCTTGTCCTGCATTTAAGCATAATAATGTGCCTGCTAGATAACATATTTCTTGGTCATCAGGGTGCGCTGACAAGTAGAGTTCAGCATAGTTGTATGATTTTGCTTTATTGTGTCCTTGATAATAAAATGCAAGCATTTTTTGGTGGATCGCATCTCCTTTTTCAGCCGATTTTTCAAGATAGTCAACTGCTTTTTCTCGAGCTTCAGGCATTGTATCTTGGCTGTTTAGCGTCCTATATGCTTGTAATGTTGCTTTTGCAGCACCATTTCCTTGTTGCATTGCATATTCATATGCTTTCAAAGCCTTTTCTTCTTTGCCTTGTTGGTAATAGGCATTAGCTAATTGATTAGCAATAGCTCCGGACATGTTCTCAGATGCTAATAAATGTTTGCAAGCTACAGCACAATATTCTAATGCTTTTTTTAATTGCTTTACTTTTACGTCAACTGGTGATGAGAGAATCGTTGAAGTCGAGGGTTGTTTATCGGGCATATCTGGCAATAGATGGGCACAGAGATAACATGCATAGGGATTTTTTTGTTCAGCCATTGGCCGCAAACAGATCAAAACCTGCTCTGGATTTTCGTGGCGGTGATACAAGATTATGCCTTGCAAAAACGATGCGTGTTTATTGCCTTTTTGAACTTCTTTTGACAATAGTTGTACCGTTTGCTCATTTGCAAGTTGTGCGAGTAGAGGCAAAATTTTTCGGCCGGCTTCAGTTTTGCAAAGACCTTGAGCACGCTTATGTGCCTCTTTGAGTAACTGAGTTGTGCCAATACCATGTATGAGCATATAAATGCAATAGCAGGTAGATTCAAGATCTTGTGCTTTGCAAGCTATGTTAAAATTGCGGTAGGCATCCTCATAGTTATGATCATGAAATAATACCAAACCAAGCTGTTTACATGCTTGTATGTCACCAGATTGTGCCATTAATCTGAGTACATTCTCGGATTTTGTAGAGCGGAGTAGTCCAGCTAGTTTTTCTCCCTGTGTCGATTGTAAGACAAAAGATAGTAATTTTGTTGCCAATTGCACGGATTGAGTATCTCTATTAAATGCATATAGTCGTGCAAGTAAGCAATAAACGCGCAAATCATGACGTGAACATGCTCTTTCTAGCGCTTGTACCATGAGGCTATGAAGGTCATGAGAATCTGAAAAGCTTATTTTTCTTGTATTTCCAAAGCAGATCATTGAAGGATTGTACTTTTCAGTATCTTCTTTTTCTAATCGGTCGATTAGCGTTTGAATAGATGCATCAAAATCTTTTTGCAAAGACTCAGTGTCAGCTAAATAAGCCATAGCTAATGCATAGTGAGCTTCTGGATGCCCAAGAGCTATTGCTTTTTGTGCATAGATGACAGC
The DNA here is from genome assembly GCA_021818945.1 of bacterium. GTDB lineage: Bacteria > Babelota > Babeliae > Babelales > Vermiphilaceae > JAKASV01. The sequence goes on along the minus strand of JAKASV010000016.1, from coordinate 15,401 downwards.
AAGTTTATAGTCGTGTTGTTGTTGGCACAATATACTTATCCAATATGCAATGGTGGCGCAATGGTTACGCAGATCTATGACGGCTACTTCTAGCTTTTCAAAAGAATTTAATGCTTGTTTAAGATAGTTAATTTTTTGGAACAGATCTTGTTCTTTGAAAGCTTGCATCGTATACAATGTTGCCAGTAGATACTCTATCTTATGAGGGTCTCTAGGACTCAGCTGCTCATGATTCTTTATAGAGTTAATATACGGCTCCCGTTCTTTAAGTGTCATGTCCCAAAAGGGATCAAGGAGTGAGTCAATAGTTGTATAATCAGTTGTTTTGCTTATAGCATCGAGCAATAATTCAGATCGTGCTGCTATACAACCACGATAGGCAAGTTCATGCATAACCTGTTGTATCTGTTCTTCTAGTTGATGGTCGTGCGGTAAAGATAAAGCTTTTCTATAAAAATAGATAGCTTTATCAAGATTTTTTTTGGTACCATGACCATCTTTATACATGGTAGCCAAACTGAAAAAGATATAAGGTTGTACTTGAAAATCTGTTATTGAGTTTAATAGCGAAAATGCTTGTCGGTGATTGCCCTGGTGATACATTACAAGTCCTTTAATAGTGCCTGCGATACTGTTTTCGGCTTGCCTAGGGTCATTAAGTATGGCGGGGAGAGGATCGCAACGGTGTGCAAATTCAGCTAGCAAGAGTCTGCCCTCATGGCATGACATAAGCGTTTTGATATGTTCATAGCTTTCTTCTGGCTGGTTTTTTTCAAGTAATGCATGCGCACAATAACAAGTTGCTCTAAGATTGCCGTAAGACGCTTCTTTAATGAAATATTCCCAGGAGGCTCTTTTTTCAGCTTCTGTGCCACGTTCTGACAAAAATTCTTGTGTCAATCTCTGTATGCGAGCGTCATGAGGATAAAGATTAATTAACGTGTGTACATCAAACCGATGTAATAGTTGTCGACATTCATCGTCTGATTTTTTCTCAAAAATTTTTCCAGCAAGGCTACAGGCACGAGTAGCGTATGACTCAGCAAATGATGCGTTCAACGTTGCCAGCATATAGAGAGCTCGTGCATTGCCTTCGTGAGCTAATGTGTTAGTGATATGGATAGCCTGTCGGTATGCATCCCTTGCCACGGGCTGAAAAGTAACTAAGGGTGCAATGCCGGGGACTATTTTAAACATAGATTCTAAGGCATCGAGTCTCTCTTGCTTGCTTTGTATACAGCTGCATGTAGCATCCTGATAGGCTTCTAAAAATCTGCTACACCGTATGAAATGCCACGCGGCGTGATCATCGGCACATTCATGGGCCTGACGGGTCATCAGTCCCAGAGTGTATATATCAGCATTGACAAAAGGATATAAAGGATCGTGGCCATGTCCTGCGCATGGTATTCCCATCAAATGGAGGTTACCAGGGGTAGTGGGATACGGTTTAGGCACAAAAAATTGTCTTGTGAGCAGATTGTTGTCAACAAAATTAGCTCCTAATAAAGGTTGCGTTCTATAAGTGACTGTCGGTGTTAGAATAACAAGGGGACGATCCATTGAGATAAGCCTGTGGCTTTGTATGTAAAGAATTCCAATAACAATAAAAATCGTGATCGATAGAGTTTGTTTTATCATATCTGTCTCTAAATTTTGTAAATTAGTGCTCAAGCTAGTCAATAATTAAAAAAATAAATTGATTATTTTTTAAATCAATTTATAGTAATAGAAGAAGATCGAATTTTCAAGTTAAATTTTAAAACTTATGGCTTCTGCTTATCAATCAATTTGATATGCATGATAACATTGAATAACATTGAATAATTAAATTAAAGTGGATTTTTATTTTTGACAATATAGTAATTGCTCGCTATTCTAATAGCTAATAAATAATACAGCTAATAAATAATAATTTTATTAATTTATATTATGAAAGGTTTTGTATGTCTTTAAACAAAAATTATATGCTCATATCCTTGATTCCTTTTTTGTGGATGGATATAAGTTTGCCTATGGAGCGACGCGGGATACCTTTGCCAGATCAAGAGGCATTCAGGTCGAACGTTGTTCAGCAGGTTTCAACATTATTTGAATTAACGAGTCAAACATTATTTCGACAGATTCATCGCTACATTAAAGTAAGTGCCAGACAGCAGCATATTGATCCCATTGCTGCAGCAAAATATCTTTTTAGCAATCTTATTTATGAATATTTTTTTGAAATAAGCCAAAGGGATCGTCTTATTAATGTTTATGCTCAAAAGCAATTTAAACTTAATGCTGGAATAATACGCTTTTATGATGGGCGCCAACTGAGTGAGAGAAAAAAGCAGATTGCCACACCTGCTTTTAGACATCAATGGCCTTTAGAAACATCCTTAAGAACGCTGAATTCACATGACCTGGTGGTAAAAATAATACGAGTAGAACACGCAAAAATCTTTAATTTACCCTACCCAGATTAATAATAAAAAATTTTAAACGGAGATTATATATGGAATGCGCACTGTAAGAATTCAAAATATCCCGCTAACTTGACATTAGATCTTTTGTTGATTCAGCTAAGTTTAGCTTTGATAGCAGCTTGATAGTAACTGCTTCTGATGACCGTATTGCTCATGTATGGCGTGATGTTCATGCCCCACAACAAGAAAGAACATTGGCACTGGTTCTTGCCTCAGCTTAACTCCTCGCCTAGGGGTCAATTCACCTGCACAATCACTTTGATCGATTGACTACTCTGTTGATTGCAAGCTTCGGTTTAGCTGATAGTTATTCCAAATAACCTAGTCATATGCACAACTATGATTTGATGAGTGAATGTTGATAAAACGTTTTAAACATGGGGGATTATAAACCAAGACACCCTTGGCATTATAATCGTATTTTGATAAGCTATATACATATTTTTTCCATATTTCAACTCATTAAGATAAGTTTTTTTGTATGAACGAGACTGAAGAACTTACAGGTACCATAGAGAAATGTATTTATCAGCATCCAGATAATGGATTTACCGTCATGGTCATGGTGATAAGTAATAAGCAGTCGACCATTGTAACGGGCCATTTAGCACACGTGCAGCCTGGGCAAGAGGTGACTGTACTGGGTGTCTGGAAGATGCATCCCAAATTTGGCAAACAATTTGAGGTTCGTCAGTGTATTGCACATAACCCGAGTACGGTTCTCGGTCTTAAAAAATATTTAGGTTCAGGACTTATCAAGGGTATAGGCCCAGTATATGCCGAAAAGCTTGTTGCCCGGTTCGGTCTTGATGTTCTTAAGATTATTGAGCATGAACCTCATAGACTTGAATTGGTTCCTGGGATAGGGCCAAAGCGCATCGAAAAAATTGTTGCCGGATTTCATGACCAAAAAGAGATTTCTTCTATCATGATTTTTTTGCAAGAACGTGGTGTATCTGCAAATTTTGCAACCAAAATTTATAAAACATATGGGGCTCAATCTCTTGATGTGCTTAAAGAGAATCCATACCGACTTGTTGATGATATTTGGGGTGTTGGCTTTAAGACTGCCGACAAAATTGCACTGCAATTGGGTATCGGATTGCAATCAATAGAACGGGTACGTGCGGGTATTGCACATGCTATAAGCGTCACCGTACAAGGAGGACATTTATATGCTGAACTGAATGCTCTCAAGATAAAAACAATAGAATTGTTAGAACTTGATCCACTGGTTATAGAACCTATTATCAAACAGGCATTTCAGGATCTCTATCATGCAGAAAAAATTAAGCTCATTAGTGTTGAACATGAACATTTTGTAACATTGTCACAATATTATTTTTCCGAAAAAGGTATTGCGAACAAGATTCGCCGCCTCAAAGAGACCCAGACTACGATTAAGCGATTCGATATAGATGCTGTCTATTCCTCATTACGTACCCCCCAGCCGGGTGATATTGCGCTCAATGAAGATCAACAACGGGGTATCATGGCCTGTATTCAGCATCGTATCTCGATTATCACAGGTGGGCCGGGTACTGGTAAAACGACGCTCATTAAAAAACTGTTATCAATTCTTGATGAAAATAAGTGTACCTATAAACTTGCAGCGCCTACTGGTCGTGCAGCAAAGCGTATACAAGAAGGCACAGGGTGCTTTGCAATGACATTACATCGGCTTTTAGAATTTGATTTTATGAGTATGCAATTTGTCCACAATGAACAGAATGCCATCAAAACAGATTTTCTTATTATAGATGAAGCTTCCATGATTGATGTATTTTTAGCTCATGCCCTTCTCAAGGCTGTACCATTGACTGCGCATCTGGTATTTATTGGTGATATTGATCAGCTGCCATCGGTAGGAGCTGGGAATTTTTTGTGTGATCTTATTGCAAGTTGTACCGTAGCGACGGTCAAGTTAACAGAAATTTTTAGGCAGGCGCAAGATAGTCTTATTATTGTTAATGCTCACCGGGTCAACAAAGGAGAATTCCCAATTGCACATATTCCGGGCGGTAAAAAAGATTTTATCTTTATTCGTGAAGAAGATCCATCAACTATTAACGATCATTTGCGTACCATCTTTGCGCGGTTGCCAAGTTATCATATAGCTACTGGCGATACTGCTGTTCTCGTTCCCATGAATCGTGGCATTGTTGGTACCCATGCCATCAATTTTTATTTGCAAGAACTACTCAATCCTGGGTCTCCTGAAAAACCTCTGGTTTATGCAGGTACTACCTATAAAGTTGGTGATCGGGTCATGCAAATCCGTAATAATTATGATAAACTGGTGTTCAATGGGGATACAGGGACGATCCGTTCTATAGATAGCGATGAGCAAACAACGGTTGTGAATTTTGGTGATCGTGAAGTTACTTATGAATATAGCGAAATTGATGAGCTGGTGCTTGCCTATGCCATGTCTATTCATAAAAGCCAAGGCTCTGAATATGCGGCAACAATTATTCCAATATTTACCTGCCACTTTACTTTGTTGCAACGTAACTTGCTCTACACAGCTATTACCAGATCAAAGCGCCTGTGCATATTGATTGGCCAGACGAAAGCTATTGCCATCGCTATCAAAAATAACAAAGGTATTGTGCGTAAAACATTTTTAAAAGAATATTTAACCTCAGATTTACAATGTCGATAAAATATATAAGAGGTCTCTATTATTGTGTGAGTATTGTGCTACTTATGCCAACAGGTATGTGCAGTTGGTATTTTAATTACAAACCTAGTACAGTCAATGTGACCTCCGCAGATATTCAAGAGCAATCGCCGCTTGTAACGCTATTACTTGTTCCCGCTGGAGATGCGCGTAATCAAGGGCGATCTTTAGAACATCAGTTTGAAAGCAGTAGTGCACACGCATATGCTCGGAGTCTAAAGACTGCCATTGAAAAAATAAATCCTGTTGTCCGAGTTCTTGTGAGTCATAAACCGGGAGAAATTGTTCAGCCTTTTCAGGTTCCGACCATGGCCAATACGCTTGCTGTAGACCTCGTTATTACCATCAATTGTTATCGAGAGCTCGGTCCAAAACCTGCATTATATCTCTATCAGTTTTCTTATGGAGCAGAGTTTATCAGTAAGTTATCTGAATGTGCATGGAATTCAATCGACAATGCCTATTTATTTGCTAAAGCGACGACCGGTCTGTGGGCTGCGGCCTTTGTCAATGCATGTAAGTCAGATGACTATACATCAATCTTTACGGTTCATGGCCCTTATAAGCTACCATTTAAACCACTTATTGGTATTAAGGTTCCAGCGCTTGGCTTAGAAATGAGTATTTTACAAGATGATGACTGGACAACTCTTATTAATCCGATCGTAGCAGCATGTGAGCAACTGTTTAATCCCATTATAAAGCAGCGTTCGCAGATGGAGGTTGTATGAAGCGTTCGACAGTAGTAGGGATTAGTTTCGCGAGTCTTTGCATAGGTTTTTTCTATTATGGCTGGCAAAAAAAATTAATTATTATTCAGCTGCCTTCTCAACAAATACACGATTATAGAGATAATAGCGCAAGAGCGTCTAAAAAAAATATCCTAATATATTTTTGGGCTCATGACACTTTTAAACATGAGCCTTCAACGATTATTTCTTCGGACAATAAGGCTGATACCTTGAGGTATATAGTTATTAGCTGGTTGACAGTGCTTGAGCAATCCGGATGTGTTTCAAAACATATAGAACTTGAGTCGGTCATGCTTTCAGCTTCAGGTGATATTGCCTATCTTTCATTCGAGCATCCTATTATTGCCAAACATGAACCAACGTTTGAAAAATGGATGCGTATAGAAGGCCTATTAAAAACAATTCACCATGCCCAGCTTGGAGTATCTCAGGTATATCTTTTTGTTCATCATCAGCCTATGTCAGATCCTCATGTAGATTTTTCACAAGCGTGGCCCATCCAAGGCTTTCTTGATGTTTGACCGGATCAAAAATTATTCGAACTGATACTTCTTTTTGTGTGTCTCTAGCTGTATGATAATTTCTTGCTGTTTTGATTGATCTTTAATATCAGGTAAGTTTCTTTCGATCCAATGATACATGACAAAATAGAGGGATTTACATGATGGTTCGACTGGCCGACTCAGTATAGAGGTCATCATGTTCATTTTGTGCTGAAGCCCATGAATCGATTGTAACCCCCTTTCTATTGCAATAGATATTGTATTAATTGAATCTTGATCATGTATTGCAGATTCTTTGACAGCTTGTTTGGTAATTATGTCGAGAAGCAGATTGATTATGTTGGCTTTTTCTTTTTCGTCTTGAATGGCTGGCAGCTTTTCTTTGAGCCAGTCGTAACTCTTTCTATACAATTCTTGATATGATTCTATTGAGCAAGAGAATGTTTCTAGTAATGACCTGATTACTTTTAAGATTGCAGATTGCAGGGAAATCGAGGGCAAAGTTTTATCGATCAACGTAGACAGTATCCCACGTGTATATTTATTAATGGGATAGCTTTGTGAGCAGCAGCCAGAAAGTAGATCGATAATTAAATCGGCTTTTTTATTATCGTCACGCAAATCGGCAAGAACGAGTCGCGCCCACAAATAGGTGCTCTCATCAAGCAGGTAGCCGTGCATTATCTGCTTGATAATGGCAATCTGTGCATCTTCATCTACTATTTTGCCTATTGTTGCAACTGCCCATTGAGAAAGGGTATCTAGGTATTGTTGTTCTTGCTCATTGTTGTCTTTGCCCATTGTCATTATGAGAATAATGAGCTTAGCTCTGAGCATATCTGACTGGATTGTTTTTGCTGTATAAATGCAATACCTCAAAAGATCAAATTTTTCAAACCCTTCTATTTTTTGTATATCAAAGAGATGCTTTGTCAGTATAACATCGAGGATGGCCGCTTTAGTCTGATCATCATGTGCTTGTAATATCCATTGCAAAAGATTGTTCTTGAGACTTTTGATACATTCTGATGATGAGCTGTTACGTATACCTATGTCTGCAACAGTATCAAAGAACAATCTTTTACTTTCAAAATCTTGTGGCAATGAATGGTAGATATTGGATATTGCATCAACGTAATAACACTCCATGCCGGTCATATTGATCTTACCTTGACCTATGTCAACTACAAGAGCAATACGTTGAGCAACTGTTCTTGTTGGCTGCATCAAGAATCTGCAATAATTGATTTTAGGGTCCATCGTATACGTATTTCTCCAATCAGGTGCAAATGAAGCGATAAGAAAATTCAATGTAGCCTTTTGATTGGGTCCTTTGGTCTTTTGAACCATATGTAATAAGCTTTGAAAATAGTTGGCTGCATAGGCAGGCAATATATCATAGCCGCCTTCAGTTGATCTATCTTGATAGATACTGCCATAGCGCGCAAATACAAGATCTTCAAGAGGTAATGTTTCTATTTCAGATTCTGTTTTTTCTTTGAGTTTTGCATAGTCATGTATGGTGTAAGGTTCTTGAGGATGCCATTTGAATAATTGATCTGGGCTCAATGATATAGTTTCAGCAGTAGCTTTTAATGCTTCAAGTATTTGGTTAATATGTGTGGCTTTATGCCATAAAAAAGCCAACAGTAGGTTAATGGTATTATTAGTAAGATAGATGGTTCCTTCTTCGGCAAGTGAAGCGGCCAAGGCATAAGAAAACGCTCCCATCGAATCTTTCAGAAGTGGACTTATGATGGTACTTGCTCTTTGTTCATGATCTAGCAGAGTGCGATTTTTTTTAAGATTTTTGTGTAAATCTTGCAAAGAGGCAAATACTTTTTTTTGCTGGTATGTTTTAAGGCAGTTGACAACAATATTTTCAGTATCTTTTGTTTCTGAACAAGATAGAGCGAGTAATGCCTTTTTAAGGTCCTTGCGATCTTTCTTTTTGAACATACTTATTAATCTAGTTTCTACTTCTTTGTACTTTATTGTATCTTGTTCAATTGACTTTTGTAGCTGATCAGTAATTGCTTTTTTTATTTCATAGTGTTTGCGATTCATTACTTTTTTTAAGATAGCCTCAATCTTGGTAACCATCGTGCGCTCATTGATGATTTTTTTCTTTGCAAGTATGGCAAGACCAATAAAAACACCTATATCGGTATGATCAAGATAACGCCCTATAGAGGTCGCGTGAATTGTACACCCGGTATTATACATGTCATGTTGAGTATCAAATAGTTGATGGAGAAAAATAACCGCTTCAGAAGTTTGACTTCCTAAAGCTGCAAGGTTTTGTGCATATGAATAACATAATGTACCGAGCGCTGGCGATACATATCTATATGCTGGATTTATGATGGTCGACAAACCTTTTAGATCCGTCAGAGAAATATCTGCTTCAATGTATGTGCAAGATGTAAACGTAATGGTAGCAAGTAACTTCCCTATTGTTTTTGATAGATACATAGAATCTCTCCTTTTTTCACGTATAATAACATTTTTTATGGGGACCTCAATGTTAATAGTACGTCTATGATCTATATGCTATCTACAATACACTATTTTTAACAATAAAAAACTTTATAACTCGTATCATTTTGCCTTGTCATCTTACGCAACTATCTTGAAAGATTGGCGTTAATTGTAAGCTTCGTAGTTTTCCTACTAACGGTTCAATAATGTTGACGGTCAGAGGTAGATCGGCAAGAGCTCTATAGACAAGTTTTAAACCCTTAACGCGACGATGGTGAGCGAGCTTTGTTGAATGCTCTCGAAATCCCTGGAGCCATTTTTCTTTTTCTATTGGGTCGGCATGATCAAGTCTAGAGAATAAACGTATTAATATTGTATTGTAATCGATGCAAAAAACTTCGTCAGGACGAGAATCTTTTTCTGCTAATGCTAAAATGCTGTCTATAGAATCAAAGAAATCACGCATATCAGTCGAAGCTGACGGAGCTCTGTCTACGGAAAGGACTTTAAATAAAACCGCATGCATAGAATGTTCTACCGAAAAAAGAAGTACTATTGAAAGAAAAAAAGAAAGGGTCTTGCACATAGGAGCCTCAATGATTATGGGTTATTGAAAAACGATTCGTTTAATTTGCACCATATTAGTAAACTAATTCAATTTTTTTGTCTAACATGCCGGATGTCCTAATTAGGATTACTATCATAGATGTTTCTCAAAAAAAAGACAAGATAATCTGACAGAAGTTATTGAGTTGAATTGTCTATAGACACAGTTTTTTTAATATGCAATGCTTAATTTTCGTATGAGATTATCTCTAAGCAAAAATACGTAGGAGCAAAAAAGTTTAGAGTTAGAAAATAACAAGGGAGTTGTGTCTGATGAATACAAAAGCAACTTATATAGCATTAGCCTTTTGTTTTACTGATCATAAACCTACACTCATCTTATCACCAGAATATTGTTGGGCTGCTCCATGGTGTGACCATTTGCACCGCCGAATGGTTATTGCAGGCAAGGAATTAGTTCGAAATTAAGAAGGGTATTTTCTCATGAGATATACAAATATTGTATGGGTATTTGTCTTGTATGGAGCATGTTCTTACATCTGGTCGAATGAGACTGTTTTGCCGATATCATCTTCAGAAAAAAAATCTTCTGTAGGCTTACTTATTGTTGCCACGGGCAAATATGTGAAATTTGTTGAACCGCTTATCAAATCAGCAGAACAATATTTTTTACCGGGACATGAACGAACTTTTTTTGTTTTTACAGACCATCAATATGAAGTTCCAAAGTCACCTCATATTGTTACTATCTATCAAAAAAGACTTGGCTGGCCTTATGACACCATGATGCGTTGTAAGATGTATCTAGATCACACAGAATTATATGCGGGAATCGATTACCTCTATGCAATCGATGCAGACACCTTGGTCACTGATATAGTTGGTGATGAAATTTTAAGTGATCTGGTAGCTACGCGGCATCCATGTTTTGAGGGGGGCAAACGGGGTAATTATGAATGGAATCCGCAATCAGTAGCATATGTTGCACCTCATGAAGGTACCAATTATTTTGCCGGTGGATTTTACGGCGGAAAAACTGAAAATTTTATTGCCATGAATCAGACCATGTACGAGCATATACTCATTGACCTTGATAATGGCATCATGCCACGCTTTCATGATGAAAGTCATTTAAATAGATATTTTATTGACAATAAACCAACACTCATTCTTTCACCAGAATATTGTTGGGCTCCCCATTGGTCAGACAATTTTCATTGTCGTATGCTTATCGTACAAAAAAGCATAGTAGAAACAGATGCCTTGAGAACAGTCTAATTTTGCTGGTTGACATGGGTATTGTTTTTTTGGAATGATAGGGGTAAATAAGAATTGTAAAAAGCAGAAGGAGTTAGTATGTTTAGCCGTCATAGATTAGAAAAGCTTCTTATCATTATTACACTTTGTTTGTTTACACAGATCTCTTCTCAAGAACAAGTTGAGCAATCATCTGTAAAAAAAACATGTCTTGTGGGATTGGTAGTTGTGGCGACAGGTAAATACATTCAATTTGTCACACCATTGATCGAATCAGCTGATCGCTTTTTTGTACCGGGGCACAAACGTACCTATTTTATTTTTACTGACCATGTAGATGAAGCTCCAAAAGCTGATAACATTGTCACGGTTTGTCAAAAGAGGTTAGGCTGGCCGCAGGATACTATGATGCGTTGCTGGATCTACGTTAAAAATAAAGAACTTTATAATGACTTGGATTACATCTTTGCATGTGATGCTGATATGCGCTTTGCCGATATAGTAGGCGATGAAATTCTTGGTTCTCGCGTTGGAACTCAACATCCTGGCTATGTAGGTAGACGAGGTACGTATGAAACGAATCCTTCGTCGCGCGCTTATATAGCTCCACATGAAGGCAAGTTTTACTTTGCAGGAGGCTTTTATGGTGGGTCTGCATCAGAATTTATTACATTAAATGAAACCCTCTATGAACGTATAACGATTGATCTTAATAATGGAATTATGCCTGTGTGGCACGATGAGAGTCATCTGAATCGCTACTTTATCGATTTTGAACCAACAGTAATTTTATCACCATCATATTGTTATCCTGAAGATTGGAACTTGAATTATCATCCACGTTTATTGGCAATCGTTAAAAATCATGCATTAGTGCGAGCTGATTGACTGGTTACCAAAGGAAGTCAAATGTTAGCTAGAAGGGTTTATGATGCTAAATGAAAATAGAAAATTTTTTAACAAACTCAACCTGGGAATTATTAGTGGATTTCTGGCGTTAATCTCAATAATAAAGTGTGATTCGGTTAAATTTTTTGGACAGTTTATTAAGCCTGGCGATTTGGTTTTTGACGTTGGTGCCCATACAGGAGTGAAAACAGATCTTTTTCTACAGTGTGGTGCACGTGTGAACAGTGGGAGGTATAAAGCTGAATGGGGTTTGTGGGGCGACATTTATGCGTATTCGAATTGAATGCGGGACTATAGAAGTGATAAAATATGCAAAAAATCTGCATACCGATGAGCTTTATTAACAGATGGATTTTGTAAATAATAAACATACCTAAATAGAATTGAAACATTACTTTTAGTTTTAGACTTAATTTTAAGAAACAGCAGCTTGATTAAAAGTGCGATGTAAAGTGTGGAGAATATTAGTGAAGAAGCTCAGTTATTTGGCCATATTCTATTTTTTTTCAGCAAGAGCCGCACAGGTATTAATAATTACACATAGTTATAATCAACCAGAATTTATCGAATGGCAGCATAAGACATTTAATAAATTTTTACATGATGATTTTGAATTCGTTGTTTTCAATGATGCAGTGGATGACACAATAGCCCAACTGATCATCGATGTGTGTATGAAACTTTCTGTACGATGTTTTAGAGTGCCACAAGAAAATAGAGGTTTAAATGCTTACAGTGTGCCTAGTAGGCGTCATGCAGAGGCTGCTCAATATTCCATGGAAATGCTAGGGTTTAATCATGATGGCATAGTCATGATGGTTGACTCAGATATGTTTCTCATTAATGATTTTTGTGTTGTTGATTATTTAAAAGAGCATGATATTGCTGGCATATGCCAATCATCTTCAAGCCAAAAGTATCATTACTTATGGGCTGGCTTAATTTTTTTTAAAATGAATTCTTTACCAGAAAAAAACACAATAAACCTTTCTGATGGATTTATTAATGGTGAACGTATAGATACGGGTGGGAATCTCTATTATTATTTCCAGGCTCATCCAGAACTTAAGATAAGGTATTTGGAGAAATATAGGTTTATGTTGGATAATGATTTAAGAGTTTATATTGAGATGCCCGGTTGGACCAAGGTATATGCCCAGTGTATAACATGTAAAAAAAATGGAGACAGTTGTTCTCATAATACTGAAATACTTATGGAAAGGGGCTTTAACAAAAAACTTGTTGATCGAATTGCCTCTAAGAGATTTCCTCCAGATTCAGAATTTGTGTTGAATGACATTTTTTTTCATTATAGATGTGCATCATACTTTGATGGATCTGAGCAGAAAAAACGATTGTTTAATGAATTTATGAATGAAATTGTACAAAGTTGAAAAATTAAAAGGAGATTTTAGATGAACAGGTATTTCTTCTGTGCATGTGCAGTAGTGATTCTAAATTTTTCAGCTTTATTTCCAAATGTGCTCATTATAACCCATAGTTATAATCGACCCGATTTCATTGAAATTCAAAACAAAACATTTAAAAAAATGATCTTGGGATTGGTTGCCTGTTTTAAAAAAGTCTTTTCAACAATGGCTATACTAGAATGCTTGATGAGATAATTACTTTGCATATGGTGATAGACGAAAAAATTATATAATAATTGAAGGGAGATAATTGGTAGAATATCAAGACATAATATTCTGATGAAGCTGATGTTTAGAAGATGCCAATAGAAAGACAAGGAATAATATGAATTCACATGCTAAGTTATTATTATTAGGTCTTATTTTTTTTCAATGTTCAAGATGTGATTATATGGGACTTCACCTTAGTTTAGAATTAAGAATAGCAATCAAAAGCCCTACGCCCTGGTTAATATCAAGAGAGGATTTGTTATCAGTTCTGCCAAAGAATGCAATAGTGGCAGAAATTGGTGTTGCGGAAGGACAATTTTCAAATAGTATATTAAGCCTTACTGATCCCATCAAGCTGTATCTAATTGATTGTTGGGAAGAGCAAAGCTTTTCCATTTATCCAGAATATAGACCACAACCTACTCAGGATGGTTATTATGAACTAGTTAAGCAAAAATTTGGGCGGGATTCACGTGTTGAAATTATTAAGGAATATTCCGATAAGGCGGCTAAAGTTTTTCCTGATAACTATTTTGATTGGATATATATAGATGGCAATCATGTGTATGAAGCCATTAAAGCTGATCTTGAATCTTGGTTGCCCAAGGTCAAAGATGGAGGTATTATTGCGGGTCATGATTATGTTGTGCGTAAAGATTTTGGAATAGTTTCAGCAGTAAATGAATTTGTTAAGAAGCATGATTTTTCAATTTGCTACTTGACAATGGAATATCAAGATGGTGTTAAGCATCCAAGTTATGCGATCAAAGTTAAAAAATAAAGGAACCTAATGAAGATTTGGCCTAAAGCAATCTTTTTTGTCTAGTTATCGTCCAGTGGTCAAAATGTATACTGACCCCCATAAACTGGACACGGGTAATTTGAAAAAAAAGTAGGGTATAATGCTGTTAAGAGGAAACATTATTACCCAAGGAATGACCGTGGCAAGAATATATAAAAAGCATGACAGTGAATTCAAGACTAAAGTTGCCCTGGAAGCGATTAAAGAGCAGAAAACGCTGGGAGATCTCAGTCAATAATACAGCATTGCTTTAACACAAATATCAACATGGAAAAAACAAGTAGAAAATGGGTGTAGCACAATTTTTGATAACAACGATGGGAAAGACCATCAAGAGGAAATTGATAGATTGCATCGAGTCATTGGTCAATTGACGGCGGAGCGGGATTTTTTAGATCATGTGCTCAAGCGTTAAATATTGACGTACGCAAAGAAATGATTGAGCACAGCGGCAAGATTGTGGATATAAAAAGAAAATGTGAGTTGTTATGTGTTGCTAGGAGTACTGTGTATTATAAACCAAAGTCACCTCAAAATAACGACATAGTCATACTAAATGAGATACGCGATATTTATCAGAGGTATCCATTTTATGGCTATCGACGCATACTCGTTGAGTTGAGAAAAAATGGCTTTGAAGTAAATCACAAAAAACTTCAGCGACTACTTACTGTTGCAGGAATAAAAGCTATATATCCGGCAAAGAAAACAATGGTCCGAGACCTGCAGTATAAAATTTATCCATACCTATTGCGTGACCTCACAATAGATCGCCCCAATCAAGACTTGCAAGTTGATATTACGTATATTAAAATACGGCATGGCTTTGTCTATCTGGTATGCCTAATAGATGTCTTCAGTAGAAAAATTATGGGACGGGACTTGTCTACATTTCTAGATACCGCTTCGTGTTTAAAGGCACTATCTATAAGCTTAATCCATGGATTAAGCTGAAATCATTAACAGTGATCAGGGGTGTCAGTTTACAAATACTATATGGATCGAAACGTTAATGCAAAACAATATTTTGATTAGTATGGATGGCAAGGGACGCTGGGTAGATAACGTTTACGTAGAGCGATTATGGCGAACGATAAAATACGAAAATGTTTTCTTGCATAGCTTTGATACAGTAGATCAAGCTCGAGTTGCTTTATTTCTGAAAGAAAATAGCATGCTTAACGGAAATAGTAACTTTATTTAATTACAGGCCCTAAGGGCTCGTAACTAAATAACTCCCTCTTTTTCTGCCATGTGTTATGCTTGTGAAAAATAGCATGAAATTGTTTGAAGGGAGAGAAGTCAATGAAGGGTTTAGTAGAACGTATTAGAACATTGC
>JAKASV010000015.1 GCA_021818945.1 bacterium | reverse complement strand
TGCGGCTATATAGAGGGGAGTACAGTAAGGAAAATTTTGGCTATCAACGTTCGCTCCATGTTGACATAAAATTTGTACAACCTCTTTGTGCCCCTTTATTGCGGCTATATAGAGGGGAGTATAGTCAAGCCGATTTTGGCTATCAACGTTCGCTCCATGTTGACATAAAATTTGTACAACCTCTTTGTGCCCATTTGTTGCGGCTATACAGAGGGGGGTCCAGTTACCAGGGCCATTTTGGCTATCAACCTCAGCTTGATTTTGGCATAGAATTTGTACTGTTTGATGATGGCCATTGTAAGCTGCTATATACAATGCGCTAAAATTATCAGTTGTTTTTGTATTGACAGCAGCGCCATGTTGACATAAATAACTAACAATTTCATGATGTCCATTTGTGGCCGCTTCAAATAGCGGTGTCCATTTGGTATTATCTTCGCTTAAAACAAAGGCGCCATATTCAACAAGATACCTGACAACGTCCATATGACCTTTGGCGGCGGCTTTATGAAGAGGAGTTTTGCCATGCTCATCTTTTATGTCTACATGAAATCCGGGCCTACTTAACAACAGTTTAACTTGACTCAAATTGCCAGCATCAGCTGCTTCATGCAAAGTTTTTGCTTCCGAAGCATGCAAACAAGAATAAGAAAGCGACATTAATAAGAATACAGACAGAAATTTTTTGACAGACAACATTTGATTCTCCATTTCGAAGATAAAAATGTTAATAAGAAATAAACTCATGCATTTTTAACTATTAATTAGATAAAATGCTTTTGTTAATTGTGACACAAAATATTAATATGTCAAATAAATTTTTTAAATAATTTAATTAATTATTAAGTAGGCCAATAAAATTTTTAAATAATGTTCATGTATTGTGCAACACAAGAGTTCTTATTACAAGAAGAATAAGTTGTTGTAAAAGTTCAAAAAATTGGGCATAGGAAAAAATAGATGGGTAATTCCCGTCTCTAATTAAATGAAAGCCCACCTTTAATCCAGATTCCCCATTGGGATAGCGAGATTGTTTTGCAATCGGCTTGCCCAAAGCACTGGTTATCCTTTATGCAGCAAGATGCCAGTGAAGGTGAACAGGACTTAGTTGGTGTTTTAGAAAATTTGCATGGTGTGTAACAACAGTCATCACGTTGCCCAAATTCGACTTCTGCGCCTATGCCAAGATAAGGCATGAGACAGAGATTTTCTTTCCAGATATAATTGAAGTGGGCAAATGCTTTGTGGGACGCACTGCGTGTACGTGCCCGATTGATATCAAGATCATTGAATGTCAGTAACACAGGATTTGGGGATGTATATACGTTGTTCCAGCCATAGGTTGGGGCTCCAGGGTTATTGAGATCAATAGCTTTTGTAGCCAGTGGCCTTGTGGTGCTGCGGGCAACTTTAGGGTTATCGATACCCGGGTTGGAAGACCATGGTGTCAGTTGGTTATTGATAAAATTTCCCATAGGCCAGTTATTACAGCCATTAAAAATCGTGGCATCACTTTGGGTTGCAGATAGGGGGATACCAGGTTGCAACACGTCAGCAAGTTGTTGAATCTCATCAACTGTTTGAAAGCCATATACAAAAGAATCACCTTTTATTCCCCAGGTGCCATCGACAAAATCAGTTTTGCCATGACATGTGCAAGCTCGGTAAATATCCAGACATGTTCTGCCCCAGAAATTGTAGCCCAGATCAAGTTGGTAATTCTGATGACTGAATGCACATTTGAAAATAAATTCACCTTGAACGGTAGCACTGACATCAACTGGTACGGTTGAAATATTAGCTACAGGTGTGTATTCTTGAGCAAATTGTGCCGTCGGTAAAAAGGTAGCAGGAGGAGGGTTATCATTAACAATAATTAAATCCTTGACTGCAGGTGTGAATTTAATGGCCAACATATAGCGGCTGAGTGGGTTGCACCAAAGATCAAATGTACGACATTGTTGTGTTGAAAAAAGATGGGTTATATTGATATCAACGTAGATGTTAATCGCAGAGGTTTCAGCACAGTTTTGCCATGAGCACCAATGAGTTGTTAGACTGCCACCAAGTTCCCAATGATGGCCGTTGCCGACGATCGGTTCAAAGAGCCATCGGCCGTCGGGTCTGGTACCGGTAGGCGCAGCAGCACGTAGTGCGAGACCGCAATGGTAACCCGGACCTGTGCAAAAATTCCAACCTAGTTGTGCTGTGATTTCTGCCAATGCAGTTTTTGATAATGGATGGGTACTCATGCGTGCATAATGCAACCCTTCATAACATATATCATCAGTGTTAGTAAGAGCTTTGCCAGCACAGACATATTCAGTAAAATTGTTGAGCATATGGTCCCGCGTCAGCCCATGCACGAGTGGATCGCGAAAATCTGGTGCAAAGCTATCGTCAAAATACCCTGGATCATAGTTTTGTGTTCCTCGATTGAGAACTTGTTCATTAAAGTTGAGATTCCATTTGGTATGACATAATGGTGAATGAATTCTAAAAAAGAGTCCTTCTAGCCATGGGTCAAGACCAAGGTAAAAATTAAAATCTACCAGAGCATTTTTGACAGTAGGGTTAAAGCTCAGGACACTTGAAAAATCTGTTGGTAAATAAAAGTTTTCTGCCATTAAGGCTTTCGGATCACGATTTACTGCCTTGGTGCCTTGTATTTTGACAACGGGATACGTGTCTTGCTTGTTTTTTGATGGCATGTCTGTGAGTGCATCACAAAAGAGCCATTCAGCAATGCGCTTTGATCTAAAAGATTGTGAATATTCCGGTGTTACTGAAAAACTTCCGTACCAGTTATCTACATCGTATCTGTTGATCGTTGTTTGCCAGCCTACCAGTTCCCGTGCACCATTGAAGCCCTGTGAGCGAAAGGCAAGGTAGGGAGTGACGGTTGCATAGAGTGGTATGCCTATCAATGAGCTAAGTTCTACAATCCTGCATATATATCTGTTCATTATCTAAACCTTTTTAAAAAACTTCATTATCGCCTGCACCACAATAAGGTGCCCAATCGTGGACCCCGCAACTGCTATACAAGACATGAGTATTGCTATAGTTCTGCTAAAATGTCTTAACAGAAGGTTCATCTATGCTCCTTTTGATACGCCCGTCTGCGATCTGTAATAATCATGCATAACTCATAGTTGGTATTGCAATATTTTAGCTCCTATAAAAAAAGATAAAGGCAAGTTTTTACCTGCCTTTACCAATGCTCGAATAATCAGGTACTGATATTAATTGAAAGAGACGCCTCCTTTTATCCAGAAGCCCCATTGAGAAAGTGAACATGTTTTACAACAGGAGTCATCTTTTGAGTGACATGCATCAGATTGAGAGACATTATTTTGCACATTGTTTGGTGCGCAACTTGAACATGCGCATGCTTTATCGCCTAGCCCGAACTCTACTTCACCACCGACACCTATATAAGGAGTCAGACGGCGGCAATCTTGCCAAAGATAACTAACATGGGCAAATAGTTTGTTCGATAACCCTTGATTTTTAGCTCCATCGGTGTTTAAGTCGCATTCAGTAATATAGAGTGGCTGAATATATGATGTATTGACTGGTGTTGCGAGTGCTATTGTATGTGCCGGGTCTGCAAAAGCCCCTATCGTGTGGGTATATAGTTGATAATCGTGTGCTGTAGGGAAATTGTTGCTCCATGCAAGATGTGGCAGATCTATGCCATTATTAGCACTCCAGGTTTCAGTGTTGGCAGGATAATTATTTGTTCCACTAAAAATGGTTGCTTTATGTTCTGAAGCTGATAGCGGGATGCCTGGTTGATAGGCGGTGAGTGCGCCCCCCTGATTAACCCCGGCAAAACCATAGACAAATGCATCACCTTTTAATGCGTAGGTGTTTTCATTAAAGTTATTATGTGAGCAACAATCAAAGCGGTGGCAGATATTTTCGCAAGCGCGGTACCAGAAATTGTATCCTAGATCAAATTGCCAGTTACAATGTATGTAAGTACATTTCAATACAGCATCGATGTGAAGTGGAACGCTGACATCAACTGGAATTGTAGTCACGTTAGCAACCGGGACAAATTCATTGGCAAACTGTGCTGATGGCGGTAAATTGACTGCACCATCTACCGCCAAGAGATTTTTGACATCTTTTGTATACTTTAATGCTAGCATATAGCGGCTTAATGGTTTTCCGCACAGGTCAAAAGTACGTTCTTGACGTGAGGAAAAAAGTGTGGTGATATTTGCATCAACATAGGTTGCAAACTCGCGGTCTTGTTCTTCATTGCTCCACCAGCGCCAGTGGGCTGTCAAACCCGCACCAAGTTCCCAATGATGGCCATTGCCGACAATAGGCTCAAAGAGGTAGGTACCTTTTGGTCTATTGCCGCTCGGCGCTGCGCCACGTATATTTAATCCTACGTGGTACCCATCACCGGTCCAGAAGTTCCATCCGATGGCGGCAGTAATTTCTGCTAAACGTGTTTTTGTTAATGCTTTTGAACTCATGCGTGCACGCTCAAGGCCTTGATAGGTGATAGTGGGTACATTCTTGATATGCTCCCTGGCACATACATATTCCTCAAAGCTATTGAGTAAGAAGTTGCGTTCTAGACCGTGAACTTGTGGATCTTCGATGTTAGTAGGTGTAAAATGATCATCAAAGTACCCAACATCATAGTTATTCGTGCCTTGACTTATGATGTTTTCACAGAAATTGAGGTTCCAACGTGTATAGCAAATAGGTGAGTGTATTCTACAATAGAGGCCTTCAATAAAATTATCAAGACCTACATAGAGATTCAAATCGACAAGAAAATTTTCTATATGAGGTGCAAAGCGCACCTCACTATTAAAATCCGTGGGCAGATAAAAATTTTCGGCCATCAAAGCTTTTGGGTCACGATCTGAGACTTTGGTTCCTTGAATTTTTATTAATGATTGGTTGCAGGTATTCTTGCAATTGCCATTGGCGGTACTATTATTGGTTGTTAATACATCGGAAAATAAGCATTCAGCTATGCTATGTGCATGAAAAGATCTTGTATACTCGGGAGTAACGGAAAAACTCCCATAGACTGAGTCCATGCAAGACTTATTTATTTGTGTTTGCCAACCGACAAGTTCGCGTGCTGCATTAAATCCTTGTGATCGGTATGCAATATAAGGCACAACTTCAGCGACTATGTTGCATGAACCACAGAGTATCAAGATCGCCAGAGCTGGTTGTAGAGTACGATTCATCAATTAACTCCTATGTAGGAAGTTATTAAGAAGGGCCGATATGCACCGGCCCTTCTTGTTACTTGCATGTTTGCTTAACGTAATTATCAATAACTACGTCTTTAACAATTAGTTAAAGGAGACTCCACCTTTAACCCAGATACCCCATTGTGATAGGGCAAACTTAGCACAATTGTTATTGCTGTCTCCATTATGGCAGCTTGTGTTGCATGATGTGCTAGAGGTTGTGGCACATGGCTTATGGCAGTTGTCATTGCAATTATTGAAGTGTGAACCAAATTCAGCTTCGCCACCGATACCAAGGTATGGGGTCCAGCATTCACAATCTTTCCAGATGTAGCCAAGGTGTGCAAATACTTTGTTGCTGTAGCCTTTTGTTCTTGCTGAATCGGTGTCAATATCTGCTTCAGTCAACAATACGGGAGAAGGTGATGAAGTCAGAACTTGGCGCCAATTGGCTTGATTCAGAGCTGTGTCTGTGTCGCCGATTTCATGTGTAGCTAATCCTAGGCTTGTTGCAGTGTTGCCATTGAAGGCTTGGCTTGGAGTGTCAACGCCTGAATTTGCATTCCAGAATGTGGTAGTGCTGTTGAAATTATTGGTTCCACCAAAGACCGTTGCTTGGCTTTGTGTTGCTGAAAGAGGGATTCCGGTAGTTCCAATGACAGGTGTAGGAGTTGCAAAGTCATCAGTAAAGCCATACATAAAGGCATCGCCTTTCAATCCCCAAACGTTGTCTTTGAATCCGTTGTCACAGCAGTCACAGCGTTTGCGAATCTTGGCGCAGCTGCGGCCCCAGAAGTCATAGCCAATATCAAATTGGAAGTTGCAATGAGTATAAGCAAGTTTAAGTATGGCTTCACCTTGTACTGCGTAGCTGACATCTACAGGAATAGTTGTCAAATTAGCAAGAGGGGTGAATTCATTTTGAAATTGTGCCGTTGGCGCCGTTGAAGCAGGAATTGTGTCACCAGCTGTCAAGTTCGTTACTGGTGTGCCGAACTTCATGGCAAGCATGTAACGGCTCAAAGGTTTACCACACAGATCAAAGGATCTGGATTGACGTGACTTGAACATATGGGTTGCATATGCATCCAAGTACATGGTGAGATTTCTGTCTTCATCACAGCTTTTCCACCAGGTCCACCACAAATTTGTGCCGCCGCCAAGTTCCCAATGATGGCCGTTACCAACTATTGGTTCAAAAAGGTAGGTACCATGTGGAGAGTTGCCTGTTGGTGCTGCGGCACGAACGTTAAGACCAAAGAGGAAGTTTTCGCGACGTACGAAGTTCCAGCCCCATGCAGCTGTAATTTCAGCAAGACGGGTCTTGCTCATACGGCAGTTGTTCCAACGAGCTTTTTCTAATGGATCATAAGTTATACCAGTAACACCGGTGATAGATTGTGAGCCGTTTATATATTGCTCGAAGTTTTCAAGCAATTGGCTTCGTTGTAATCCATAGACAGAAGGGTCTAAGGCGTTGGCTGGTGTATAGGTATTATTGAAGTAGCCAGGATCCATGTTGTTTGTACCTGCGCTGACGATGTTCTCGCAGTAGTTCAAGTTCCAGCGTGACCAGGTTACAGGTGTATGGATTCTGAAGTACATACCTTCAACCCATTCATCTAATCCTTGATAATAGTTGAAATCTACTAAGAAGTTTTCAACTCTAGGTTTGAAAGTAATTGCACTTGAATAATCGGTTGGC
The DNA here is from genome assembly GCA_021818945.1 of bacterium. Classification (GTDB taxonomy): domain Bacteria; phylum Babelota; class Babeliae; order Babelales; family Vermiphilaceae; genus JAKASV01. The sequence goes on along the minus strand of JAKASV010000015.1, from coordinate 19,336 downwards.
AGATAGAAGTTCTCAGCCAGCAATGCGTTGGCATCGCGGTTTTTAACTTTCGTGCCCTGGATTAAAATAGTGCTGCAACCATTGCCGTTATGATTATTATTGCAGTCAGTATTGCATGTAGTATTGCTGCCTACCAATGCACCACCAAACAAAGCTTGGGTCATGCTATTTGCCTTGAATGTTCTGGTATACTCTGGTGTAATCGAGAAGCTTCCATACATACAGCACATATCCCACTTGTTGATCTGGGTTTGCCAGCCAACAAGTTCTCGGGCGCCATTGATACCTTGAGACCTTGGGTCAAGATAAGGCACTACATCTGCTAATGCTAGGCATGTAGCAAAGAGTGCAGTTATGCAAAACGAATGTTGTAAAATCTTATTCATCTCGGTTAACTCCTTTTGAAGTCTAACTATTACAGACACAACAATAGATGCGTTTTTTGACTTCACAGCTGATGTACACTGTTCCGTCTAAAAAAATGTTTTTGCACTTAATCGATATGCCCTCCTTTCATGCGGGATATTTGATTAATACAATGACGAATATCAATGTGCGACTTTGTATAACATTTCGCACTGAGTTCTCTATTAGATATAATATGTTCTATAGTAATTTGTAAAGAAAAAAGTTTTCAATTATCTCTTGTGTATGATCTATAACGCAAAAAATATACGTAGATAAGGCACTATGTCTATTGATTTTTATTATTGACTTTTCGCTTGTCTGATTGAGTTATGGCTTTGATATTTCTTGAAATCGATAAGAAATTGTGTAAAAAAATGGGTCGAATATTCGACCCATTTTAAGTAATTCTCGTTTGATCTTAATTATATGAAAGTCCAGCTTTGAGCCAGATGCCCCATTGTGACAACGTAGCTGCTATGCAACTGTTGCCAGTTTTGCCATTATGGTTGGTATTATTCTGATTACAGATTGAACTGTTTTTTGCTGCTGTTTTAGTCAGGTTGCATGGATTACTTTGCTTGCAATCAAATACTGAATCTTGTATGCGCTGCGCAAATTCTACTTCACCACCGATGCCTAGATATGGTTTCCAGCATTCACATTGTTCCCATATATAGCCAAAATGGGTAAATATCTTGTGAGATATACTACGAGATCGCGCTGCCTCAAAATCAAGAGCGTAATCTTGTAGAAGCTTTGGCTCAAGCGATGTAGTTACTGCTTGGAAATTTGCGGTGGATGCTTGATGTGTATTCAATGCTAATTGTGGTGCTCCCGCAGAAGGATTATTGGTTGCAGCTGCTACATTATCGATGCCTGGATTTTGATTCCATGCCAAGGGCCCAAAGCCTGTTGGAAAGTTGTTCGTTCCATTAAAGATAGTAGCATCCATTTCTGTTGCCGAAAGTGGTATGCCTGGTTGATTAATAAATGGAGCTGGCGCAGCTGGATCTCCAGGGAAGCCAAAGACGAATGCATCACCTTTAAGGGCCCAAGTATTTGCTACAAACGTATCAGCACAGTTACCTGGTTTTGAGAATCGAGTGCAGCTTCGGTACCAGAAATCATACCCAACATCCCATTGGAAGCATTTATTAGTAAATGCGAGTTTAAATACCACATCAGTTTGTACAGGATAACTTACTTCAAGTGGAATTGTGCTGAAATTTGCAACTGGAGCAAAAACTTTTGCAAATTGTGCGACTGGTGTAGTGAAGGTACCACCAGTTGTTGTAGCTTGAAGATTTTGAACGTCAGAGGTGAATTGTGTGGCGAGCATGTAACGGCTCAATGGCTTGCCGCACAAATCGAATGTCCTCCATTGGCATGATTTGAATAAATGTGTGACATTTGCATCGATATACATGCCTAACTGGCGACATTCGTCTTCACTCTTATAGATGCCAAAGTGAGTCGATAATCCGCCGCCAAGTTCCCAATGATGACCATTACCAACGATTGGTTCGAATATATATTTTGCAAGAGGTCTATTGCCTGTTGGAGCGGCAGCGCGAATTTGAAGCCCAAAATGGTAATCTTCACAGGCGATGAAGTTCCAGCCTAATGCAGCGGTAAATTCTGCAAGACGTGTTTTTGTTAGTGGATGACCAGCAAAGCGAGCATTGCTGAGCCCTTGATAGGTAATAGAATTGGTGCTATTTATTGCGTTACCATTGACAGCATATTGGGTAAAATTATCAAGTAGCTGATTGCGTGCAAGTCCATATACTGCTTCTGGATCAGGATTATTGAAGGTGCCCACGAATGTATCGTTGAAATATCCTGGATCATAATTGTTTGCACCATTTGAGAGTACCGTTTCACAATAATTGAGTGCCCAGCGGGTACGTGTTATTGGAGTGTGCATTCTGAAATACCATCCTGGATGACAATCATCGAGTCCAAGATAGAGATTCAAATCAACGAGCCAGTTAGAAATTTGAGGATCAATGCTAACTTGCCCATTAAAATCTGTTGGCAGGTAAAAGTTCTCAGCCATCAAGGCTTGAGGATCACGGTTTGCAACCTTTGTACCTTGAATCTTGAAGAAGCTGCAGTTGTTGTTGCTGCATTTATTAATTGAGCAATTTGATTGTGTGCAGTTATTCATTAGTGCATCACCAAATAGATATTCTGCCAAGGATCCTGAACGAAAAGAGCGTGTATATTCTGGCGTTACTGAAAAGCTAAAGTAGGAAGAATCAGCACAGCCTCTATTGATGGTCGTTTGCCAGCCTACGAGTTCACGAGCAGCGTTAAATCCTTGGGATCGGAAATCTAAATATGGTAACACTCCAGCTGATGCAATGCATGAGCTGATCAATGAAGCAATACATAAAAAACGTATGAAAAAATGTTTCATCGAATTAACTCCCTTTTAAGCTAAACTATACCAAATACACAACATGAGAATTCACGATGTGCTTACAAAAAACGATCTGGTATATATTCGATACGTCCTCCTTTCTTAGACTCACAACGGTAGACGTACTTCAAATCATAACTCTCTTACATTAAACAATATACATTTGCCGCATAATCATGCAAGTGTCGATCAATTTTTTTTACCTGCAAATGTCAAGCCACCTTTAATCCAGATGCCCCATTGTGATAAAGAACAAGAACGGCATCGGGATTGAGGACGAGGTGTAGAACAATTATCTGCTAATTGTTCCTGTGATGGGTGACACGGATGTGGCGGCCTGATGCATGCACGATCGGTAGTATTATGCCCAAATTCTACTTCACCACCAATACCAAAATAAGGAACCCATGTAGAGCATGTTGAGAATGTGTAGTTAAGATGTGTAAAGATTTTATTTGAAAGTCCCTTGTTGCGCGCTCCTTCGATATCAAGATCATCAGCCGTTATTACAACAGGTTCTTTAGATGCAAGTACCTGATTCCATGGGTCTGACAATATTAAATCATGTGTAAAAAGAGGGCTGCCACCTGTATCAAAAGCAGGGCCTTTTGGTATATCAATACCAGGATTTTGGTTCCACGCAAAACCATCAAGACCATGAGGCCAGTTGTTCGTTCCGTTAAAAATGGTAGCCTGGCTTTGGCTTGTAGCCAGCGGAATTCCAATCTGGTCTGTGGTTCCATTTTGGGTAAACCCAAATACAAAGGAATCTCCTTTAAGGGCCCACCCTTGAGCAAGATTATTCAAGCAGCAACAATCAGAAGCTTTAGAGATTTTTTCACAGCTTCGGTACCAAAAATCATAACCAATGTCCCACTCAAAATTACCTCCTGTGAATGCAAGTTTACATGCGATGTCTGCTTGAATCGCACAACTTACCTTCACTGGTATGGTGGTTAAATTTGCTACAGGCGTGAACTTATATTTAAATTGGCCTGTAGGTATGACGTGAACACCGTTGATGTCTATAAGAAGATTTTTAGCAGGTGGGCGCATATCAGCGGCAAGCATATATCTGCTTAAAGGTTTGCCTCGCAGATCGAAGGTGCGACGCTGGCATGATGTAAACATATGCGTAATATTTGCATCTAGATACAAACTCAGGCCACGCTGTTGTTCAGTATCATTCCAAAAGCCCCAATGGCTCGTAATGCCCAATCCTGCCTCTGCATGATGACCATTGCCTACGATAGACTCGAAAATAAATTCTCCACGAGGTTCATTGCCGATAGGTATATAACCGCGCAACTCGAGTCCAAGATGGTAATCAGGATCCAATAAAAAGTTATAGCCCAGTGCCAATTGAATCTCTGCAAGTCGTGACTTTGTTAATCGAAAGGTACTCATACGTGCGTTGTGCAACGGTTCAAAGTTGATGGTAGGATTATCGGTAATACTATCTTGACCAAAGATAAATTGCGTAAAATTTTTAAGGAGATCCGTACGATTAACCCCGACAATTATTCCACGGTTTGTGTTAGTAGTATAACTATCGCTAAAATATCCTGGGTCGTAGCCATTGGTTCCTGCAATAATGTTACTTTCGCAGAATTTTAGGTCCCAACGTGTATTAGTCATCGGAGCATGGGCTCTAAGAAATAGGCCTGGTAGCCATGTATCAAAACCTACATAGATGTTAAAATCAACCAAAAATGTGTCAATTTTTGGGTCGATATTGATGATGCTTGAAAAATCTGTTGGCAAGTAAAAATAGTCGGCAAGCCATGCATGAGGATCACGATTGGTAACTTTGGTGCCCTGAACTTTGAAGGCCAAATTGGGAGTGCTACAGGTGCGTTCATAGAGCGATCCGCACAATAATGCCTGTGCAATGGCGCGAGCATTGAATGAACGTTCATATTCGGGTGTTATCGAGAAGCTGCCATAAGATGTATTCATGCAAGCCTTGTTGATTTGATTTTGCCAGCCTACAAGTTCGCGTGCAGCATTGACGCTGACAGAGCGAAAATTCAGATATGGCAAAACGGCTCCCGCTATCTTAACTGGTATTATACATAGAACGATGAGCCACAAACGTATGCGTACATTACATACCATAAATACTCCTTAAAAAATCCGTTCGCACCTCCGATAACGTTGAGTGCGAACGGATTTTGTTATGTGCAGCTTTTACATGGTGTTAATTAAAGGAAACACCGCCTTTAAACCAAACTCCCCATTGTGACAAGGCGAAATCTTGGCAACAATTTTCGTTACATGTTTTGTGTATTTTGTGGCAGTTGTGTGTGTTATTGCATGAGTTTTCACAGTCGGAGTTTTTGTTGCGTTTTCCCCATTCTACTTCGCCGCCCAGGCCAACAAATGGTATCCATCCACAATGATCATTCCAGGTATAGCCAAAATGAGTAAATAGCTTATTTGAGATACCACGTTGTTGCCCACCAGCAAGATCAAGATCTGCTTCTTTGATAAATACTGGATCGACTGATGTATTAACTGGGAACCATGACGTAGAAGGCGGAACAGGCGGTTCAGAGGCAGGTGCGGGTGGTAGTATTGGATCTGTAAATAGTTCTTGTCTTGCACCCCCTGCAGGGTTGTCATATGCTTGTAGAGGGTTGTCGATGTTGTTGTTTTGTGACCAAGTATTAGGATTTGCAAAGGAATCAGTTCCACCAAAGATTGTTGCCTGGCTTTGCGTTGCTGATAGAGGAACTCCTTCATTGTCGATAGCCAGAGGACTCAGTGTTCCAGGGAATCCGTATACGAATGCGTTTCCTTTTAGGGCATAGGTATTGAGTGGGAATTTCTCAAAGCAGCATGGTCCTGTATACCTGCTGATTTTTTCGCAGCTTCGTGCCCATAAATTATAACCAAGATCCCACTGGAAGTTGCAATATGTCCATGCAAATTTTAATACGACATCAGCTTGTACTGCAGCACTTACATTGACAGGTATTGTTGAGAAATTTGCAACAGGAATAAAATGATTTGCAAACTGTGCAGATGGGATCTTGAAGGTGCCGTTGTCAGCGGCAGATAAATTGTTGACTTGATCGGTCAACTTCATTGCGAGCATATAACGGCTTAATGGTTTGTCGACAAGGTCAAAAGTTCGGCATTGACGGGTTTTAAAGAGATGTGTGATATTTGCATCTACATATACATCGGTGCTGCAGCATTCATCTTCACTTTTCCACATGTTAGTATGCCCTGTTATTCCTGCACCAACTTCCCAATGTTTGCCATTACCAACGATTGGTTCAAACAAGAATTGTCCGAGCGGTCTGTTGCCTGTTGGCGCAGCAGCATAAAAACTTACACCAAGATGATAGTTAGGACATGAAAGGAAATTCCAACCTAGCTGCATGCGAAGGTCTGCAACACTTGTGAGTGTTTTGCGGCAACGGCTCCAACGAGCATTGATCAGTGGATCGAATGTAATACCATTGACTGAAGCTATCGAGCGACCGTCAGTGGCAAATTCTGCAAAGCTATTGAGCAAGAATTCTCGAGGTAGTCCTTGAGGATTGGTGTTATTAGTCCATGAATTGTTGAAATATCCTGGGTCGTAAGCATAGGTGCCATCATTTAAAATTGATTCGTTGAAGTTCAAATCCCAGCGAGTGTAAACAACTGGGGCATGCATTCTGAGAAACAGCCCTTCATGCCAGGCGCCGAGTCCAATATACATATTGAAGTCGACGAGGAAATTGTCAATGCGTGGTTCGATAGTGAGAACACTATTATAATCAGTAGACAGATAGAAGTTCTCAGCCATAAGCGCTTTTGGATCACGATTGGCAACTTTGGTGCCCTGAATTTTCAAGCTTGAGCGTTCGCAGCAATTGCAGGTGAGTGCGTTGCAGAATAGAGCTTGAGCAATACGATCCGAATGAAATGATCTTTCATATTCAGGTGTTATTGAGAAGCTGCCATAGGTACTGCACATGTCAGCTTTATTGATTTGTGTTTGCCATCCTACAAGTTCGCGTGCGTCATTTATGCTTTGCGATCTAATACTGAGGTATGGAAGTACAGCCCCTTTCAGGCCATGGCTTAGTAGCATAGCAAGTGCGAACGATAAACGGAGAATTTGTTTCATAGTGATTACTCCTTTTCATGCGTAACCATTACACGACACAACATTTAAGTACAAACAACAATATGATAATAGAAAATCGTCATATTGTTACCAAGATGTGTACTGGTGCGTTCGATAGATGCCCTCCTTTCTTCATCGTTTAAATGCGCGAGCTATGCGTTAATTTCCAATTCGGCTCTATTGCGCATGCTCATTATATAATTGACATACTCTCATTTAAACCATATACGGTTTATGCTGACTATGCAAGTCTTTCCATACATAAGTATCATTGCTTTTACTGTCGTCAATAGATATGTTAATTCATGAAAGTATTATTATAAACGTATTATTGTGCATACTTACGTAACGGTAAATCTTGATATCATGAAATTTTATGATGGAGAAAATGCAGTGAAGATCGTACAAAAGATTACTAAAAATTTAACACTATTACGACGCGGAATTAAACATATTGTCGTTCATCGTGTGAGTATCATCTGGTCTTTTCTATTATTTTTTTTAGCGTGCTTGATGAGCATGGTATTATTTTCATTTAATCACTATGATCAGTCGATTATTGCGCATCAATCTGATGTCAATACAGTTCATAATATAGGCGGATTATTGGGAGCACAGGTTGCTGCAGTTCTGGTCTATCTCTGTGGAGGTGCATCGATTATTATTATTTGGATGCTGTTTTTTGTTTCCTACATGTTGATTGCGCGACGCAGGTGGTTACAGGAACTCGACCGCATTATTGCCTTGTGCGTATGTCTGCCGGTGAGTGCTGCCTTGTGTACCCGTTTTGATAGAGCTTTTTTTGCAAGTGACTATACGGGTGGTTTATCAGGTCATTTTGTCTATGCAGCTGTTATGCGCATGGTCGGTGAGCCCGTCGGTACGATTATGCTTATTGCGCTGTGGATAAGTTCTCTTATTATCCTGACAAGAACGATGATTATGCGTGTTATCCAGTGTGGAGTTCTATGCATTACCTGGTTTTCTTCACATAAAAAATTATGGGTAACTATAGGCCAGTTGATATATACAATCTCTTACTGGATTATTGTGCCATGTATCTGGACGGTCAGTTATCTGGTTCGCATGTTCAATGGCTCATCAATTGCAAGTACTAACCGCTCAATAGTTGACTTTGAACGTGGATCTACGACAGATGAAGAAACCTTAAAGATAGTCGAGGATAGATTCTGGCATGAATATTTGACATGGATTGCAACGAAAAATGATCTTGAGCAATCATCCAAGGGGCAACACGTTGATGAAATCCAGAATTCTTTCGCTGTCAAGCCAGCTCAGCAGTCTGATGGTGACGATATCGTAGAACAGATACAAACTCCCTATGTTTTGCCTCCAAATTCATTGATGAGTAGTCCACGAGTCGGGCAGAATGAAAAAGAGACAATGCATGATTTACAACAATCTGCACGATTGTTAGAAGAAAAATTGGCACATTTTGGTATCGCCGGTTCGGTCGTTGCAATAAAACGTGGCCCAGTGGTTACATTATTTGAATACAAGCCCGATATTAATGCACGCATTTCTAAAATTACTGCGTTAGATGATGATTTGGCATTAGCCTTGCAGGCTTTGAGTATTCGGATTATTGCTCCTATTCCCGGAAAATCAGTTATTGGATTTGAGGTGGCGAATAAGACTCGTGTAACTGTTTTATATGCTGATATAATTCAGTCAAATGCGTTTAATCAATGTACCGGTGCTCTTCCATTGGCCCTTGGTGTCGATACGGTTGGTAATTATCTCGTTGTTGATTTGGCAAAAATGCCGCATGTTCTTATTGCAGGCTCAACAGGATCAGGTAAATCTGTAGCTATGCATACCATGATTATGTCGTTACTATACAAGCGAACTCCGGATGAGCTGCAACTTATTTTGGTAGATCCTAAACGACTTGAATTTGCCGCATATAAAGATATTGCACATCTTGTTTTTCCTATTGTTATGCAGCCACGCGCTGCTATTCCCGTATTGCAATGGGTTGTTCAGCAAATGGAAGAGCGATATGAGATTATGACAAAAGTGGGAGCACGTAATATTGGTGACTACCAAGCTTGGTGTAAAAATAGGCCTGAATACACTAAAATGCCATTTTTAGTTGTTATCATCGATGAACTGGCTGACCTTATGATGACCTGTGGTCGTGACATAGAAGATCTGATTGCGCGTATTGCACAAATGGCACGAGCTGCAGGGATTCATATGATTTTAGCAACACAAAGACCATCAGTTGATGTAATTACCGGGCTTATTAAAGTTAATTTTCCAAGTCGTATCTCGTGTCGAGTTACCTCTAAAGTTGATTCCCGTACTATATTAGATTGTAATGGTGCCGAAAAACTACTTGGCCGTGGCGATATGTTGTTCCTGGATTCTGCTGATTCGAGTATTAAACGTGTTCATGGAGCATATATATCAGACGCAGAAATTGCATCAGTTGTTAATCATATTCGATCACAGCGTCCGCCGAACTATATCCAGTTTCAAGATCTGGTTGTGACAGATACAAGCTTGGGCTCATCTGATGACGCACTGTTTAGCGATGTTTTATTATTTTTAAAAAATGTTGATGAAGTTTCAATTTCATTATTACAGCGCAGATTTAGAATCGGATTCAATCGTTCTGCCCGCATTATTGATGCTCTTGAATCGCAAGGATATATTGCGTCTTCCGACGGGAGTAAAGTTCGCAAAGTGATTCACCAATAAAAATAGGGCAAGATTTCTTGCCCTATAATCATCAGATTATCTCTATGATTTATTCGGCTATCAGTTTCTCTTGATGTTCATGATGATGATGTGTATGTTTTTCATGCTTTTCAACTTTGCCTTTCTTATTGCAGCAACGTTTTTTGACACAAGGGCATTTTGCTTTGACACAGGTACATTCTTTGCCGCATGTGCATTCAGTCATTGCCTCACAGTCTTGCTTTTCTGTTCCTAACAAGCATGTGCAATGTTGGCACGTATCAGAGGCACATTCGCCACAACGTGCATATACGTGTGTTGAAACCAACATGCTTGCCACCAGTAAAGTTGAACCAAGAATGCATTTCATGGTTGCTCCTTTTAAAAGAGTTAAAAATATGACACCAAAGGTACTATATACTCGAAAGCTATACTTTTTCAATAAAAATCATATACTTATTATGCATATTTATTATTACTTTATATCGAAAATGTGTGAGACATTGAAGAGAAAATTGGCAATTTTTTTCAAAGTTTACTTGACAAGTTTAAAAAAACCAGCCATTTTTTTGCATTGTACAGAGTCTATTTATTGGTTGGTTGTGTCTGATGGACGAAAAGACGGAGATATTCATGTATTTTAATGAGCATTTTCTGCGGGGGGTACTACCAGAGGTAACGGTTATTTCTCAGGCCTTTCCTGAAGATGCACGATTTTCTGTTGATTCAAGGTCGTTACAGCCAGGAGATATATTCGTTGCACTGAAAGGCGAACGCGCTGATGGGCATGACTATTTGGAGGACGCCATTAAATCTGGTGCTGCTGGTTTAATTATTAATGTGACAAAGCGTGATCTGCTTAAAACTCTTGATGCACGAGAGCTGAAAAAAAAGCTTATTATTGCAGTTCCAGATTCGCTTGATGCACTGTATAAATTGGCTGCGGCACGCCGTGCACAATATATAAATCCTATCGTTGCTGTGACAGGATCTATTGGTAAAACTTCGACAAAAGAATTGCTTGCTAACATCATGAAGTTAGATGGCAAGGAATGTCTTGCCTCGCTTGCAAACCAGAACACAAAATTGGGTGTTGCCCTCAATCTGTTGCGTATTGAAGACAATCATGCCTGCGCGATTCTAGAAGTTGGTATTAATGCTCGAGGTGAAATGGCTGAAATTGCTGATTTATTGCGGCCAAATTTTGCCATTATTACTGGTATTGGCCATTGTCATTTAGAAGGTCTTGGCTCCATTGGAGATATAGCAATTGAAAAACGGGCCATTTTTAAATATTTTTCAGGTGATAATATTGGTATCATCAATGGTGATCAGCCATTACTTGCAAATGTTGGTTATTCTCATCCTATAGTAAAATTTGGATTTAAGACCACAAATCAAATTCAGGCACGCAAGGTACGCGTACATAGTGATCAGATGAGTCTTGTTCTTAAGATTTATCGTGAAAAATTTATGCTATCTATGCCTCAAACCCATAATGGATTGTTATTTAATACCTTAGCCTCTTCGGCAGCAGCCTATTTATTAGGTGTTCCAACGGCTACCATTGTTGAAGCTGCTAAAAATCCGGTCATGATTCCCGGTCGTTTTGAACGTCGACTGCTTAATAATAAAAAAGGAATTCTCATTCATGATGCGTATAATGCAAATCCAGAAAGCATGAAGGCGGCGCTCATGACATTTGGGAGATTGCCTACAAAGGCGCGCAAGATTGTAGTTCTTGGTGATATGCTCGAACTAGGCATCAATAGTCCATTCTGGCATCGTCAGCTTGGGCGAGTATTACGAAAAATGTCTTCAAATCATCATATTATCCTCGTTGGCACTCAAGTTCAATGGACAAAAAAAGCTCTTCCCGTTGGTGCATCTGTTGAAACGGTGGCATCGTGGCAAGAGGCGATTCCGGTGCTGGAGAATTACGTAACTGAAGAATCGGTTATTCTTGTTAAAGGATCGCATGGTACTGGCCTCTATCAGCTTGCCGAAACATTAAGCAAACCGCTTAGATAGGATTTTAGATGAGTACACAGGAATTAAAGTCAATGGACGAATCAGCTGAGAGTACGGTTCATAAGCCGGTACTGGTGACTGAGGTCCTTGAATACCTCAATCCTCAGCCTGGGAATACCTATTTGGATGTGACTTTTGGTTCCGGTGGACACACGCGTGCCATTTTGACTAAAGAGCCTTCATGTAAAGTCATTGCAATGGATTGGGACATGAAAGCGCTTGAGCAATTTGGCTTTCCTATGCAGGCTGAATTTGGTGAGAGGTTGCAACTTATTTGGGGTAATTTCTCGCTGTTATATAAAATCCTCAAAAAAGAAGCTATTCAGTCTGTCGATGGGATTTTGGCTGATTTTGGAACTTCGCAGGTCCAAATAATGGAACGCGCGGGTTTTTCTGTGTATAGAGATTCCCCCCTTGATATGCGTATGTCCCCCCCGCATCAACAAGTAACTGCAGCTGATGTGCTCGCTAATTCATGTGAAGAAAAACTAAGACAAATTTTTTGGCAACTTGGCGATGAAAGATATGCTAAGCAGATAGCTCGTGCGATCATTGAGCAACGCACCAAGAAACGAATACAAACAACTATGCAATTGGCTGATATTGTAAGCCATGCTGTACCCCACGATTCGCGAAGTAAAATTCATCCGGCGACAAAAGTGTTTCAAGCCTTGCGCATCTATGTTAACAAAGAGCTTGCAAATATCGAATCACTTTTGGCAGTCTCGTTACAAGTAGTTCGTTCGGGTGGTAGAATTGTATGCATTAGCTTTCACTCGCTTGAAGATCGCATTGTAAAGCGTTTTTTTCAGGAGCAAGAACAAAAAGGATTGATGCATATATTGACGTCAGGAGCAGTCATGGCCAAAGCAAGTGAAATCAGGCAAAACCCATCTGCACGCTCAGCAAAATTACGTGCAGCGCAAATAGGTCAGGAGGTGGCGAAAATTTGATGCATATTGTTTGACAAAACGCATCAAATCTATTAAATTAATCACGATTGATTTTGATTTTTGAAATTGTAAAGAGGGATGGTACGACGTAATCTCAAGGGTTGTGCACATGGAAATTACTGAAGTTAAGGTTTACCCAGCCAAGGAAAATGGCAGCAGACTTAAAGCATATGCTACGATTGTATTCGACAACAGCTTCATCATCCGAGATTTAAAAGTAATAGAAGGTGACAAAGGATTTTTCGTATCCATGCCATCGCGCAGACGAAAAGATGGGACATTTAGAGATATTGTCCATCCATTAAATTCGGAAATGCGCAAGAACATTGAAGATACGATAATCAATGAATATAAAAAGGTTATCGAATTAGAAGGTGGTAATGGTGTTCATAATCACGATCATGAACAAGATTAAGTAAAATTTTACATCTCAAGTTTTTTGTTGGGGCGTAGCCAAGCGGCAAGGCACCGGTTTTTGGTACCGGCATCGGAGGTTCGAATCCTCCCGCCCCAACCATTTTTTTAGATCTATTCTCATACTGATCAAATTTTCCAGATGCGTGCCGTGCAATCGCGTGATGCTGAAAGCAAATGGGTGCCATAAGAGTTAAATGTGAGTGAATTGATGCGATCATCATGTGCATTAATAGTACGCAGACAGGTCCCATTGGCAGTATCTCTTATAAAGAGGGTGCCTGTGCCGTCGGCAGTGGCCAAGGTATGACCATCAGGGCTAAAGGCCATTGCCCGTGCTCCATCAGTGTGGCCGTATAATGTATGAAGACATTCGCAATTAACACTATCCCAGATTCGTACTGTGTCATCGGTCGAAGCTGAAGCCAATAGGGAGCCATTGGGGCTGAACTTAAGTTTCTGTATGGAACCTGTGTGGTCTGTGAGTCTTTCTTGTAATTTTCCTGAGCGAATGTCCCAGAGCGCAACGGTGCCTAGGATTGACCCGGTTGCGATGAATTGTCCACAGGGACTTATGTCTACCTGTAATACGTGTGCAGTAGAGCCTGGTATCACTGTTGTCATAAAAAAAGTATCATAGGTGTCAAAAAGAGTATGAAGAGTGCCGCCGGTTGTAATATCCCAAATTCGGGATGTCCCATCCATAGAAGTTGTTATTAATAGGCTGCCATCCTGGCTCCAAGCAAGGGCAGTAATAGATTCTGTATGGCCTTGCAATATATGCTCAAGCTTTCCTGATTTAGTATTCCATATATATATGTGGCCTGTAACGGTGCCAGTAGCTAAAAGTTTATTGTCAGGACTAAAGACAATTTCATGAGAGTCGCCATCATGGCAGGTAAGTACATGTATTAATTGTCCGTCTTGTGCATTGCATAAGTAGGAAGTAGAATCTTGTGCTGTTGTTGCAATAAGAGATCCATCAGTACTCCATGCAACATCAGATATCGGGTAAAAATGGTTGCTGAGAATAGGCAATGATGTGCCGGTCTGCCTATTCCAGATGCGTACCGTGCCATCAAGGGATCCTGTAATGACGCGATTGCCATCGGGGCTCCATTGCGCAGAATGAATAGCTGCTGTATGACCTTTAAGGGTAACGCATCCTAAGAGCCATCTATTTTTTGCTTGGCGCGCAATACGTTGAATAGTTAAACTGATAGCATATATGAGGTGGCGAATATATATGAGTGTTGCAAGTATTAAGCCAAGAGAGAATATCTTAATAAAAAAATACTTTAATCCAATCAAAACAACCTCCAGATAGTTGACTGTTTGGCAATATATAAATAGTATTGCATTATGTATGCGCCGTGTCAAGGAGGGTTCAATTGTGTGATGTTTTTTTAAAAAAGCGAGACTATGGTACTGGAAGTAATTATACAAAAAATTAATTATGAGTTGCATCAACCAATAGCCTCTTTGGGTAAAAATTGACCTCTATAATCTTGCAATTATGTCTATCTTTCTATATTCTTTTACTGTACAAGTTAGCATGATCGTTTTCAAACTTTCGAATACGACAATTGCCGGTAAATAGTTTAAGAGTTATGAGAAAGTTGTATTGTTTTTTTATGTTTATTTGTAGGAGATGCTTATGTTACCAAGGCCTTTGCGGGCGATTTGGGGTGATTTGTCAAATGAGGAAGTCAAAAAATTTGGCATTTTGGCTGTAACCCTATTTTTGATTATCGGTGCTTACTGGTTGTTGAGGGTTATGAAAAACCCATCCTTTGATCTACTTGTTGGCTATGAATGGCAACCAGTTGCAAAATTCGCCTCAGTATTTTCAGTTGTGTTGGTAGTCTTGATTTACAGCAAGCTCGTTGACTTTTTCTCAGCCATTTCTTTATTCTGGATTCTTGGTCTTTTTTATGGTCTGGGCTTTATTTTTATAGGATACTTTATTAATCAGCCAGACTTGGTAACTATAAGTCCTACGTCTCCATTGGCTTCACTTTTTTCATGGATTCCTGGTCGTGGATTCGGTTGGTTTACCTATCTATTTTTAGAGAGTTTTGGCTCTATTTTCGTGGCTTTGTTTTGGTCATTCGTGGCTTCTAGAACATCAACCGATTCGGCAAAGCGTGGCTATGGTATGATTATGTCCACGACGCAGCTCGGCGTCATTTTGGGTCCTCTTACTGTGAGTATGTTCGCAAAAAGCTGGGGATTGCCGGTATTGTGGGCAATAGGTGGAACGCTTGTGTGCCTGGTGCCTTTTATTATTACCTTTTATAATCGTGTAGTCCCACATGATACTACTGGAATTGCTCACGAGGCATCAAAGAAAAAGACGGGTATGCTTGAGGGGTTAAAGTTATTGTTCTCAAAATCATATTTGGCTGGACTCTTTATTGTTGTTGCCGTATATGAAGTTATCAGTACTATTGTAGAATTCCAGATGAACATGCTCATTAAACAGACCTATCCTGCGAGTGCTGATGGTGGTGCAATGTTTGCAACCCTAGATGCATACAACGGTGCATGCGTTGGCATATTGTCGTTCTTTTTTGCACTGTTCGGAGCAAGCTACTTTATGCGCCAGTTTGGCCTCAAGTTCTGTCTGGTGTCATTCCCAGTCATGATTGCAGTGACAATATTGACTGTCTTTGCAGGATTCACGATGGGTGCTACAAGTACACAATTAATGTGGCTTTGTTTTGGTGCAGTCATCGTTATCAAGGGCCTTAACTATGCATTGAACGTTCCTTCAAAAGAGGTTCTGTATATTCCAACCAGCAAAGATGTCAAATTCAAAGCTAAAGGTTGGATTGACGCCTTTGGTAACCGTACCACAAAATTACTTGGCGCTACCGTCACCAATCCATTAAGCAAGTCTATTAATATGCTACTTTCGTACGGAACATTTGCTTCGTTGGCCATTATTGCATGCTGGATACCAGTTGCAATTTTCATGGGCAATAAGTTCGAAAAGCTCCAAGCGGAAAACAAGATTGTTGAATAACAGCCTTGCAATAAAGTATGAATAAATCATGAGATGTGCATATGGTGCATCTCATGATTTTTGTTATCATAGGATCTTATGAAAACATTATTTCTCGGATCAAAATCGCGCTCCCGTCAGGAGCTATTGCAACAGGCAGGGATACAATTTCAGCTGGTAGGGCAGGATGCTGATGAGACCTGTTGTGATTGGAACTTGCCGTTTGAGGACGTTGTCAAATCGATAGCAGTTCATAAAATGGAGCATGTTATACTCCCAGCGGACAAGAAAAATTCTGTCTGTTTTGTATTGACTGCCGACACGTTGACCTGCAATGCTGATGGGTGTATTGAAGGCAAGCCTGTGCATAGAGATGATGCTATACGCAAAATTAAGGCAGCATCTCATGGTACGGTGACAGGGACAGCATTTTGTCTTGATAAGAAAATTTGGACACACGATACCTGGGGAACCGATCAACGTATTGTGTGCTACGCACAAGGACGTTGTTCCTTTGTGGTGCCTGACAGCTGGCTAGAGATTTATCTAGCACAGCCTTTTGTCTATAGCTCAGCAGGGGCAATTTTTGTGGAAGGCTTTGGAGCGCAGTTCATGCGTGATGTACATGGTTCATATTCGGCAATTATCGGATTGCCGATGTTTGAATTGCGTGAGGCTTTAACTCAGATTGGTTTTTTCTGAAAAACTAACAGGAGAAATCTTTGAAAACAAACATGAGATTTTGTATGCAAATTTTTTGCATCTTATGATTAATGTGATTTCCCCTCTGTAAAATGTACCCCTTTGTCAAGACCATATGACTTAAGGACCAATTCATTGTCAAAAATCACTGGATTCCTTAAATGCTTAGTTGATTGCAAGTTTAGGTTTAGCTGATTAGGCTTCTTCTGAAACTTTAAAAAATTTGTAATTATCAACCTACAGTCAACTAATCGGGCACCAAGGAATGTAAATCAAACTGATCATGGAAGAAGCTTTCAAGATACTGAAAAACATTTTTTGTTTTGTTTTTTGGCAGTGGAAACAAATGATCTGATAATTACAAAAACATGGGCGCCGTGGTCATAAAATTAACCAGATACCTTTTGTTCCAGCTAGAGCATACGCAAAATCGCGCTCAGCCAAATTATTGGTAAACGACACATCTGGGTCATACAGAAAGTGTAGCGTTTCTACTTTGAAGTCGCGCAAACGAATAAGAAGGTTGTGGCCAGGCCGTCTTTTACGAATTTGAGTGGTTTTAATCCGTTGTGATAATCAAGGCCGACAGTAACGATTTGATCATATTTATCTGAAACTTTCTGTTGCTTTTCTGGTGAAGGGATTTCAAGGTACGAAGTTTCCTTGAGTAACGTGTACATATCTTGTGTCCATAATAATTCTCAAATTCTTTGTGAAAAATGTCTTGACTTTGGAAGTTACTATAGTACTAAGATAAATAAGATCAGAGAATGCAGGCGAGAAGGAGAATTAACAATGATCTAGGAATATAGATTATTGCAGTTTGTCATGATTTTATTTATAGATTATCTATTATCGGGAATAAATACATATGAACAAAAAATCATTGTTGCTCTTAATGACAGCATGCACGATATTTCAATATAACTTTATATTTGCGGCCGGTTATTATACTCGACTTAATTGGGGATGTACATGCTCAACTGAAGGTACAGGATCCGGTACACTTATCGCTGCATATAACAATACTACTAATAACAGTTGTCAAATTTTAGCTTTTTCTAGCACATGTTCCCAACATGCTTCAAGCCTCTCTTTTCCAGGAGAACAAAATTTTAGTATAGCTGTAGCGAATACTGATACTGCTATATATGTTGCCTTTTCTAATTACAGCTCTGCATACGAAGCAATCGTACGTGTATGTACATATACTGATGGGGGAGGCTTTAGTTCAACACAACCAATCGGCATCTCATCTACTACTACTCATGCTTTGGTTCAATGGTACGGTTTGTCTACTACAGATAATACAGTCTTCTTGGCAACCGAAACTAATTTGGCTGTATTTGTTTTTAAAGTATTTATTAACCCTCTTTACGTATCAAATATATTTAATAGCGTTATCAAAAATACAACAAACGACACAAGCATTTTTTTGTATTGGTATCAACAAACTAGCACTCCAGGGGCGGGTCTTTATCTTTTACGTGGCCATCATAAAAATCAAGTTGAGGTCTATACAGTAGGTTTATCACAGACATCCCCATCCATTAAATACCTTCAAAATGTTGATCTAACTGGCACTATGTACCAGTTAGATACATGTGCAACTTGCCAAGACTATCTTGTTTTCGGTGGATTGAATGATTCCAATCTTGGCGGAGGTATTATACAGTATACTGTGGATGGGAGCGGGGGTCTTGTTTCAGGAAACAGTTATGGATCAGCTCAATATGAATCTCTTCTAGACTCTGGACCTGTAATGCATATTGAAAAATGTTGTTGTACAGAGGGCCAATTATTGATAGTTGGGACTATGGGAGTTCTAACGTTTCCTGCAACTAATTGGTCATATTTGACGAAGCCAATTTCCGCTAATTTTAATGGCGTTTGGTCTGATTGTTGTTGGTGTTGCACTGGTACTAACACTCTAGCCGTAATAGACTATAATACTCAAAATGGATACATACTTCAGCAAGCAGCTCCAAACTTTAACCAAATCTGCACATTGCCAAATCCACCCGCTTAGAATCTAACCCGAATATTTCATGAATAGAACGAGCAAATCCTTCTAAAATCCTCTATAATAGAGGTAATACAAAAATTTTAAAAAGGATTTGCTCGTGACAAATTGTACAGGAAAAACTTTAGAATTTCCATCGTTAAAAAACCTCAAAATCGAAGCATCTTTTTCTGGCGGGTCAATAACCAGTGGTGGCGGAATTTTGCTTTTGAGGCAGGTTGAACAAAGAATCAAGCTGCTGGAGAAAGTAGCAAAAATAATTCCTGATGATAGCGAAACAGTAAAAATTACTCATGGCATGCGAAAAATGCTGCAACAGCGTGTTTTTGGACTTGCCTTAGGGTATGAAGATCTAAACGACACAATACACTGCGTAATGATATCGCATTCCAAGTAGGCGTCAATTCAACCAAAACGCGTGCCGGGCATGCACGTTAACTTGAAGAGTGAAAGTCTCTTTGCCAACCTGATGGAGGTGAAGGCTAGCGAAGCGCAAGGGCGTAACCGTGAGGTTGGGTCTGAAGGAAGCGTGGAGCAAAGG
>JAKASV010000056.1 GCA_021818945.1 bacterium | reverse complement strand
CCAGCCGCAGATAATAACTTTTTCTCTTTGTTTTGTGGTCCACGCTTCAGCATCGTCATAACTCCTAGAAAATTTTCTTTGAGTTATGTTACCATTTATTGCGAAAAACTTTTAGCGGGAGTTGCTGCCCCTCTGACCTAGGAGTCTAAGTATTGGCCAGATCGTTATTTATCGTCAAAATTTTGAATTTTTTTTGAAAATCTCCAGACGTTTAAAATGTTTTCGACTGAATTTTTCCCATTGGCAATTTTCTTAAGAGTTGCCAAAGAGTAGGCAAGAAAGACATTGAATATGTGAAAAGTCTGTTTTCCTGCGCTACACATTTGGCACTCAGTTAAACCAAGATATTGTTTTTGCGAACGAAAAAATTTGTCGATTGGCCAGCGTCTGTTATAAGCTTTTATTTCAACATAGAAAACCACGTCCTGTGGGCGTGGTCATAAACAAATGCTCTGCAATAATTTTTGAAAAAACATGGACTCACTGCTAAAACTTTAAGTAAATATCCAAGGCTTCGTACAAAGCCATATTGGGGAAATCATTTTTTGGGCAGGGGGATATTGTGTTGATACAGTTGGATTGGATTTGGAAAAAATACGTAGATATGTGAAGTATCAGGAAGAAAAAGAAAAATACTTTGAATCTAAAAAATAGTTAAATCGTAGGTTAGGGTGCAACTTACAAAAAAACCCCTTTTAGGGGTTAAACCAAAGCCCCCTCCTGTGGGGGGGGGGATTAAAGGCTCTTTACTTATAAATCAGAGAAGCCTCCGAGAGTATAGGTTTATTCAATAACTTAAACTGTTCAAACAATTGTTGCTTTGTAGGGATTGTCTTTACTCCTGCGACAGAAAGTAGTCGCTGAAGCCTTTTGTGATTTACCTCAAAGCCGTTTTTTCTCAACTCAGCGAGTATGCGTCGATAGCCATAAAATCGATATTTCTGATAAATATCGCGTATCCAATTTAGCATGATTATGTCGATATTTTGAGGTGACTTTGGTTTATAATACACAGTACTCCTAGCAACACATAACAGCTCACATTTTAACAGCATTATACCCTACTTTTTTTTCAAATTACCCGTGACCAGTTTATGGGGTCACTATTTATATTTTGGTTGGAGCGTTATGATTTGCATTTATGCAAAAACATGATACATTTGACCCAGTGAACAAGCGCACGAAAACATGATTATTACTGTTGAGAATTTTTACGAGGGTCACTATGATTAAAAATATGCGGCTGTCAATTACAGAAAGATTTCTTGGTGTAATATTGTTTTTGGCTTGTTGTACAATTCATGCATCCCATAATGAATCGCTTGAGCAGGCGGTTTTTAATAGCGATTTTGAAGGTGTCAGACTTGCTTTGTTGACTACTTCTTTAACTACACTAGATCAAGTTGGACTGCTTGATCTTGCAAATGATGTTATCTTGCAGCGACTTAAAGCGGTCGAATGGAACCATTTTCGCCCCGAACTAGGAGACCAAGGTACTTCAGGGACAGGTTCAGTTTTGGGCGCATTTGGTCTTGTGGGAATTGTTGGCGACATTCCCTACTTAATACAAGCTTACATGGCGTCAAAAAACAGGTTGCTCACAACAGCCGTCGGTATAACTTCAGTAGCGGCGTTTATGATAGGAATGGTTTGTCAAGCAGCAGAAGAGCAGAAAAAAAAGAAAGAAGTTTGTGCAACGCTTGACAAGCTTTATCATGATGCACTAAAAATCAAAAAACTGATACACGAGCAGCACTGCATCGATTAGGTCAACATTGATCATCATTAATGCTACTATAAAAAATAATTCTACTACTATTATTTTTATCCGTTGTGACACCAAAAATAACTCTGTCAAATAATCTTTATATTTTGTCAATAGTAACTACTCAAAAAGTGTAGGGACCTGACTACGCTAGGTCTTGAATAAGCAATTTATAATGATTAATTAGATCCGTTCGTGCTGAGGCATGCATGCTTCATGCCGACTCGAAGCATGAACTCATTAAAGTTATTAAGGAGAAGTTGCTGATTGCGCCTTGGCCTTAATAAGCTCTGACAGATAGGGAATTTTATTTACCATGCACTAAATACTACAGAAAATTTTATGGCTAGTCGATCAGATCTTTTGGTGATTGGGGTTATACTCAACTTTTTGAGTAGTTACTTGCCGAACGCAGATTTATAAATCCCTTTGATGTATATTTTGTAATAATCTTTACAAGTTCTAACCTTTGAATGATGAAAAAATAAGCAAATTGTCACTATCTCACTGCGGCGCATGAACGGCTTCCGGCCAACTTGTTTTTGCGTAGTTTCAGACAGCGCTGATTTTTCAAGATCATTGCAAAAATTATCTACATGGTAGAAAATTGTAGTCATTAACATGTTACTGCTCCTCTTTGTTTTTGATTTTTATTCTATACAAAGAGGAGCATATAGCTTTAGTTGGTTAGATCAATATTTTTGAAGTTACTTGAATTATCGAATTGGCTTTACTTTAATCAGTTTCTGCATGTTGAACTATCTTGTACATTTTATTTGTTGCAGGCAGCGTTGCCAATCATGCCATGCGGCGGGATCTGCTGTTACTCCATATGAAGGATGCTGTAAATCACCCAAAAACGATCCTATGTCATCAGAATTAGTTTTTTCATAGTATTTTTCTAACATTAGAATTATTGCTTCAAATACATCTTTTTCTGTATATTCATTAATGTTCTCAAGGCCATTTTTTTTGAGTTGAGAATATGCAATCTCTTTTAAACTATTTTCCCAGCTGTTTAATAGGTCTTGCTGTTCATGAGTACGGCAATTTTTATTTCTTAAAGCCTCTGCAATAATTCCAGTGTCATTAGGGCATGTCCGATCATAATATTGTTCAAGGAATGCAATGAAAACGTTTAGGGCTTCTTCATTATTAAGCATAAGCATTTTAAATCCTTTTTATTAGTTATTTTTTTGTGAAGCTACAAAGGCCTGTTGTGCAGTCCCATTTTATAGGAGTTTTGTTTAGTCCGGCATTTCTTATTTTTCCATCACGGATTGATGCCCATATTTGAGTTCCATCCTCTAATATCCTTGCACACCAAAGGTTACCATGCGCATCAGGACTTGAGTAGTAATTTTTAGGATCATTCGCCAAATCTAAAATGGCTTGTCTATTCCCAATGGTATCTTGCAGGTGTCCTTCTGCATCTCGAAATATGTGTTTTATATTGTTTTCAAAAAATTCGATTTTTGCTTTGCTTGTTGAGTTAGGCATTGCAGGTTTATCCTGTGCAGGAGCTTGTGGAACAGGTGCCTGCTGGCCACTGCCAGCTGTGTTAGTATCCTGTGGCCCATCAGTCATTAAGGCAGCGGTTACTTTTGCCGCTTGTGCTGCCACCGTTACGCCATCAGCAGCTGCAACTGTTACTGTCACTGTAGCGCCATTGATACCAGCGGCTGCTGCTTGAGGAGCCATAGCTGCAGGTGGGTGGCTAGCGCCTGGACCGGTCTTTGCTGAAAGTAGGGTCAATAATGCGTGAGGAAGGGCCTTGCCTACAGCAGAACCAAATTGCGCAGCTTTTTGAACAGCGGGGTCTGAGTGTTGTGCTATCTGTTCTTGAGATTCTTTTGCATAATGGGCATGCCAATCAAAACCTGGATGTCTGTATTGCATATATGTTTCAACGATTGGCAACGACGCTTCATTAAAAGCCTGTGTGCCGAATGCTTTGACGCATTCAGTGATTTATTTCCTAGTTGTGCAATCTTGTCCTGTCTTTTCTTCTTCTGTTGGAGGCCTTACAAGGCCTAGAAAACATTCTTCCATTGCCCCTATTCTTTTAAAATTTTCACGTGCTTCATTTAAACATATAGAATTAGCCCCCCCCCAGTAAGAGGGGTCATCCGATTGGATGCCATCATCTTCCCATCGACAGACAGGACAAATATCAAAGTGCCCCGGTTCATCTTCTAAAGTAAAATATCCACAGCAAGGACACCGGTATTTCTTTTTCGAATTCATAATCGATTCCTCATTTATATTTAACAATTTGCTCCAACCAATAGGAATACCTCTTTCTGGCCGATACAATGTCTCAATTATTCCACTTGGTTTTGCCGTTGCAAATTCATTTGTAGTTTTATTGTATCTAAAAGTATAACCATTTTTTGAAACAAAACCCTCTATGTCACCACCTATAGGGCTATTAATAAGTTCTTTGGCTTTTTTTAGATATTCTTCCATTGTTATCGTACTTCCATTGCCCCATTCCGCTTTTTTTAATACGTGATTTTCATAATGCCATTTTAGTCGTCCTTCTGCAAAATTTTCAAATTTTTTTACTTCGTGGCCACTTGCTTTTTTTTCTTCTTCAGATAACGACTTTTCTTTGAGCGGATCTTTTGTTTCGACTTTTACCGCAGGCTTTACCTGCTCACCTTGCCCAGTAGCACTTGGTGCACCTTGTTCAGAAGGGGCAGCTTGAGGTGCTTGCCCGTGAGGCCCCGAAGCTTTAGCAGCTTTTTGTGCTGCATCCTCAGCCTCGCACATCATACCCTCTTCTGCCACAGATATCTGCAAGCCTTCGGGGGTGATGGCATAGGGAGGTCTATTTAACGATGTGCGCATATTATTAGCAACAGTATTAAAAGTCTTATTAAGGTTTTGTAAATAGAGTGCCTGGACTTTTGGGGTAACCACTAGTTCAGTCAGTGCCTGGAAGATGAATTCGGTGCGTTCGGGCCCCGACATCTTTTCCCACTCATCTTGCATATGGGTAATTATGCCATCAAACGTTTCTTGTACCCGTTTATTATCGGCTTTAAAATCATCAAGAAACTTTTGTGCAAGTGCAGGATTTTTCAGCGCCAGTTCAGTGTAGCATTCAAAACGAGCACTTTGCATAAGAATGAATGAGATAGCGCGAGATGCGCCTACAGTGCAGGACTCTGACCTAGGAGTCTAAGTATTGGCCAAATCGTTATTATCGTCAAAATTTTGAA
>JAKASV010000014.1 GCA_021818945.1 bacterium | reverse complement strand
TTTATCCCGTTCATTGTATACTATTTGAGTAAACTTTCTCATAATTTGCAACACCTTTCATTGGTAGATTTGTTTCATTTTTTATATTCTACCTGAAACGTGTTGCATTTCATATTAGACTAAGCACAATATCGACTCTATTAAAAATTAATTGACGAGTAAGACCATTAGGCAGCTATCTGGATCAAGCAATTTTTTCAAATAAGTCTATAATTAAGGTAATTATATGTTTTATATAACTTACCTATTCACATATACTGTATGGAATAATTATGGACCAGAAAAAAAATCGCTTTACATCCCGTGTTGCAGTTTATTTAGTTTTAATTAAAAAAAATCAGGTATTGCTTACTTTACGCGAGAATACAGGCTTTGCCGATGGCTTATATAGTTTGGCCAGCGGTCATCTTGAAGAAGGCGAAACCCTTAAACATGCAATGATCCGTGAATCTGAAGAAGAAATAGGTATCAGCATGAGACCTGAAGATTTAAAACTTGTGCACGTCATGCAACATAAAAGCGATAAACATTATCTGGATTTTTATTTTCAATGTGACCAGTTTAAAGGCAATCCATTGAATTGTGAGCCAGATAAATGTGGCGATGTCCGTTTTTTCCCTCAAGAAAAACTCCCTGAAAATCTCGTTGGCAATGTGCGTCAGGCATTAGAGCAGATTAACCGCGGCTCTTACTATTCAGAATATGGCATATAGATTTTTGAGTCCTTAGACTTGCCTGAGCGGCAAGATCCGGTCCTATTTTTCAAAATAATATTTACAAATTGTCAGATATTAAAATTAAATAAATATTGTATTTGACTTATATGAAAAAATAATTATATACTATATATAAGAGGTACGCGCTACTCAAACAGTACTATCAATATATTAGCCAATGTTATTAAAGGGATAATTATAGAGAGATTTTATTATAGGAAAAATCATGAAACGAATATATAAACATATTAAATTTTTGAGCCTATTTATAGCCATTCTAGCTACCAGGCATGTTATGCCGAGTGAACCAAAGTTAATCATAGTCAATAAAACCATGTGCAAAACCAATTGTCCCACTAAGATTACCATCAATGAACCTGGAGAATATCCGGAACAAGTAATCGACTCAAAAGAGTTTACAATAAGGCCTTTGATACTATCTTTAAATACTATACGAAAATTAACAGTATCAACACCAGGCGAATATTTACATCTGTTGGGTACTTCAGCTGAAATCAACTTGCAAACTGAAAAGGATAAGCACCCTAAACAAAACCTACTAGCAGAAATTACTTATCAAAGTGGCTCTGCAACAACGCTTTGGAGAGGTTCCTGGCAAGTTACAATTAAACCGTTAAGCTCAACCGAATTAGCTCACGAAAGAATTATTCACCCAAACCCCTCATTCTCTAAAGTTCTAGGACACCTTTCTCTCGCTGGCTTGTTAGCCAATGACGTTCAATTTTTAATCAACATTTGGTCCAACTTTACCCATGCTTTCGCAAAAATTGCAGAAGGAAATTTAGCTGTTCAGGCTTATAATGTTTTTAATTTGCCTAAAGAAAGTTCAAAATTAACGCCAAATTTAAACAGACAACTAGATCAATTGACGCAAGAGATACTCAACAATGCCCATTCATTACAACCTACTGAAAAAGCTGCCGTCCAAGCAATACTCAATATAGCTCTCGCGATGCTTCAATGTAATCGCCTTGATGCTTCAATAGACGTTTTTACAGCATTACCCTTCAATAGAGTTGCATATACTACATTATCAGATGCGCCATCAGCTTCAGCACCACAGCCAGCACCATCAACTATCGCCCCACAAACGATTCCTTCTGTCTCTGCACCAAAAGAATCATCAACCCAACCAAGCGTAAAAACAATAGCCGTCCCGCCAGCACCTCAAATAGTTGGATTACGTAAAGATGCAGAAACAATTGAAGGACTAGAAACAACTGCCACAGCACCAGCAGCAACAGCGACAACAACAGGAGAATTATTGGGCACAGTACCAAAGAAGACAGGACCAGCAAAAGGTTTCAAAGCTATGAAGGCTGCTAGAGAGGGAACAATACAAGATTTGTTTGAAAAACTGAAAGAAAGAGGAGCAACACCTGAACTAGAATCAGTGGTACCAGATGACTTAGAGCAAATAAGACAAAATTTTAATAGGAACCTGCAAGCAAGGTCGCATAAATCAACGCCAGAACAACTTAAACAACCTGCCACAGTTGATGCAGCACTAGACGTCATTCAAACTTTGTACACAGAATTAGCAGAACAACGAATAAGCATACTAAGCAAGACTTCTCGTGAACCTCGAGCTCTTAATAACATAACTAGTTGCATAAGTTTTTTGAAAATACTCACTACCCCAATAGTAGACCTTTTGGTTGCAACAGCTGACACAGACAAAGGGCTAGCATTGAATTTTATGCACGGGCTCTTTAGCCTGAACACCGATCAAAGACGTCAACTTCTGGCCATTAAAGATGTAAGCACCTTGCTTAATACTATGGAAGATTTAAATGAGACTCTTGAAGAGTTAGTTCCACAGCTTAGGCAAGCCTACTCCAGAAAGCAATAATTGTTTCAACATTAAGGAAACATGAATGCGGTATTGTTATAAGCACACAATACCGCATTTTAATTATTGAACAAAATCCTATACAAAAATATTGCAATCACTAACGCCTCAGTATAGTATATGCATTAAGGCTGAAATGTGATTAATAACTAAGTACAATACAAATAACCGTATATTTGCTTGTTGTATTTTAAGTTTAGCAAATGTGTATGTGTAAGGATTACGATGAACAGCATAATGCATCGCTCTATTGCTTCATATTGTTACATCTTTGATTGTCTTTCTTCTTTTATTGCGAATCATATTCAATTTTCTTTGTATAAAAATCTTATCTTTACACTTTTATTTATTCCCCATATTAATCATGCTATTCTTGTTAGACTAGACCTCTTTAAGCTTGGCACCAGGTATGTGTATATTATTCACGAGGTCCATATTGAGATGCCAGGAGCAGACTTTGATCAAGTTGAAGCTATGAAATCCATATTAAAATTCAGATTAGAACAAGGAAGCGTCCCCTTACACCTTGCTGTTGAGGTACCATCATATCTCAATGAAGGATTTTTTGTATATCATAAAGTCACACGAGATATTATCCCTATCGCAGATCAGATCGCTCATACCTATTCTGGTATATCAGCTGAAAATATAGAATTTCGGTCTGCTTCAGGAGTGGCCATAGATATTTTGGAGTCAGATGAATCCTTATTGAAAGATGATAGCTTGATGCATTGCACACACACTACTGGCAATCAACGCTGGGTTATTGACACAATCACGTTTAGAGACCTTGTAAAAGAATTGCATACTCTCAAGGAACAAATGCAGCAATTAATTCATTCTTATCGCGATCGGGCAGCTTTGGCAAAAATTCTCACTGAAAAGTATACATCTATATTAACGCAACATGAGCCCCCTCTATATGCCTTATTTACCAAAAATAAGTTAAAAGCCGATATGTCCATTTTAAAAACAGCACGCAAATTAAAGTCTAAAAATAAAGATGAACTTGCGACATGTATAGGTAAGCTTTTTTCTGAATTATTTGACATTCATTGTCTAGGGATATTGTATAAAAATGACGACCAAGATAAAGTCCTGATTGTAGGTGAACTGCATGCAGTATGGGTAGATTCTGTTCTTAAACAACTTGGCACACCTTGCCTCATTTCATATAATCCTGGCAATCTTACACGAGAACATCTTTCTGTCCTCGCAGACTATCGATCAGCAAGACTACCTGACCCCGCATAAATCTCATATTTTTAATCGACCTCAAATTTTTTGCTGCGCATTTTCTTAATCGAGCTTCGCAAGGCTTTGTTTTTTAATCTGACTTCTGTGACCCCTTTTGGTACCGTTGTTGCCATCCGTTTTGTGGGAACATGCAGCGCCTTGCGAACGATCTTGGCAAGTAATAGCAATGCTGTCTGCTTATTTTGTTGTTGACTTCGTGAGGCACTACTGTGAATAATTAAATCGCCCTCAAGTGTCAATTGTGCCTTTATGTTCTCGAGCACTCGTTCTTTTTGTATGTCAGTGAGCGCTGTCGTTTTTTTGACATTCCAATGAATAGTCACCTTGGTTTCGGTTCGATTAACATGTTGCCCTCCAGGACCCCCTGCTCTGCTAACGGTAAACTCAATTTCAGTGCTAGGAATTATGATACCATCTTTAATAACGAGATCATTTTTCATAAACCACAAACTCCCCATGTTGGCAGACATAAACATACCGTAGCTTACCGGTGTTGCATTCACATTTGAAGGCGCGGTCATTTAGTATTACCGCGCCTCATTCATTGGAAATTATATCAAACTGCTCCGGGCCAAAAATGTTTGTCT
Organism: bacterium; assembly: GCA_021818945.1. Lineage (GTDB taxonomy): Bacteria > Babelota > Babeliae > Babelales > Vermiphilaceae > JAKASV01. The sequence continues at coordinate 24,935 of JAKASV010000014.1, read as the reverse complement.
TTGCATGGCATTATCAATAATACTTTATGCTTACTAGTGATTGTAATTGCTCGACCGATCATGCCTTTAAAAGAATCTATTGTTTTTAAGAGCAGGGCACGAAAATATTCATACTTACTCATTAATTTATTACTAATAATATCCTTCTTTATATAATCTAACCGAACAAGTAATAATCTTAAATCTTTGTCATACTTATCAAAAACTGACTTATTGTCTTTTATCTGCTTACAAATCTCCGGGGTTGGTTTAATTATACTGCCTCTAAGAGTACCATCTAATATGCTTAATAGTTCGCCCCTAATAGTATTCAGATCTCTATAATATTCTTTTTTGACTAAAGGCTGGATCATTACTATCTCTTGGCTAATAGGTATTAAAATGGCATCTAGCTTATGAAGAAATTCAACATATAGGGGATCTTTTCCCGTTACAGCAGCCTCTTGCGCAATACATGTGTCATACCATTGACGCTCGAATTGCTCAATAAGCCGAAGTACATCTTCAGATTTTTTGACAAGTAGCACAAAAAGAGTGCCAAACTGATCTATAAGGCCCTTACTTTCTTCGGAAAAAATATTTCCTTTGAACGATTCCAAAGTTGTTGGCATTTGATTCAGATCAAAAACAAGACTTTTAAATCCGTCAATGGATTGATCATAAAAAGATTTTTTAGCTTTTATATCATCACAGATTTTTGTCTTAGCTACTAATCCTTCAGCAACTTGCTTTTTTAGAGTACTATGCTGGAAAAGCATAGCCTCAAATAGCTCAAAAAATCTTTGGAGCAGCAGGTTAATTCGCCTCTCAAGAATTCCAGCACGGGTCATGAGTGGATTGGCACTCCTTGATTGGGCTAAGGTCGAAGGCGCGCCTATATCTGCTGGTTTCTCTGGCTCATATCTCCTTTTTATAGCCTCTTCTAACGCATCTGCTGTTTCAAAAATAGCAAAAAGCTCATCGCGCATCTTATTCAACATGGCTCTTTCAGGCTCCTCTAAAACTGAATATTGTGGTGTTACAGGAAGCAACGCATCTATGGTCGCCTCACGGGTTCCTGAAACCCCGGCTGCGGCAGCGGGTAAACTCTCTGTACTACCGTGGCTTTCACTTAAATATTCTGAACCGCTGCTTCCGGAACTCCCTAAACTTTTCTTGAGCTCAGCTCCCATAAGCGCCCATGACATCATGACACTACACAAAAAGAGGAGTAATTTCTTCATAGTATTTCCCTTTTTTTATCATTACACAATACAGTTCATTCAAAATAACATTTTCTATCAGTCATATTACGCCAGACCCTCCTTTACATTTTTGATACTCATCTTACTACTCACTTTTTATAGTAATATTATATATTTCAAATTGTCAATATTAAATATAAATAAGCAATGAATAAACAAAAGCTTTTTCAATTTATTGCAATTAATAAATTTATATCTGTATAATAATTTATGAGTACAGTATATCTGTGTATTGATATTAATTTTTGTTTTAACCGCAGAAAGGATTTGTTATGTATTTCAAAAAAATGTGCTTGTTGTCGATGTTGGTCTTACCTTGCTTTAATGGGTTGGCAATGGAGCAGCTGGATACACCACCGGCAAAAAAACAAACAATAAAAGAAATTACACTCATAAGTAACGATGGTCGCAAGTTTACGGTGAAACAAGACCTTATAGAGCATTCCTCGGTAACTATACGCAACATGCTTGAAGACATCACAGATATACGAACTCCCATCCCATTACCAATTATAGATGGAACTACGCTCGAATCGATTATTACCTGCATAGAAGATCCCGAGGGTGCACCAGCAATAATAATGTCATTACATAACGACCAATTATGGGATTTTATCAATGCAGTTAGCTACCTTGATATACATAGTCTTTTTCAACAGCTGCCGGGTATTGCTTGGCTAAGCAGCGCACTACCATCAACAGCTTTACATACGCTTACCGGACATACAGACTATGTTGTGTCAGTAGCAATAAGTCCTGATGCCAGATTTGTCCTAACAGGATCCCATGATAGAACTGCTAAAATATGGGATGTGGCAACTGGTACATGTTTACATACACTTGCTGGACACACTGGCTCTGTTTACCCAGTAGCAATAAGTCCTGATGGCAGATTTGTCCTAACAGGATCTGATGATAGAACTGCTAAAATATGGAATATGGCAACTGGTACATGTTTACATACACTTGCCGGACACACTGGCTCTGTTTACTCAGTAGCAATAAGTCCTGATGGCAAGTTTGTCCTAACAGGATCCCATGATAGAACTGCTAAAATATGGGATGTGGCAACTGGTACATGTTTACATACACTTGCCGGACACACTGGCTCTGTTTACTCAGTAGCAATAAGTCCTGATGGCAAGTTTGTCCTAACAGGATCTGATGATAGAACTGCTAAAATATGGGATGTGGCAACTGGTACATGTTTACGTACACTTGCCGGACATATTGGCTCTGTTAAATCAGTAGCAATAAGTCCTGATGGCAAGTTTGTCCTAACAGGATCTGATGATAGAACTGCTAAAATATGGAATATGGCAACTGGTACATGTTTACGTACACTTGCCGGACATATTGGCCATATTTCGGCTGTAGCAGTAAGCCCTGATAACAAATTTATACTTACAGGATCTTGGGATCATACAGCTAAAATATGGGATGTGGCAACTGGTAAATGTTTAGGTACGCTTAAACATGCCGGTTTCGTCAAGCAAGTAGCAATAAGCCCTGATGGCAAATTTGTTCTTACAGGCTCTGGGGATCATACAGCTAAAATATGGGATGTGGCAACTGGTAAATGTTTAGGTACACTTGCCGAACACACTACTCCAGTTTGGTCAGTAGCAATAAGCCCAGATAGCAGATTTGTACTTACTGGATCTTTAGATCAAACAGCTAAAATATGGCTTTTACCTAATTCACGTGAACTGGCATCTTTATTGCCTCCACAGATTTTCTTGATTTCATTAATTCAACAACGAGCAGCAGAAAATAAAAAATTAGATCTATCACCTCAAGCTTACACTAATTTGATCGGATCAATTCCTGTAAAAGATCTTGCAGCAGTCTTTGAAACATTGCCTCAAAATATAAAAACTGTTCTTACACCATATATAATTCACTAGTAATTAGTGAAGAAAGGACTGTTTCTGTGTCAGTATCAGGCTAAAACCACCATGGGGACATCCTAACAAAGGTGCAGCATGTATAATAAGATGATGCTATAATATAAAATCCTGTTCTGCAGGCAATATCCCAGGCAAAATAGTACTGGTTGAAGCCGAAGGTTTAGGAATATGCAATATTTGAGCCAGGGTATTGGCAAGTTGCAGCATGGAAACCTTAGTATTGACAACCTTATGCTCGAAGAACTGATGTCTGTATACAATTAACGGGACATGAGTATTAACCTCATAGGGACCTTCATGAGTTGTACCGCCCTTATATTTTGTCAATTGGCCAAATGGCGCTGTCTGCACAATAAGCTTTCCACTACGTCCTGGATAGCGTTGATTTTTGAAGAAAGATTCAATCTGGCTTAAATCAAAGTTAAGCGTATCAAGTTCTTGATAGGTCCATACATTTTTTATGCTTGCTTGGTCCAATAAAATCGCTTTTGCAATCTTAAGCGTCTCTTGCTGTTGATCATGAGTTAGTAAATCAAAATCAGAGGAGAAGTATACATTTGGCGTCTTAATATAAGCTTGTATCGATTTACCAGTCTTACTTTCAATCTCTTGGCCAATTTTCTTTTCTACCAGGTGCGAATCATCTCTGTGTGCAGGATATCCCTGAGTGTCTAATCGCTCCGAAATAGGGCCCATGCCATGATCAGCAGTTAAAACATATAATACGTCAGACCGTTTAACATACTTATCAACAAAATGAATAAACCCTTGCAATTGACAATCTAGCTGATAAATTAAGTCGATAACTGCCATACTTTCAGGTCCATATACATGAGCCAGTTTATCGAGCGGACTCAATGAAATCCAGAGTAGTATACGATCGTCACGATTACAACCCAAGTTTGCCTTTATGCAAGCCTTGGCACAATCAAAAAGCAACTGGTTAGCCATAGGTGTCTTTTCAAATAGCGCGTACAGACCACTTTTTGAGCTAGCCACGGCAACCTCAGACTCAATCATAATAATGTCCGATCTTGCCGAACCATTATCTCTGATCCCCTCAAAGCAATAATATTCACTATCAGCAGGGTACAAAAGATTCCATTTAAATGTCTTTAACTTGCTCATATTGCTCGTTTTGTTAAATTTTACGAGCCACTGAGGTAAGGCATCAAAATAATATTTACTTGAGGTCATTAGACCGGTTGCTGGATCAAACCAAAAAGGTTGATTTTTTTTATCTTTACCGACAGTCCCGATTGCTGCTCTTGATTTTAAACTAATACTAAAAACTTTTGTTTTTGCGCATGGCTGTGACTGCAAGGCTAAAGAGTCCGATACCCCTGCAGACATGATATTTTTAGGTGATTTTCCATATTTATAAAAGCCATTGGGCCCAAAGACGGCTGCTTCTTGCGATGTATCATCATCACATTCCACTTTATTTCCTTGGCCATCCAGCCATGAGTTGCAAACTATACCACTGTCCTTTCCATAAACCCCCGTATTTAACCCGGCATGACCAGGACCTGTCGACGGAGTACCATGAGGCCAGTAAGCATTGGTGTACACCACCCCCTTATCTAAGAGAGTTTTGAGACCATAATTAAAATAGGGAAGCAGCTTTTGTACATAATGATAACCAAATGCATCTACTACAATGACAATGGTCAATCGTGGAGGACGCAGCAATGTAGTCGGCAACCGGCGTATGCCAAAAATTGAATTCGATACAATGAAAAAAGATATAAATAGTACCCAATAACTCCTAAGTTCTCTATGCATGCACATAATTTACTCCTTTTATAGATGAGCATCCTGTAACTAGGGATAACATTAATCCAACTGATCACACAAAAACAATAGTTAGATATAATAAATGGGTAAACAGATCAAAACAATTGAGATCCTAAAGACACAATGCTAGTACTAGAAAAAAACCGCAGAATAATTTAAAAAAAATTCTACTAGATTTTTTTATGAAATTAGTATATATTTTAAATATGATTAATATCATACATTATTGACAAAATATGCTATTATTGTAAATGCAAAAGCATAGCAGATAATAGCGTTAAGGACAAAACATGAAAAAATTTTGGTTTAACCCGCTCTGTATAATGGCTGTAGTTTTCTACCTGCCATGTGTGCATCCCATGGGCAAAGGTACTCTGCCTGTAACCAAACTGACAGTTCAGTCGGCATCCATTGATCAACCTGATTGTGTGGGAACACCTCCTTTACAAGCATTCTCTATCGTCGCCCAAGATACAGATCAAACTATCATCCGTTGTCCGGATAATAAATCCGTCGAAGGTCTCAGACGTGTCCTAGCACAAAAATTTCAAGCGCCCACTCAGTCGTCTGCAGAAACAACTACTCCATGTACAGCAGTTCAAGAAGCATTCAACCAACCACCATTACTCTCGCATCTTGCTTCCTTTTTACCACCTAAAGATTTTTTTCGATTTGCTCAAGTAAATAGAGCATGTTCATCAGGCTGCAAAAAAGAATATAATACAGCTCTTTTTTATAATAAGACTGCTTTATTTTTGATAGAAAATTTTTCCAATCCCATACACCATGTTTTAAAACATACCGATGAAAGCGGCATAACAACCATTAACGAAACACAGTTCGACGCAGGACAACTTATCGATACACTACAATCACTGGGAGCCCAAATTTGCAGGATAGCAAATCACAGAAGGAGTATAAAGATGCAAACGAAGGCTCAGCTTATTGATGCTCGTCTTTACAATTGGGAACCTCCTTATTTAAAACCTATCCCATCTAGGTGTCCCAATACGCAGAATGATATTGAACATGGTCTTTGGATATATCTCAGTAACTCCACCGAATTAACAAGCCCTGACGCACAATCTGATGATGTAGCAATGACAGGCGATGAAAATGATACCCATATTTCTGAGAATATTATCGAATCGATTCGTCGAGTTTGCATAAAGAAACACCCGGCTGGCATCGCGCTCGACCTAACCAAGCATCCTGAGATAATTACACAAGAACTGCTGGAAGCATTATCTCAATTTCCAATTGTGTCGCTTTGCTTAACTGATTGTAGATTTAGTCACGATGTTAATTTTCGGATCTTGGCCAAATTTACTGAGCTTAGGGAACTTTTTATAGGGGGAAAAGATAGCCCTAACATTACTACTGACGAATTAAAGGCTCTATGTTCACTTAAACATTTACAAGCACTGGTATTACGCAATGCAGACATTACTCAAATCTCCTTTGAAGAATCTCAGCTTCGAAAGCTCAGGTACTTGAATCTTCAAGATAACCCTATTACAAGTATAGACAACATAGTTACACTCGACAATTTACGGATATTAATTTTGACAAGCAGCCATCCGTCTGAACCATTACTTGAAAGTATTCCGAACTCAATAAAACACCTAAAAAACTTACGAGTATTATTAGTAAACAACTGCGATGTTAGCATTGGCAATCTAAGAACGATTAGTCCTGAGATTAACAATCTAACTCATTTAAAAATTCTCGATGTAAGCGGAAATCAGGTAGAAAAACTTCCTGAGACTATGTGTACAATGCACAGCCTTAAAGAACTTTATATTAATGCAACTAACATTCTCCTATTACCATCTGCTATTGCTCATCTACCTAGATTAAGTAAAGTCAACATATTTAGAAGCAATTCTGACATGAAAATCCCCACCTCTATATTGCGAATTTTAGCTTCAAGTCGTCTTAAAGATGAGGAATTTTCAAAACAAGAAAATATTACTATCTTATGCGATCTCCTTGATAAAAAAGAGGCTCTTAAAAAAATACGCCTACAAAAAGATCGTTATTTGGCTGTTGATAAAAAATGTCAGCCAATTTTTGACGCCTTGGATGGGCTGTTTTCAGAATTTATAGCCATAAAAGACGTCAAATTACTATTAAAAAACCTCTATCATTTATCGCATCAAACTACAGAAGCTGCATCTAAACTTGCCTCGGTAAAAGCTCTTCAAGATTCGAGCTGGTCCGAAGATACGCTTACTCCTCATTGGAAAAGCTGTCTTAAAACAGAAATTGATCTGGTCAAAAGCACAATAAGACTAGATAATCTTTGGGATGCTATTATTAAAGAACTCACAAAACAACTTCATATTGTCTGGAACATAGATGCCTCTGAAAAGGCCAACCCAGAGATTATCAACATTTTGGTTACATGCTTGTCCAATATGCAGTACTTATACAATGAAATTAGCCTGGGACATGTTATCAAAACTGCACAAATTCAAGAACTTGAAAATGTAATGGCAGGCGAAATCTATCCGCAAAGTTATATTGTTACCGATTCAGACAAGCATGTGATGCAGTTATTTTTGAATTTGTGTCTATTAAAAGCAATCGAACGGAATGATAAAAACCAAGCTGATGTCATTATAAAATACAATCCTCAGGCAGCTTCACGCATATTGCCCACGGATGTAACCATAACTGATTGCATCAGTACATTAGCCCTTTCATGATCTTCCCAATTCATCCTTGGCTTTGCGATCGAGATTAAAACAATAGATGTCAGGCTTGCTGGAATATCCCATACAGTAGAAAGTTTCTAGTTGTAATTAAGCAGAAATTTTATTATTAAACAACATAATATGATGCTTTTAGATATTGACAAAATATAGCATTATTGTATTATATGGATTATAGATTTATTTTTTAAATTTCGGGGACAAAAATGAGGGTTCTGATATTTAATTATTTGGCTATTATCCTATCATTATTGTGCGTTGAACAACTTCATTCCATGAAAAGAATTGAGCGTTCTTATAGTGATGACCTCACAAGTACAGCACACATTGAAGCCCTAGAAGGGCTTGCATGTAAAAAACCTAAAGGGCAACAACATGAGGAATCTTTAGTCGCTTTACAACCGACGGAAGCTCCACGTAAACAATCTGCCGTAGATACGGTACTTAAGAACTCAACATTACTAGGCAAAATTGCTGCATTATTATCTCCTCCAGATTTTTGTCGTTTTGCTCAATCAAGCAAGACAATCTATCAAGCTTGCCATCTAACCATTAATAATCAAGAAAAATACTTTGTATATGCTAAAGCAGCAGAATATTTGATAGGAAATTTTTCCAATCCTATTAATCAAGTTCTCAAGCATACTGAAGAAACTGGCAATGCAACTATCAACGGTGACTCCTTTAATGCTGCCCGATTGATTAATATGCTTCAATCTATGGGAGCTCAAATATGCAGAATAGCAAATCATAGACGCAGCCAGGAAATGCAAGCATGTGATGGCAGAGTTTATTATGAATGGGAACCTCCTCGCTTAAAACCTATTCCTTGTTTGTTTCCTTTCCAACAGCATGTAATTGATTATGGCCCATGGGCTTATTTGAGTGATAGTCCAGATTTAACAAGCCCGGATGCAATAAGTTCTCAAGATGGTTGCGATGTTGATGAGACTGAGGTTCAATGGTCTGATGATATTATAGAATCAGTGGAAGATCTCTTTAAGAAGCCAACTGCCCCCGTGGGGGTAGCACTAGATCTGACAGACTGCACGCAAATCATTACAACACAATTATTAGAACAACTAGCTCAGTTTCCGGTAGTTTCACTTGCGTTAACTAATTGTAAATTTGACGTAAATTTTGATATAGAAGTTTTCACCAAATTCACCGAGCTCAGAGAGCTTTTTATTAACGGTCTCAATATTACTGATGATGGACTTAGGCATTTATGTACACTAAAACATTTGCAGGCGCTTGTATTGAGACAAAATAATATCACAGCTTTACCAGCTGAAATATCTCAACTTAAAGAATTGCGTTATTTAAATCTCCAAGAAAACCCAATTGACAATTTAGATAGGATTACAACATTGACGAATTTACGATTTCTAGTGTTAACAGTTGGCCGTAAAAATCAACCAGTTATTACAACCATTCCAGAAACAATCGGAAATTTAAAACATCTGAGAGTACTTTTTCTTAATAATAATGATCTTGGGCATGGAGCTTTAAAAACTATCGATCCAGCTATCGGAAGCCTTACATACTTAAAAACACTTGATCTTGGCGGAAATCACCTCTTCGAGCTTCCAGAAAGCATGAAAGAGCTCAAAAGATTAAAAAATTTCTATATCTACGCAAACCCTATCAAATTTTTACCTACAGGCATCAGCCAGTTACCTACATTAAAAACAGTTAATTTTTTTGATGCCAACCCAGGCATGAGGATACCTACTTCATTCTTACGTAGATTAGCATCCGGCAAATTACAAGACCTCGAGCTTTCTAAGACTGAGTTAACAAAAATATGCACTCTTTTAGAAAAAAAAGAAGCACTACGAAAACTTCTCTCACGCATATCTCAATGTGATCGAAGAAACCCTAAATTTGCTGGCATCTTTAAGGCTTTGGAAATGTTACAGACAGAATCTATATCTATTCAAGAGATTAAGACTTTGTTAAAGAATCTATCCAGACTTTGCAGCTTAATTGGAAATGATTGTTCTGAACAAAGCTGCTCTTTTTCATCCCTCGAAGAAAGCCGTATGCTTCCGGCGATTAATAATGAATGGGCACAATGCTTGAATTGCGAACTCATGACAGCATCGCGCAACCAAGTTTGCCAATATCCCCAACCTATTCAAAATATACTGTTAGTATTAGCACAGACATTACATATTGCCTGGCGATTTGATGCTACTCAAAATGGAAACCCTGAAATTATAAATGCACTGAGTGAATGCTGGGAAATCATGAGAGATTTTTATGATGTGATAATCAGAGGGCAATATGCTATCACTCCTAGACACTTACAAAATCTTAAAGCTGTAATCGTAGGCAAATTTTGCCCAAAAACCTATAATTCACAAGAATTTGACAATATTTATAATTCTTTGTTGATCACTTATCTCTTAGAAGCAATTAAGCGACATAACGTATCATATGTGAAAACTTTTTTGAATCATTGTCCACAGCTAAGTACTACATCCATAGAAGGTCTCAGCCTTAATTTGTTTGACTATGTTAAAAAATTATCAGAAACAGATCCTTCATATTGCTTCATGGCTATGTAAATAATACTATTATATTTTGAATATCTTATCAAAAAAAAGAAATGTAGATAATGAAAAAAATTACCCTTCTCTCTGGCGCTATACAGATTAGCAATGTGCTCCTTACTATATCATTACATGCCATGTCCGTGTCTGACCTTAAAGACACCTATAGTATCTTTAAAGAACCTTATCAACACCTGAGTCCTTTACACGGCGCATTACTGTGGGAAAGTGGCATTATCAAAAATTATTATGATGCAGCACTATCCGCCCCCGCTTCAACACACAAATGGTTACCCGCTATAGATGCTCCGGTGAGGCTGGTACGCGCACTCTTTACCGATACGATGGGCAACTTAGATGTTTCAAATAATCCAAATTATCCTGCAAGACATCTGGGAATATCCACGATAGGCGCCATCATTGCACGATTTGAGCATTCACAGACAGATTCAATCGATGACGAAATTCTTGAAGATCTGATTATTAGGAACACAGAATTTGCTCAATCAGTACGTGCAATTACACATGAACGCGAATCTACACGTGCACATTATGAAGCACTCATTAAGCAATGCGAATCTCAGCAGCAAAAAGAACAGATTCCTGGATTAAAATATTCCTGCACTACGGCATTAAATAAACTGGATACACAAAGATTATACAGAGATTGGTCTCGCAAACAAAGCATCGACCAGATTAAGGCTCGAATCGCTGAGCTTGATACATTATCGGGCAAAGAAAAATCTCGCGCCCAAAAAGAACGCACCCAAAAAGTTAGGTTATTGGAATCACTTGAATCAGCTCAACCGGGTGGTGATTATAATCGAGTTCATGAACTTGCGCAGGCAATCATTGATGCTTACAAACCATCGATGCACCACCCACAACATTGTGCAACATGGATATTACTTGCATGTATGTATCGTAAAGCAAAAAATAAAAGTGATATATTCCCGTATATCAGCACCCTGCTTGAAAAAATAGGGCCTGAGGTCTGTCACATAATTGATGATTCTTGGATCTCGCGGGTGTATACACCATCTGATTGTGATCTTATTAAGCAACGCATTATGCCATTGATTCAAACGGGATTACCTAACCCCATAGACAATGTCTTATACGAAGATATTGTCTATGCGCAGATACTGGAACGTTATTATAAAGGTCCTTTCCCTAAAATTGCTGAATATGCGAATATAGTCATCCAAGGCTTATCTTTTCCCGATTGTTGCGAAATTACATTCTTAAACTTTTGCAATCTGATCTTATATGACCGAAGCAGTGGGACATTTGATATCAAACGTGTTACTGATGGACGGTGTTGTAAAATGCTTATTGATTTTTATAATGAGCCTGTTTGCAAACAAGCTGCCAATGTTGGGCAGCAGAGCATCCATCAAACATGGGGTTCTATGCTCCAAAACCTCCCGTTTATAACCTATCGTAAACAGATAATTACCCAGCCTGATGGCAGCAAAACTATTCTGACAGCTCCAAAAGATACGAATGGCTTTATCTATGGGTTGCCGGCACATATTACTTCAACATTGCCACACAATGGAGATCGAATTTTTATTGCAGGGCGCTGGTATATTCATGTTGAAGAATCTCATGGTTATCTATGTGAAATGCATCCCACTGTGCGTAATTTTATCATCATTCTTAATCAGCTATTTAATCTCAATCTTTTTGCCGGCAATCAGCTGGAAAAAGCTTTTGTGCAAGATGGGTTCAATGCCCGCTACTTTCCTCAGCTAGGTAAACATTTTGAACTTTTGCGATCTTATCAGTGGACTGAACACCAACGTGCCCTACTTGATAGTCAAGAATATACCGACCAGGGCATTCGCTTGTCATTTGCTCATATTGATCTGATCTTGACTGATGAGCATGCTGAAATAATTACCCATGTTAAAGGTGATACTATTACAGATATTGGACCACAGCTAGTTCATCAGGTATCTGCATTACCTGATTCGCATCACGCTCAGCAGCGAGCTCAATTATTAGCATTATTTCCCCCGGAGGCTCGCCAACTACCTCCTAGTATGGCGTATCGATACCTGCTTTACCTTTCTTTATCGTGCCCCCGCGCCAAAATCGATGCAATAGTATTTTGTATTCAAAAAATAATAGATCCCGCAGTATCTCAAGAAGATCGCACATTTTTGTGTCTTAGAGCAAAAAGCTTGATACGACAACTACCAGAACGACTTGATTGGCACTATCATGAAGAACTTATAGACAAACTCAATGAGCATGCTTTGCAAATCGCACCTATGAAAGAAGAAATCGAGCGTCTTATATCCACAGCAAAAAATCGCCTTGCCGGAGTTCCTGCTGATTGTGAATATGTGCCATCTCTGTATTCTGCTCTTATGGCAAAAGGACTGCAATGTGATGATGTCATGATAGTTATAGATAATTTGATAGCACGGGCTGAACCTTTTGATCGCAGGCCATTATTGAATCTCCTTATAACAATGGCAAAACAAGGTAAAGCTATTACCCAGGCACGCAAAGCAGTAGATATCTGTATTCATAACTCTATACAGGCAGAAAGACAACTCGCACAAACATTGAGTGAAATAATTGGTAAATAAACAAAAAAAGGAGAACGTAATGAGCGCTGTAAAACCTGTTATACTTGTTATTCTCGATGGTTTTGGATACCGCAAAGAAACTGATTACAATGCTATAGCTCAAGCACAAACACCCACGATTGATACACTACTGCATACCTATCCGCATACATTACTTGAGGCTTCTGGTACCGCTGTAGGACTTTTGCCAGGATATATAGGCAATTCAGAAGTTGGACACCTTACTATAGGCGCAGGCCGGCATATAGTACAACCTGCAACCATGATTCATGATGCGATAGAGGATAATTCATTTTTTACTAACCCACGATTACAAGAGACATTACAAAAATTACCAAAAACTAAAAAACTTCATATGATCGGATTGCTTTCGGATGGTGGGGTGCATAGCCATATAGATCAATTGTGGGCATTCATGAAAGCTGTGCGCGATGCAGGCATTGAACATATTATTGTTCATCCATTTCTTGATGGGCGTGATGTAGCACCACAATCTGCCGCTTTCTATCTTAATAAGCTACAACACTATACAGAAGAATATGGAGGCATTATAGGATCAATTCATGGTCGCTTTTATGCAATGGATCGAGATGATAATTGGGAACGAATTGCGCAAAGTTATTATGCTTTGACACAACCGGAACCTATTCGATTTCATGACTGGCAAACAGCACTGAATTACTACTATGCTCATGAACTAACTGATGAATTTATTCCACCGACCCAGCTGACTCATGATGGCATCATAACAGATGGTGATGGCATAATTTTTTTTAATTTTAGACCCGATCGAGCGCGTGAGTTAACCCAAACTTTCATTGATCCAACATTTAAAGCTTTTAAACGCCCTTATCTTAAGCTTACATTCTTTATAACTCCGACAGATTACGGATGTTGCGGACATACTACTGTTCTTTTTTACCAAAAACCAATTACAAATACGCTCAAAGAAGTTCTAAGTCAGGCAGGCAAAACTATATTTACCATAGCCGAGACAGAAAAATATGCACATGTAACTTATTTTTTTAATGGAGGCAAAGAAGAATCAATGCCCACTGAAGACCGGGTATTAATTCAATCAATTCGCGCCAAAAACTATATTAAACATCCTAAAATGTCTGCACAAAAAATTACCAATGCAGTACTCGAATCTTTAAAAACAAATCCTCATGATTTTTATCTGATTAATTATGCAAATGCTGATATGGTTGGTCATTCTGGCGATTTTACTGCAACAGTTAAAGCTATCGAATGTCTTGATACACAAATTAAACAACTATTTGATATCATAGTTACTAAAATGAATGGCACACTCTATATAACTGCTGATCACGGCAATGCCGAAGAAAAATGGGACTATCAATCAAAAACAATCCGTACTTCCCATACAACCAATATGGTGCCGTTCATAATAGCAAAACACGGTCTTGAACATATCAGGGTACAACTACCAATGCACACGCTTGGAGATATTGCGCCCTTTATACTGAGTAATATGGGTGTTAAGATACCCCAAGAAATGCGCCGTTAACGATACCTGACTAATGGCTTTTATTCTAAGATTTTGTATTTTTTTTCTCTCCTATCTTGACACGATAAAACCATCGGCGTAAGAGTAATATGGTTAGTTACTAATCTCATAACCTGCGAGGGTCCAGATGCTCAAAAAAATCGTGCTCCTATGTATTATTTTGACTTCTACTTTCTCCGCGTCCATGTGGCGTCTCAACTCTCCTATTTTTAAAGTAGCGACACCTTCGCCTGATCTTGATAGCGCAAAAAATGGAGGAGCTTATGTTATAGCAGGACCGATGACCTGTGGAAAATCTGATGAACTTATGCGTATTATCAGCGTGCTCCGTGTTGCCCAAAGCAGAATTCTCGTTTGCAAAAATAGTCTTGATACAAGAGCTGAAGGACTTTTAGTATCACGGCGCAAAACTGAAACTCCAATCGAAGCACATGGAATCACTGAACCTGCTGAAATTCTTGCACTTTATTGTGAAAAACCGGTCGATTATGTAACAATCGATGAAGTACAATTTTTCAAAGAAAGACCTCTTATGAGCGTCGTTCAAACATTGATCAAGAACGGTGTTTATGTTATAGCAGCAGGACTTGATAAAGATTTTAAAGGCGAGCCATTTGGACTATCTGAAGCTGAACCTTTATGTATGCCTGCTCTTATAGCAATAGCAGATGAATGCCTTAAATTGAAGGCTGTTTGCACAAAATGCAGAGCGTGGAACGCAACTATGACACAACGTCTTGTCGATGGCAATCCTGCACGAGCAAGCGACCCTCTTGTAGTTATTGATGATGGAAAACAACATGCAATCGAGTATCAACCAAGATGCCGAAGCTGTTATGAATTACCCGAATAAAGCTTTTAATGAGGATGGTTATTATTAAAAAAACCACCCTCATTTTTTATGGGAAATTCGTACCAACCTTCCCGCCAAATTGTTCAACATACTTGTACATAATGCGCATAATTCGTATGAATAAGTCATGACGACTTACCATGTTATAAGGCGGTTCTTGACTCGATCTCAATTTCCATGCATGCCGATAGGCTACAGACAAAGAATCAAATCCACGACCAAATTTTCTCTGATTTTTAATAAAAGGATTTGCACCATGCTCACATAACAGAAAGACCATAGCCTCAAGCCCCAATTTAGCAGCTACATGAAGTGGAGTATCATGATACATATTGATTCCATTGACATCTATGCCCATCTCCAATAATTTTTGTGCCAAGCTGGGATTGTTACAAACGGTAGCTATATGCAAAGGTGTCCCAATATGATTACTTTCGTGCAAAAGATTTGGCTCCTTCTCAATAATCAGCATCGCAAGCTCTGTCTGTCCATGAGCAATTGCCTGTTGTAGAGCTTCAAAAGTTGGCTTAATTCCACATTTTTCCAACAGTTTTCTAATAGATTCTTCTTTATTGAACTTAACCAAAAGATTAAACAGTACAGTATTATCAAGACCAAAATCAGTTAATTTACCTTTCCTAATCAACTCGTCAAATTGATCTGCCATCTGCATATCTTGTATTTTAAATTGTGAGTCTATCAAATATTTCTTACTCAGCGGTTTATCCATACAGTTTATAACCGTACACCAGCACAAAACACCCCATAGTATGTTCTTCATTTGTCCCTCCCCCTTGAAGGTAATGAATGAAATTGTCTACATCCCTCTTTTTATTCCTTTTTATAATACCAGGATGTAAATACAATGATCAAGTACAAGATGAAAATTTTTTAATATAAAATAATATTTAAGGAATATTAGTAACTACTCAAAAAATTGAGGCCATCTAGTAAGACAGCCTCTTCAGTTGCTATTCAATTAAGATTTTCTATAAATCGTACTGAAAATACATAAATCCATCGTCTCGAGATATTTCGTGAAATCCGACGCGATTGTAAAGGCTCTGTGCTCGCATATTATCTGTTCTGGTGCATAGTTGTACCTGTTGTGCGCCCATTTTTTTCAGCTGTTCAAGGACATATTTTACCAACTTTTCAGCATACCCTTTTTGCTTTCCTCTAAATTCAGGATTTACATCCAAGAATAACAGGAAACCTAATTCAGGCGTCTTCATGTAATAGGCCGTAAAACCTACCAACTTATCTTGTTCGCGCATTACTTTTATATGTAGCCGTCCCAAATATTTAATATCTTGATTTGGCGCACGATATTTAAGCATAAATTCAGGCGAATAATCTTCACTTGCTAGAAGCCAATAACGATCGCGTTCAAATATTTTTAAAATATCCTGAGTATCTCTTTTTTCATCATAATCTATAATTGGGCCTGAACTTCGTAACCAGAACCAGGATCCTAAAGCCAAAAGAGCGAGCGATAGAGCACCCGCAGAAATTTTGAACCATCTATTGTGCCTGATTTCCATAATGTCTCCTTATCTATAGATTATAGACTGTAAAACAAGTCCCTGTGCTGGCGCCGTTGGTAACTGCTGTAATGGATTTTTAGCAAGTAACACCTTATATACATAGTCTACTTGTAAATGTTGTCTTCCAGCAACAGTCATACTTGCGCCAACAATACGGCGTATCATATAACGTAAAAATGAAGATCCTTTAACCTCTATGCAATAGGCTGATTCACTCTCAAGGAAGCCCAGGTCTATGGCATCTATTGTGCGGATTGTATCATCACCCATATCATGGCCTGTACAAAATGAGCGAAAATCATGGGTACCAATAAAAAGACTGAGACATGATTGTAATTTTTCAATATCTGGCGCATTACGTACAAACCACCGATATCGGCTTAGAATTGGCAATGGACGTTCGCAGCAAAAATAATATCTGTATGTTTTTTGAAGGACATTTCTTTGTGGATGAAAATTTTCAGAAACTCGTTCACATGAACGGATCAAAATATTTTTTGGTAACTTATTATTCCACGCCCACATAAGATGTTGTGCATCTATATCAAGTTCTGTGCGACATAGTGCAACTTGACCCAAAGCATGTACCCCTGCATCGGTACGTGAAGCACCGACGATTATCGTGTCACATTTGAAAACTGTATTAAAAGAATATTGAAGTGCATATACTACAGTAGGTCGATCTGGCTGGAGCTGCCAACCGAAGTAATCTGTGCCATCATAGGCAACAATACATTTATAATAGTTCACTGCTCCACCATATAATTTGCATTTTAATCAAAAGTAGTTGTAAGCAACAGGGACGCAAACGACAGACTATCTTCCAAATACGTCTTTTAATTGATGACCAAGCCACATTAAGATACCAACGCCACCCGCTAAACTGCCAACAATCGTCCCAATTGCCAAGCCTTTTAATATTGCTTTACGTGATTCACTTTTACACGCATCTTTTACCTCTCGCAGTTCTTTATCATGACGAGTTTCAAGATCTTGAATAATCATATAAATATCATGTGAAGATGTAAGCCCTGCATCAACTTTTTTTGTCATAGCATGATGATGATTAGCCAACTCACCTGTGGCAACCATTACCATAGGAATTAAGAGTGCACTCGAACATGATAGATGTATATAAAATTTTTTCATAAGCTCCCCACACCTATTTAAAAAATTCAGAAATAAAGACGAGCACATATTACCACAAATATGTCTGATTTGCCCACAAAATACTCATCTATACTACTATTCTTTTTTGCGCATCACTTGACGCAAAGTCTTTTTGCGCAACCGAATAGAATGTGGAGTAACTTCAATAAGTTCGTCAGGCCTTATCCACTCCATACATGTTTCAAGCTCCATAACACGTGGTGGCGCTAATTTTATTGCATCATCAGAACCAGACGCACGCATATTGGTTAATTTCTTTTCTTTGCACGGGTTAACATCCATATCATTTTCACGGCTATTTTCACCGACAATCATACCCTCATAGATCGGATCACCCGGTTTTATGAACAAGGTACCACGCGCTTGTAAAATATCAAGTGCATAACCAGTCGCATTGCCATTTTCCATCGAGACAATAGCACCACGCGTACGTACGGGGATTTCTCCCTTAAATGGCTCATAGCCAAGAAAACTTATATGCATGATACCCGATCCACGAGTGTCGCTCAAAAATTGACCGCGAAATCCAATAAGGCCACGTGAAGGAATCTCAAATTCCATGCGAACCCTACCGTTATTCTGTGGCGTCATTGACATAAGTTGTGCTTTTCTGCGACCTAATTTTTCCATGATAATACCCTGATAGGCTTCATCAAGGTCAAGCATCAAATATTCTATTGGTTCGTTTTTTTCACCATCAATAGTCTTATAAATTACTTCAGGTGCTGACAACTGAAGCTCAAAGCCTTCACGGCGCATATTTTCAATCAAAATCCCAAGATGCAGCTGTCCGCGACCAGATACTTTAAAGACATCCGGTTGATCTGTAGATTCGACAAGTAATGCGACGTTTGTTTTTAATTCTTTTTCAAGCCTAGACCTTAAATGGCGCGACGTTAAAAAATTACCTTCGCGTCCGCTAAATGGCGAATCATTAACAGAAAAATACATCGTTAAGGTAGGTTCATCAACCGAAAGATATGGATAAGGGTCTGGAAATTCCGGGTGGCAAATAGTTGAACCTATGGTCACAGGCTCTTCAAATCCAGATATGGCTACAATTTCACCAAATTGTGCACTATCTACAGGGACCTTATCGAGACCAACATATTCAAAAATTTTGGTAATGCGAACCGGAGCACTTATTTTTTCTTTTTTACAGCAAACAACCTGTTGATTTAATGCTAGACGGCCGCCAAAGATGCGCCCGACCGCAATTTGCCCCAAAAAGTCTGAATGTTCTAAATTAGTGACAAGCATCTGCAAATGTTCGCTTTTATTTACTGGGGCTGGAACCTTATTAATAATAGCGTCAAATAATGGCTGTAAATTACCTGAACGCAATGTTGAATCATAATTTGCAAAACCGAGTCGCGACGAACCATAAAGGATAGGAAAATCAAGCTGATCTTCATGCGCGGCAAGTTCTAGAAATAGATCTTGAATAGCGCTCTCAGTTTTTTCGATATCAGCATCTTTTCTGTCAATCTTATTAATAAGAACTATAGGTCTTAAGTGATTAAGGAGTGCCTTATGGAGAACAAATTTTGTACCAGGCAAAACACCTTCAGCTGCATCAACGAGCAGCAAAAAACCTTCAACCATTTGCAAGGTACGCTCGACCTCACCTCCAAAATCAGCATGCCCAGGAGTATCAACAATATTAATCGTATAATCTCCGTAGTGAATACCAGTTTGCTTTGCTAAAATTGTGATACCCCGCTCACGTTCAAGGTCATTTGAGTCCATAACGCGATCAACATGGTCACTTTTTATAGTTCCCGACTGTTGCAATAATTGATCAACAAGCGTTGTTTTTCCATGGTCAACGTGAGCGATAATTGCTATATTTCGTAAATCTGAACGCTGTTCTTTTTGTTTTGTTTCCATAATATATACCTATAACTTATGCTTTTATGCATAAGCCCCCTTTCTCATAACACCTTTCAATACATTTTTACCAACTAAACTCTCAATTTCAGGCATTCGCCAGATGCCAATCTTAAAATACACTATTATAGCACACTGCTCTTATATGCATGATACTCAAGGATATGTATTCACAATCATCGATAAAAATTGTTCGGTGATTAAGAAAGAAACCTGCCAACCTAAGGCTGATTGACAGGCAAATATCTCAAATAAGAGGTTTTTTTAATAACCTCAAAACATCATGCTCAGTTTAGGATGCAACATATGGCAATAAAGCCATCGTGCGTGCCTTTTTAATCGCATGTGCAAGCTGGCGTTGATGTAGACAGCAAGCACCTGAAATACGTGATGGCAAAATTTTGCCACGCTCGGTCAAAAAGTGTCGCAAAAATCCGGCATTTTTGTAGTCAATTAATTGTTTTTGTTCATCGCTACCACAAAAACGACATGGTTTTTGAGCAAATCCATTTTTACGAACACGCTTTTTTAGCAATCGCGAGCTTATTTTTAATTTAATTTTTTTTGTCATGATGATTTTCCTTAATTACTCGGCTACAACTTTCTCGCCAACCTCAAAGTCTTCTTCTATGTCCATATCTTCATCGAGTGTTATACTATCACTTGCTCGCGAGTCAGAATGCTTCGACGGACGTAAAAACGAACCCGGTTCGCGACGCGGTGCCTCTTCGAGCGATGTTGGACGTTGATAGACCAATGATTGCTTAGAATCGAGAACGGTAACCATGCTGCGCATGATAATATCATAGAATTTAACATTGATGAGAGATTTTATCTCATTCAAAATTTCTTCTGATTCATGTGCTAATTCAAACCGAATAAGGAAATATACACCATATTCATTCTTTTTGACAGGATAAGCTAAACGATATTTACCCCATCTTTCGAATGATACGAGCGTCCCTTTGGTACCCCGCAAAATACCCTGAACCTGGGATTCAATACCTTTGATCTCATCTTCAGTTACTTCTGGGATTGTAAGTATTAATATCTCGTAACGTGCCATGTCAATAAAAACCCCTTAAAAAAAGCCAATCGGAAGTGCACAATACACTATAGAACTAACCTGTTCTATTTAGCCTAAGCCTTAACTTAAAAAAAGTATGGCTAAAACAAACAAATTATACCAGAAAAGCAGGGATTTTCCAACTTTTCTGGTATAAAAATTTTTTATTCAAATCTTTGATGGCGCTGAATTACGCGACCAATGATCCTAAAATGATCCTTGCCACGAATAAGCGCAACCGGTGCTTGTTTATGATTAGCCGATTCCAAGACAATAAAGTCTTCGGTATAAGTTACCTGCATAACTGCCTTGATAATGGTATCATTGCCATATTCAACAGCTGCAATATCACCAGAACGTGTCCAAATCTCAGGTGACACAATCAAGTAATCACCTTTGACAAACGTTGGCGCCATTAAATTGTTATCAACATGCAATGCAAACATTGCTGCGTCAGCAGTATTGAGAACCGGAACGAAGATATCTTTATGGCCGGTAGTCAGTTGTGCTAATTGATTGTTGTATGGTGATGGATTAGATGGAATTTCACCTACAACCGGTACGATTTGTACCTTAAGCTCTACATCTGACTTTTCAGGCATGCTGACATTGCTGTCAATATTATCGGTACGTTGACGACGTTGTGCGAACAAATCAATAGGACTTACCTCAAATGCATTGGCAAGCTTTCTCAATGAGTCTTCATTCCAGCGACGAGTACCATTTTTAATATGGGTTAAGTAACTTTCAGACATACCAGTCTTTTCAGCCAAAACTTTAGTTGTCCATCCTTTTTCTCTGAGCAACTCTTTTACGCGCAGCTCAGTCGATGATGAAGACATGTAGGCTTTTGGCCCTCTTGTCCCTGTTGCCTTAGACCCGGTTGATGATGACATAACATCCTCCTCCTGTTAGTAATAACAAGTACTATATGATTAAAACATCTGCTTATTTCTAATAGTACTCATATTTTTTGACATGTCAAATGGAAAAGATTGACAATGAAGAAAAATCAAACATTTTATCGAAATTTTTAACAAAAGGTTCTCAGATACCTTAATTTTATCCATAAACTTTCATAATTGGATGCAGGGCAAGAAATGACCAACCTATTAATTCTTCTCAATAATTTATTCCAATTAGGAAATTTAAAAATAACTTAATCAAATAGAAAATTTTTATTGCCGCTTACCTCTATGAGACTACTAGACATTAAGAGATTAACAAACTATGATAATTACTAATTTATATGTCTGAAATAGATGGCATTTTTTTAAAAGTAAATCCAAAAAGCTAAAACACTTAGTGGTCAATCATGACAAAAAAAGTCAGCAAACGATATAGCGGTATGCCCGCACATAAAAATGATCTTGAACATGGCGCATGGGCACAAGGTCATTATATTTGTGGCATCGATGAAGTTGGCCGTGGATGTCTTGCCGGGCCATTAGTTACAGCTGCAGTCATATTACCGGTTAATAAAACAAGTAGACTTTTACGAGACTCAAAGCTTTTGACCGAAGAGGAAAGACATAAGGGGGCTCTTTGGATAGCAAAAAATTGTTGGTATGCCTATGGCATTGTTGATAATAGAACTATAGACCACTATAACATCTATCAAGCAACTCTGATTGCAATGAAAAAGGCCCTTGTCCATCTTCTTGCTACAGCACCAAAACCTACAGCAATAGTCATCGATGCAATGCCTCTCAAATTGAGTGACACACGCTATCTAGATATCCCTGTGCATTATTTCCCCAAAGGGGAACGTAAATCTAGCTCAATAGCTGCAGCATCAATTATAGCCAAGGTCAAAAGAGATCAGATGATGACGACATTTAATGAAATTTTTCCCGGTTTTTCTTTTGATGAGCATAAAGGGTATAGCACCAAAAAACACAAAGACATACTAAAACAGGCCCCTCATTTGATTATTCATCGCCAAAGCTTTCTTCGAAATATTTCAACAATCGATGATCAAGACGAACTTGACGACCAACAAAGCTTGATTGGATAAGCTCAAAAAATCTTAGATCCTCACCTCAATTACTACTAAAAGTCTTATTTTTTTAAATTACTATCAGTAATAATAATTTTTTTAATATTAATAACAATATATTAATAATTTTTGACTTTTTTTAAAAAAATATATAGATTTATACTAGAAAAAGAATTATTTTTTTGCTTATTTTTTTTCAATTTTTAGTGTTAATTTTTTTATACATTGAAGGATAACAAATGAAAATCCTATATTTTGTTTATGTAGTATTATTGTCAACATTGCTCAGCAGCTTCATCTACTCTATGGATTCAGAAAAAAAAGCAGGTCTTAATTTTCAAGAACAGGATCTCTCTATCGCCCAGCTCTTGGAGCACCAAGAGCCAATTAATGAAGAGCTGCTTATTTTTGAGACGCTGAGGAAACGAGAAACTGATGAATGCACTCAAGAAGGTCCTGATGCCAAAAAACAAAAAATTAAAGAACAACCACTTAACACCGATGAGATTTTCAGCCAACAACATCTTATAGAAAATATTGCTCAGCACTTATCAATACCGGATATCCACTCCTTGTCACTATGTTCAAAAACACTTTTTGCAAAAACAAAAACATTGAAATATGAAAAAATTCTGGAACCGTTCATGCTAGAAATGAGAAATCCTATTAATTATGTTATAGCACAAGCTCATCATAATACAGCGGTTTCTATTAATGGCGTAACTATGCCGACTCAGCAAGTACTTGATTATCTCTTTGACCATATCGCGCAAATCCTTATAGCCAATAAATATGATCCCATTCGTTATGTACTTAAAAAAGCCAATGGCAAACCTAAGGTTATACTCTATGGAAGATCTCTTGATACTACAGACCTTTTACAAAAACTGTATGCACTTGGTGCTGATGTCAATAAAACTGCTGATTATGGGGCCGCTTATAAACAACACTATTTAGAAGTGGGCGACAGAGACGATTCTTTGCCACCACTATTAGATCGAATCAATCTTCCTGAAATGGTATATCAACAGTTAAATGAAGAGCAGAAACTCGATATTGCACAGTGGCACCTTGTAGATACCAATACAGCAGAGGAAATATTCCGAGAACGTGAAATACGAGGTCTTACTGATGACAATTATTTTCAAGATTATCTGGAGGCGTGCACAAGGATTGCTCGTGAACATCCACACGATGGCATAGTGCTTAAGCTTGAAAGGGGAATTGAGTTGAATAGAGTCCAGATCGAACAGCTTGCACTATTCAATATCGTAGTTTTACAAGCAGCATGTTCAGAGTTTCCCGACGGGCTAAAGTCTCTCGATAAATTGCAACATTTGCGGGAACTATATATTTGGATTGACGTAAATGAATGTCCAGCCGACCAACCATTACTACCTAAAGAGCTTTGTGAGTTGCCACAACTGCGCACACTATACATCGGAGCCTCAGAGACTCCAGCTAAGCAAGAAACGACCATACCCCATGAAATTTGCAATCTAAAAAAATTACGTTATCTGGATCTGCGAACTTTTTGTATTAAACAAGTTCCTTCAACAATTGGTCAACTTCAACACTTAAGAGTGCTCTGTATGTATTCTAGTTTTTTTAGTACACCTTTACCGACTGAATTAGGCGCTTTATTAAATCTACGATTTTTCGAGTGTAGCGGACAACAATTACCAGGGCTTTTAGACACATTTCCAAACATTTGTCATCTAAAAAAACTACAAATCCTCTATTTAGGTATGAATAAAATCAAAGTTCTACCTGATGACATCCAACATTGTGTATCCTTGAAGAAACTGTTCATAGGAAGTAATCCTATTAAAAAGATGCCACATAGATTACAACAGTTATCATCTATGCAACTGTTCTCTGCTTCGATTGATAATAATTCAAAAATTAACTTTTCACTTTTACAACCTCCATTGATCAACCATAAGTCTGAAAAGTTTGAATTTTAAATAGCTTAAAAACAAACATTTTCATCTTTAAAAATTGATTCGCTTTGTAATCATGCTACAAATATTAATATTTATTTTCAAGA
>JAKASV010000013.1 GCA_021818945.1 bacterium | reverse complement strand
TTATCCCGTTCATTGTATACTATTTGAGTAAACTTTCTCATAATTTGCAACACCTTTCATTGGTAGATTTGTTTCATTTTTTATATTCTACCTGAAACGTGTTGCATTTCATATTAGACTAAGCACCGTCCAACTTGTTTTTGCGTAGTTTCAGGCAGTGCTGATTTTTCAAGATCATTGCAAAAATTATCTACATGGTAGAAAATTGTAGTCATTAACATGTTACTGCTCCTCTTTGTTTTTGATTTTTATTCTATACACTTCTATACAAAGAGGAGCAGTATAATTTTAGTTTGTTAGATCAATATTTTTGAAGTTACTTGAATTATCGAACTGGCGTTAATTATCAGTGCCGATAAGATGCAACACCATGTGTTACATCTCCCCATTGTCTCCATTCGTGTGTATTATCATTAAATCTGATTAAAAATCCTATTGCAAAATCTTTACCAGCATATTCAGTCAAATCTATTGATTTTAGTCGACTGATCTCTTCTTTTTCGATAACAGTCATATATGTATACATCTCTGTTCCTTGGGGCTTATTATGATAAACTCTTACTTGCAATTTTTCTACGGAAGATGGCACCATAATTTCTTTAACCCCTTTAATTTTTTGCCCAGGGTTCCACATGCTGGTACTCGAATTTGGTTCCATTGTACCTTCCCAAAGTATCTTGCCAGTTTCAATTTCTGAAACTTTAAAATATTTAGGCGTTTCTGTGTTGTTACCCAAAGCAATTAAATAATCTGTATTTGGAACAGCACCCAATGATGAAGCTAAACCCATCAAAAGCTGTGCAATTAATAATCTATTAATCTTCATATTCTTTCTCCCTTGTAATAAAAATATATTACCTAAAAAACATAATACTTCAGCCTCTGGTAATTACCACTTATTCTACACTTTCATGATAAAATATTTAATTTATATTTGTCAATAGATTTTTAAAATTATCCATTATATACTTTATTGATGTTCTGACGGTATTTGAGCTATTACTTGATCAGCTTGAGCATACTGAGGCATTGACAAGTTTTAAATTATTGGTTAAAAATATAATAAAGGTAAATTTTACGAAACATTACTAGTTTTCTTCGCTTGATTTACCTATCGAGGCCAAATTAGACGTTTAGTTTTACAAATCAAAAACTCATCTATTGATCTTTAAGTATAAGATTGATCGTGTTTTTGATATTTATTTTAAAAGGATTTTCGCATGTTTAGGTATGATTATAGGATGGTATTTAGCATTAGTTTGATCTGTATGGTATGCGGACTCAGTTGTTCTGAAAAATCAGACCATGCTGATTCGGGAAATATGCGATTAAAAAATGCGCCGAGGGTGCATTCTCCGTTAGCTGAAGAGACAAGCATATCTATTATCGATGGCCTACGTGAAGAAGATATATGGGCTCTTTTTGATCAACTTGATGAAGAGCAAATTATACCTTTGCCAATGAAGCCTACAGACTCACACACAACCATTTTGCGACATAAGATACATGATTATGAAATTAGTTTGAAGTGGGGTTCTATTGCACAAAATCAGGCTACTGCTGTTATTACAACGTACAATACTGACAAAAAATTACCTAAAGTTTCATTAGCGCTATTTCAGCAAGCTGGAGAGCAGTTTGTTTCATGGTTAAGATCTTTTTATCGCAAAGAAAAAGATCTTTTTCATGAACTAAAAAAAATGCCGGGAAATACCTATGTATTACATCCTGAGCTTTCACGACCAGGGAATCTTTCTGTAGATATGATGGCTTTCATCCATGTTCCTCGAGTAGTATCACAAAAAAAAAGAGGTGCTGTAATACAGGGCATATGTAACGGGCTTATGCACATTGTGTGTTATCAGGTATATCTTTTGTTGAAACAATATGATATACGTTCGGGTAGTATTGTATTGCCTGCTATAGGCAGCGATGAACTATTTCGAGGGTATCCAGGCCCTGTAATGGCTAAGATGGTCCTACATACGGTATTAAGGGGATTTCGATTCTTGCATGGTCTTGGTAATCAACGATTAAAAAGAGTTTCTTTTGTTATTGATAGTTCAGAAGCATACAATGATTATGCTCAAGCTTTTCAAGAGCTCTATGAAAAAGAGCGTGATTATTTTGATTTAATAGAAGAACCCTTTCGTGCATGCGATTAATCGGAGATTCTAGAATTATATGCATTGATGATTGTGATGCAATATACGTGTCTGTGCTGAAATGTTTTCACAAAGTTCTTGCGCTGCGTCCGATAGTCGCATAGGATTTTTTGCTACAAAGAATTATGCCCAATCCATTCTGAAAAATATTCAAACTGTCGACTTATTTTTTAGTAACTTTGATGCCGGTTGGATAAGTATTTCCGTCAATCTCGCAGCAAACTTTTAACTCAACATTTGTACGAGTATTTCCAATCAGATTAACAATGGTGACTAAATCCAAAATAGGTTTGGCTCGCCAATTCTGAGAGAAGAAGCTAAGGGTCTATACACTAGATGTTATGAGCTGGTAGTGGTTTAGCTTAGCTCTTGTTCTTTTTTGCATATTTAATGCTCTTTTTAAGAGCTTCCAGCATTGAAGGTTCTGTGTTTTTTTTAATTTTCTTTTTTTCTGAAGAGATAATGATGCCCTTTTCTAACCTGCTGATCTTTTTAACCAGTTCTTGAGCAAATGTATCTTTATATTTGTTAATATCGAATGTTTTATGTGACATGCTGGTAATAAGTTGACCTGCTAGTTTAAGTTCTTTGGGGTTAAATTTTGGTATTGTCAGTTCACCTAGCTGCGCTAATTTTTTGATTTCATAGCTATAATTGAGTGTCGTGAGAAGCAGTATATTTTTATAGGGCCTAATAGCAACCAGATATTCTTTGTCACGCATAACAAATTGACCTATGGCGACTTTATTCAAATCGGCCATTGCATGTGCAAAGAGCAAAAATGCATACTGCTGGTATGCTGTCATAGATGGTGTGATATAATAATGCTCGTTAAATAAGATAGGATCTAAGGAGGACGGGTCTACAAATTCTGCGATAGCGATATTAGTTGTTCTTGTTGGCTTGAGCTTTTTTATGTTGGCCTGTGTCATGACAAAATAGGTGCCATCTTTAAGACGGATACCTTTTTCTATTTCAGCCCAAGAAACCTCTTTTTTGCAATGAGTGCACCAGCGCTGATAACTAATAGGTTTTAAACATGTTGAATGCAATAATTTAAAGCCGATGATATGAGGTGCGATTGCTGAGTACAGTTCAATATTGATATCAACAAGTCCAAAGGTTATCGACCCTTTCCACGATGGCTTCATGTAATTGCTCCTTTTTTTGTTCAAGATACTATTAATTTTAACCATAGGTCTTAGGATGATTCATTTGCAATGATTATACATTGCTGTTCAAAAATTTCTTGTAACGTGAGTTACCTGTATCAATGTTCTCGATTTGCTCGTGTAGCCGTAATATCGGATTTAGAAGAAAGGTTTTTTGAGACAAACGCCCTGACATATTTTATTATAATTTTTAATGGTCTCTTATTGTGTTCTGTCGCTCACGTCAATACTTTAATGTTGTGTGCTGGCAGAGCGTTGTATGCATAAAAGCATAGGTTGATATTCTTGTTGAGCTTTTGCCAAATTTTCAACATAGGTGACAAGGTTTGTGCCAAGATGGCTAATATGCATAGTTGCAAGTAGTGGTCGATGTCGTACTATGGTAGCAACTTGAACCGGTTCATTTCTGCCAATAGCAATCAGAAGACAAGATACAAGGAATGCATCTAAATTATGTTGAAAAGCAGGTATACTGCGTGTGTTTTGACAAGGTCTGGTTACGAGTACCTGTTCTAGGCTTTGTATATGAGCAGCTGTGATTGCCATACCATGGCTCATGTCATCGTAAAACCTTTGCATGATGTCCCAGCAGTCAAGCAGTGCACTCATAATTTCAGGGTTGCCGCATGGCATTGCATCCGATTTCCACTCAATATGAAGTCTTCGCGCTATATTTCTCAGAATTGCTAGTAGGTTTGGGTTGCCTTTGCTATGAGCAAACGCGTTAAGTTCTGTATCAAGACATTGTGTCCATTCAGCAGGATCTTCTCTTTGTAGATACAAACATTCTTCAAGTGTTTGATACGATGTCGATCCTTGCAGAGGTTCCGGCTGAGATACCGTATATGTCTTAAGCAAGCTAATTAATGTAGGCTGATGGTTGATTAAGGTTTTAATAGCTTCGACTGTTATAGCATCTGTAAAAAACATTTCTAGAGCTTGTAATAATGCGGCATTTTCAGGCTTAAAAATATAGACAGCATGCTGCATGATCATATTTTTAAGAGCTTCTTTATGCTCAAAAAGAAGATAAAATGATTTGGGTAAGACTAAGCCAAAATCTGTAAGTTTGTTATAAGCTAATAATCGTAGATAAGACATGGGAACTATCGTTTGAGAATCGTCGGCTAAATTGGTATGTTTTAATTTTGGCAGGTGCGCAATGGCTCTTGGCAAACGCGCAATAGGATTTCCGATATAGAGCTCTTCCAGGTGACGCAGATTTTTTAAACTCTCTGGTATTTCGGTTATCTCTTGGTCAAGAAGATTAAGCCGCTTTAGACGTCTGAGAGACCCTATTAGAGGGTTTATAGTTTTTAAGACTGCTCGATGGGGTTCATCTATAGCCTCCTCAGTATGATTGAAAGTTAAGTTGCGTAGATGTTTTAGATATTGAATTGAGTCCGGTATTTCAGGGACATGAGATAAGAAGAGTCCCCGTAGATTTTTCAATGATCCGATGTGCTCTAAGTTGGTAATGGGGTTGTATTTAAGGTAGAGGTAACGGAGCTCTTTGAGCTGAGCTATTTCTTCCGGGATAGAGGTAATGTTGCCACCACCCAATACAAGGGCTTGCAAATGGGTGAGTGTGCATAACTTTTTCAGGTCCTCATTACTGTAGGCCCTTGGTACTTCGGCTTGTCCTGCTACAAAAAGTTCTTTTAGTTCAGTGAGTTTTGCAAAATCAGCAAAATCGATTTCGCTGATATTATTGTCTGATACTGCGAGTGAAACAATAGGAAATTGAGCCAATTGGCTTAGTAGGTCCCGTGTTATGTAGGTATCGCTGAGGTCAAGCACAATGCCAGCAGGTTTTGTACTATCATAGGCCTTATTGATACAGGTAATGATTGCTTTGCAATCGATTTTTTCCATAGCTTTCTCATCATCGTCCAAGTCATATTTCTGTGCATATGCATGCCAGTAGTCAGACCAATCTGTTTCTGTTAAAACGATCCATTTTCCATGGTCTACGTCTTGAGCTTTTGTAGGGTCGCATGAAGGGATAGGTTTTAATGATGGGACCGTATATTGGTTCCAAATAAAATCAGAATCTTCAGTTTGTTCATTTTTACGGTAGTTGGCAATCCTGCATATCTGAGCACCTAAAGAGAGGAGTGTATCTATGAGTTGCCCGGCATGAAATGTTATGCCATTGATTGTGGCAATACCGGCAGCGTTGGTACTGTTTTGAACTTTCCTGACTGGATTTGCGGAATTTTCAATCAAATATGCAGCCATTTTTTGATATACCAAATATTTTTCTTGATCTTCTGCATCTTGGGAGCAGCCTTTACGAGTTGCTCTATTGACTTGGGCGAATCGGCAAGCATCAGCAGGAGGCAAAAACGAGGCCAGGTAATTGAGAAGGTAAGGACTCTGAAAAACTTCGTCTATGCCAGAAACCGGTTGTTGTTGTTGACTGGACTGTCTTTTAGCTTCCGGACATTCTTGTGGAGTTTGATCGGCAGGTTCTCTTTTCATGGGACACGCCATAGTGAAAGATAGTAATGCAAGAATGAAAGAAAGGCATTTTGATATAGGAATGTTCATAAAGGTCCTTTGTATTATTTAGGGTGCTCATACGAAATATATAATGGGTTCTGCTGGCAAACCGTGTTTGGTTTTATACAAAATAACAATAAAAACTTTTGGGTAAAAAATTATACAACACGCAAAAAACATAATATAAAACATACTTTTAATATATTCTATTAATATTAAAAGTCAAATATTTAGTTTTATTTCACATATTATTTTTTATTGGTAAGCAACTCAAAGATACCAGAATATTATTAAGATGTGCGCAAGTATCTTAAAAATAAAGAGGCATCCAACTACGGATGCCTCATGTCTTAACAATCTTAGTTACTTATTAAGTTCTTGTATTTTTGCAAGAAATGCTTGCAAAGATAGGCCAACTTCTTGGCTGCCATTACGGTGTCTAATAGTGACCGTGTTGTCAGCAGCTTCTTTTTTACCCAGAACGAGCATCATGGGAACCTTTTCAAGTTGTGCTGTTTTTATTTGCCCAGCAATAGGATCTGATGATTCATCTAATTCTGTACGGATATCTAGTTTATTAAGTTCTGTCATTATCGAATGAGCATAGTCTTTTTGAGCATCGGTAATAGTGAGTAGTTTTACCTGTACAGGGGCAAGCCAGAAGGGCAAGTTGCCTTTATAGTGTTCCAAAAGAACACCCATAAAACGCTCCAAAGAACCATAAATTGCTCTATGGACTACAACTGGTACCTGTCGTGATTGATCGGAAGCCACATAGGTCAAATTGAAGTTCAAAGGCATATTGAAGTCAACTTGTACCGTGCCACATTGCCACTGACGGCCCATCGCATCTTCGATATACATATCAACCTTTGGCCCATAGAAGGCACCATCTCCTTCGCGAACCTCATATTTAACATTGTTCACAATGAGTGCATTGCGCAATGCATTGGTTGCTTTTTCCCATAAGTCATCAGAACCCATCGAGTCCTTTGGTTTTGTAGCAAGTGCCATACTTATCTTCTCAAAGCCGAATTTATGATAGGTATCGGTAGCAAGCTTAATCACATGTGCGATTTCAGATTCTAATTGGTCCGGTGTGCAAAAAATATGGGCATCATCCTGGGTAAATGCCCGCACCCTAAATAGACCATGAAGTACGCCTGAAAGCTCATGTCGGTGAACGAGCCCGAATTCAGATAAGCGCATTGGCAATTCACGGTAAGAACGGGGTTTTTCTTTGAAGATGAGTGAATGAGCGGGACAACTCATAGGCTTAACACAGCATGGACGTTCATCGATCATCGTAAAATACATTTTGTCGCGATAATGATCATAATGTCCCGAAATTTTCCACAAAGATTCATCCATGATTATTGGTGTTCTTACTTCCTGATAGGTATGTTTTTGTGCGTTACGTATATAATCGACAAGCTTGTTGAATATTATAAACCCTTTTGGATGAAAAAATGGAAACCCTGCAGCTACCTCGTTGAATGAGAACAGATCTTGCTGCTTGCCAATCTTGCGATGATCGGCCATCGCAGCTTCCTCTTTGGCCCGTTCGTAGTCAATCATAGCTTGTTCAGTTGGAAATATAATACCACTGATTCTCTGCAAGGCTTGATTGCTTTTATCTGCTCGCCAATAGGAACCTGAAATATTAAGGATCTTAAAATGTTTCAGATCGCCAGTTGATGCTACATGACCTCCTTTACACAGGTCACAAAAATCACCTTGACACGAAAGGCCAACCTCTGCATCAGTAATAGCGTTAATGAGTTCAATTTTAAAAGGGTTGTCCTTAAATAGTTTAAGGGCCTCTTGTTTTGAGATCGATTTTTGAATGATTGGCAGATTACGTTTTGCTATTTCATGCATCTTAGCTTCGATCAAAGCCAAATCTTCTTCTTTGAAGTTTTTTTCAGGAAGAAAATCATAGAAAAACCCTTCTTCGGTGACAGGGCCGATCGTTAGTTTTGTCGTAGGATAAAGCTCGGTTACAGCATGAGCCAAGAGGTGGGCTGCCGAGTGGCGTAGATTATACAGAGCATTATTATTATGTTCCATGGTTTGTCCTTATCCTTAAAAAAACCATACGATGACCGCAAGAAAACACTTTTAGTATACTAGAAAATCTAAAAATTGCTATTCTATTTTTCATTAAATTGTTTGGTATACAAGCCTTTTAAATTTCACCATGGGAATTGTATACTATTTTAAGCTTGATTAAAAATAGGGTTTGGAGGATACATTAAACTAAGTGCCGTTTTAACTTGTGTAGTTACGGGGTTTATTTTGTTTTCTCTATCTATTTATTTACGGTAAAGCCAATACTATGCTAGTCTAGCAGGGATGATGAAGCCAGTGGCTAGATTTGATCAACAAAGGTGTCTCATGGTGAACCAGAAAACAAAGAAAAATGAAAAGAAGATTTACGTTCTTGATACCAACGTTTTGGTGTATGATCCTAAATCGGTCTTGAGTTTTGAAGGTGTTGAAGTTGGCATCCCATCAATATCATTAGAGCAACTAGATGAACTAAAAAAAGAGGAATCTACCCGGGGCCGAAATACGCGTGAAGTTATAAGAATTCTTGATGCTTTGCGTGAAAAAGGATCGTTGCGCGAAGGAGTCCGTCTTGATAATGGGAGTGTCGTAAGAGTTCTTTTTATTGATGAATTTAAGCCAGAGCAATTTCCTTTTAAGATGCGTATTGAAGATAATGAAATACTCATGACAATCGTAACACTCCAACAAAATGGCTATCACGTGATTTTCATTTCTAAAGATTTAAATTTACGTGTTAAGGCTGATGCGCTTGGTATAGAAGTTCAGGATTATATAAAAGAACATGTTACCAAGGATGATTTTTATCATGGCTGGGTCAGATTACAAGTTCCTGCTGTTCAATTGACCACAGATGTGCCTGCAGATTTACTTACGCTTTTAGATGAACATACTTTGGTTACTAATGAATTTGTACTTGTTGAGGCGCAACATAATCCTTATAATCATCGCATATTTAGGTATGTAGGCGGAAAAAAATTTATGCCGGTTGTTGATCCTGTTTTTCCTTGGCCGCTCAAAGCGCGTAACCCTCAGCAATTAATGGCCCTCAATCTTCTGTTGGATCCATCAGTGCAGCTCGTATGCTTATTTGGACCTGCAGGGACCGGTAAAACATTTTTGGCCTTGCTTACAGGCTTGTATCAAGTTCTTATTAAAGATGATTACGAAAAGCTTTTGGTATCACGTCCTGTGGTGCCACTAGGCAGAGATATTGGCTATTTGCCTGGGACTATCGAGGAGAAATTGAGGAGTTGGATGTTGCCGGTCTACGACAACATGGAATATATTGCACATGCAGGTCGCATGGGACGCCACTTTGAGAATATAGATCAAGAATATCAGTACAAGGGCAAAAAAGGGCATATGAAGTTTGAACGTAAAGGGACACCTTTATCTCTTGATGATCTCATAAGAGCAAACAAACTGAGTTTAGAAGCAATTACCTATATGCGTGGTCGATCTATTCCTTATCAATTTATTCTTATAGATGAAGTACAAAATTTGACGCCACATGAAGTTAAAACAATTGTCAGTCGCGTGGGAGCCGGAAGCAAGATGGTGCTGACCGGTGATCCTTATCAAATCGATTCACCATATCTAGATTTTGCAAGTAATGGTCTGGTAGTAACCAGTGAGCGCTTTAAAGGGCAGCCTATTTTTGGGACAGTATATTTAGAAAAAAGTGAGCGCAGTGACCTTGCGCAACTTGCCAATGACTTGTTGTGAGTATACTGAGTGAGCGATTTATAGAAAAAAGCCATGGAGTTGAACGTCGCATGGCTTTTTTTGTATTACTCGGATACTTTGATTATAATTCTAAAAATACGTCATTCAATTCTTGTCTAAGTATCTCAAGTGCAATGTTGTTTGAGCTAATGCCTGGTTCTAGTTTGAATGAACGCGTAATAATACCATCACTGTTTTTGTCTGCATCGATTTTATAGTTTTTGCAGATCCCGTTGGTTGCTTGTTCGAGCGCCGGCAGAGAATTGGTAAAATGTGTGGCTAAGATAAAGCAGGCATTTGGTGCTTGAGATAAATTAAGTGCAACTTTAGTAGCTCCTGCCGCAGCCTTTTCTGCCTCTGTTCCCGTAAATAGTTCGTCTATGACAACAAATCCAAAATCATGCTTGTCTAGCTGAGTGATAGATTCTAACAACTTTTTTGCACGTAAAACTTCTGCTTTGAACAATGAATTGCCGGTTGCTGTATCATCATTGATGTTCATGTACGTTGATATATATGTAAATGGAGTAGCTATGTATGATTGAGCCGGCACTATGGTAATTGTTTGCGCCAGCAATACATTGAGTACCATAGCTTTAAGCATGGTTGATTTGCCACCTGTGTTTGAACCGGTCAAAATCATGTTGCGTTCAATGAGCGGGGTGCCCAGTTCCATAGAGTTTGTTACAACGATCTTTTTGTCAACAAGTGGGTTCCAGAATTCTGTTACCTTAATGTGAGGAGTTTCACTTTTTTGGTACTCGGCAAAGGAGTAGATAACTCTTGTATCCTGATTTTCCCTGTATAATTTTGCTGATGCAAGACATGCATCGATCTCGCCAATTGTCATAAGAGCAGGGATAAGATTATCTTTTTGCTCATGCATGAGTGTGTACGAGGCAAGTACGCGACCGGTTAAAGAAAAGAATGAAGCTTTGCCTGTGAAGGTTTTTGTCATGAGTAGTTGCACAAGTGTATGAAGATCATCATGAGAATCGCAAGCGAACAAAGATTCTGAATCCTTTAAGGTAGGAATTGCTTGATATAAGCTTGGATGCTCTTTTGCAAGTGCATGTATAGCATCTAATGCTCGCAGATGGGCTGCTACTCCGATGAGTCGATCTTGGATAAAATTAGCTGTATCTCTGACTAATACAGTATGATCGATTCCGCTTTTAATAGCTGCATGTGTACTATACAGGAACAAAGCATTCATAAGGGCTGTTACTCCCACAACAGTATAACCGGATATTCGTATTAATTTAAGTTGAGCAGCAAGTTCTTCGCTTGTAGGCTCACGTTTAAGTTGCTGCTTAAATAGATCAATATTCGTTTCTTGAAATTCTTTTGATCTTATGTTACGAAATACCGAGACAATGTTCCAAGGATTAAATGATTTGAGAGTCTGTGTTGCCGCTTGGAACAAAGAAACAGATTGTACAGGCATAGACGTCAATTTACGTAATATTTTTGCGCTCACATAGGCCATAATAGTCATCGTAGTAAATAGGGATGTTGAACTATAGACTGTCTTAAGATGGTCAAGACATGTGAGAAATTCAAGGTACACTGAATTTTTATTGTACACTTTGAGAGACTGTTTGTTGAAATAAAGTTGAGTTATGAGCTTTTGTGTCAACTTGGGATCTTCCTTCCAAAACGAAAGTAACTTATCTTGAGAGGTTTTTAATGATTCGATAATAGTAGTGAGATGATTGAATAATTGGTCATTACTGGTCAATTCTTGAATGAATGCTTGTCTATCTAAAAGTTTTGTTGAGGATGTTTCTGGGCAGGCAAGCATCTTTGCTCCCATCGCTTGCCCAAAGAGCGTGTATGTATGTTGACCAATAGTGCGGTTAAAAACAGTATCTTGAGGTTGTTGTCCCTTATTGACAAATATTTCTAAATCTATGAGTAAATTCTTAATGCTTTCATCGTCAGTCGTTTGATTGACTCCGTGTTGTGCCTCAAATTGTGCGCACAATTGGTAGACCAAGCGCCGTTGCTCAGCTTCTGATAATGATAAAGCGAGTGCTTTTTTGGGATCCTTAATCTCTTCTTGCACCATTTTTTGTTCGGGTGCAATACCAAACGATTGCATATGCATTGATCCAATGGTCTGCATACTTACCGAACGAGCGCCAATCATATTGCTCATCAACATGAACAAAATGCCTGAAATAGAAAGATTTGCTTTTGAATGGTACGTTAGTGGCATAATAGCTCCCAAAAAAAGGTTAACAATGGACACAACTTGGCATATCATCTACCTCTAAGATCTTCAGTTTTTTGCATCTCAATTGTAGCTCTTTTCCTATTGAAGTCAAGTTGAAATCAAGAAACTTCATAGATTAAAAATAGTGCTATAAAAAATTTTGATGTTTTTTGCTGCAAGAATTGTTCTTGGGAGTTTCGTGCTTAGAGAATGCACGATAAAGGGGTTGGCATCGACTTAGACGCTTAATGATTTCCCATAGAGCATGTAAAAGTGGGCCCTCTTGGAGCTTGAGCACAGCAAAATCAGTACATGATACAGTGAATTTGCAACAGGCAGGTCCGAGCAATGGCCTCAAACCAATGAGAAAGATAACCAGAAGATGGCGAACAAGTTTTGACAGCAATTGTAAGAAATGTAGCAGCCATTTGCTAATTACCATCAGTTTTCTCCTTATAAGCACGGGCATAAGCTTGTAAAACAAATTCAACCAGCGAGTTATAGTTAAGTTGAGCGCCACCTTTTTTTATTATCACGATAACGTCGTATGGTTGTTCAAAAAGTCGTCGTTCATAAAAAATAGCTTTTAATCTACGACGAACCTTGTTACGTTTAGGGGCATTGCCGATATGGCGTGGTGTTACAACTACAATGTGACCTTGGGGGTGTAAGGTTTTGGCTAATAAAATATCAAGTCCCGGAGTCCGAAGAATACGTTTTGCGCGAGAAAATAGCGCTCGAATATCCTTTTTGGTTAGTGTTACCGTTGAACGGGCGGGACTGATCATTGGCTAGGAAGGAATCAGTGATTAGTATGAAGAAACGGCTAAGCGTTTACGACCTTTGGCACGACGACGATTGATAATTTTACGTCCATCATGGCTGGCCATACGCTTTAAAAAACCATGTTTGCGAAGTCTTTTCTTATTGCTTTTTCTAAATGTCGTTACTGACATAATTAATCCTTATGGCTGAATAGGTTTTTGATACTTAATAAGATACAATAGATTCTAAACTTAGTATAGGGAAAATAAGGATTTTTTCAATTATGTATCGATTTTCTTATACCAAGCTTCTGGTCCAAGCAAAAAAAGCCCAAATTCGAAGCTTGGCATAAAGAAATTAAGTTAAAATATCAATTGATAAGGTCTGACAGGTGTACCCAATAAACCTGAAGTACCACTGCAAGGGTCATCATTTACCATGTGCATTCCACAATAGACAATGCCGATAGCTGCATTGGCAGGCAGCCCAAGAACAGTCCTTAGATGGGCTTTAAGCTCGCCAATAGTCCAGCCCCCCGGGCATACAACTTTAATGGGACCCTGTGTAGGATGGTTTAAATATATGAACTCTTCAGCAGTTGGGGTTAAAAGTTGACAAATCTCTTGACAAACAGCTGCATCTATTGCGCTTACAGGGGATTCTGATCCTAATCTAGGGTGCTGGGCCTGAGCCATAGCAAGAGCTATGTACCTTTGACTAAGATCAGTAACTTCTAAATTACGATAGGTCTCAGCCAATTGATGCAATGTCCTGCCTTCCCATACTTGATCCATGGCGACCAATGAAAAGCTAGCCATACCGAGTATTAAACTTGCTATTTTGACACTTTTTTTCATATTTTTCCCTTTAAAAATTGTTGATTTTTAACTAATACTATCAATTGTCGTAGCTATAAAAATCTTAGCTATGAAAATAGTAGAAATAACTTCCTCAACCTCCTTGCGCTTAAATTATAAAGTTAATTAATATTGTAATATTATTTTTTAAATTACCTTAATTAGAATAAAAGTCAAGACGTAAATGTCATACAAAAGGTAAGATTTTGTTAGAAATTGTCTTGATTTGGTACTCAGAAGTTATTTTGGTGAACACTGGCGGGGCATCTGTGCTGTCTTGTTTCTAATAAATATCGCTCTGCAGCCAAAGCAGCTGTGCATCCAGTGCCTGCGGCCGTGATAGCTTGTTTATAGAAAGGTTCCATGATATCACCGGCTGCAAATACCCCAGGAACTGAAGTTTTTACTTTGTCATGGGTGACAATATGGCCTGTAGGGTCAAGAGTGAGTTGACCTTGTAATAATTTTGTATTAGGACTATGGCCAATGGCTATAAAAATGCCATCGGTTGCAATAGTCATTTGTTCATTTGTGTACAGGTTAGTAATCACGATGCCGGTAACATTTTTGCCGTTGCCCTTAATTTCTGATACGGCGCTCGAATAATAGATAGTAATCTTGGGGTTATCGAGAATTCTTTTTTGCATTGGGGCTGATGCAGTGAGCAGTTCAAGCATTTGTATTATAGTGACTGATTGAGCGAAAGTCGCCATAAATGAGGCATATTCTGCAGCTGAATCGCCACCGCCTACAACGACTACTTTTTTGCCTTTATACAAGGGGCCATCGCATGTTGCGCAGGTAGCTATTCCTTTTCCCCAGTAATCTGACTCGCCAAGACAGTGTAATCGACGTGGAGATGAACCCATAGCTAAAATAACTGCATTACACTTTACTATGGTCTCATCCTCAGTCATTAATGTAAACGGTTGATCTGAAAGATCAATATTGACTATAGATTCAGATAAAAATTCTGCACCCGAGCTGTTGGCATGATCCCTGATAGTGTCCATTAGCTCTATACCCGAAATTTTTTGTATGCCTGGCCAATTTTCTATGAAGGTAGTGCTTGTCAGATGTCCCCCAGGGCGATGCCCTTCTATTACTATCGGTTGTAATTGTGCTCTGGCTGCGTATAATGCTGCAGTGAGGCCAGCTGGTCCTGAACCAACTATGCCAAGTTTTGTATGAATAACTTTCCCTGTACTATGCATACTTAAACATGCTAGGCAACAAACCAGCAGAAGACGTGATAGCTTCAAGGTAACTCCAACAATGAAAAAAGGTTTTTACCGTTCATGACTAACTGAAAAGTCATTCAAGTAACGTTCGGCGTCCAGTGCTGCCATGCAGCCAGAACCTGCCGATGAAATGGCTTGTCTGTATCGTGGGTCGATTACATCACCAGCAGCAAAAACGCCAGCTATTGATGTATGAGTATGATTTTTAACTTTTATATAGCCTTGCTCATCAAGCTCTAGTTGGTCTTTGACAATAGCAGAATTGGGGATGAGTCCTATGGCTAAAAAGACACCATCAGTTGCCATGTTGACTTGTTCTTTTGTTTTCTGGTTCGTGATCGTCACACCAGTGACATGTCCCTCTGAACCGTGAATCTCACTAACAGTACTCGAATAAATGATTTTGACGGTAGGAAGCTCTAGAATACGTTGCTGACAGACATATGTTGCTGTTAACTTGTCAAGGATATGAACTACGGTGATTTTATCTGTATATTTTGAAAGTGCAAAAACATATTCCATTGCGCTATCACCGCCGCCTACGATGACCACATTTTTATTTTGATATAATGCAGCATCACAGACTGCGCAACTTGTGACACCTTTGCCCCAGTACTCAGCTTCGCCTGGGCAATTGAGCATTTTGGGCAACGAACCGCTTGCTATGATAAGAGCATCTGCCGTTAGTTCTTTTCCCCTGTGTGTCCAAATAGTAAAAGGTTTTTTGGCAAGATCAGTTTTTATGACCGACTCGGGTGACAATTCACATCCTGTATGTACTGCGTGGTTTTGTATCTTTAGCATAAGTTCTGGTCCGAGAATATTTATCTCGCCCGGCCAGTTGTTGACATAGGTTGTTCCCATCAGTTGCCCGCCCGGCTTTTTACCTTGTAAGATAAGTGGATTGAGACGTGCTCTGCCGGCATAAATACCAGCAGTTAATCCTGCTGGACCTGAACCGATAATGATAAGATTCTGATGTTTAGTTTGTGCCATTGGTTAAACCGCTACTTTTTTGTTAAGTGATAAATAATATAGTTTAAGGTCTTTTCTCTTAAGCAACTGAATAAAAGG
Source organism: bacterium (assembly GCA_021818945.1). Lineage (GTDB taxonomy): Bacteria > Babelota > Babeliae > Babelales > Vermiphilaceae > JAKASV01. Next base: position 14,891 of record JAKASV010000013.1, on the reverse strand, counting down.
TCTTGGGTGATAACTGGTGTTTCTTGTTCACGAACTTTTGTGTTTGGTATTCGAAAATGAAGAAACTCTCGAATTCGTTGTCTTTTCATCAAATTAAGGTAATTCTTTACATCCTCATGGCTGATTTCTAATCGTTCACTATAGGCTATCTGATCCATAAGAATCGCTTCTTTGACCTGGCCTTCTGCAAGTTGTTCGATTGATCGTCTAAAATCTTTTTGCATTTTATATACAAGATAGTCAGGATTTGTTTGTATGGTAGCTAGCAGCTCTTCTTCTCGGCGTAACACTAAAAAATGAGGGGCATGAAACTGATGTTTTGATAACATGAGTTTACATGCTTCATCGATCATTGATTTGCGCTGTGATATGTCATTACGATACGAAAAAACTTCAATAAGTTTTTGATGAAGTTCTTTATTTGTTTTTATTCTAAATTGTTTTTTTAGTTGTTCCATACATACATATGCATGTGGAACAATATCTTTGATGGTTACGTAAAAGTTAAAATGGCTGCCTGATTGCTCATTAAAATATTCTCGTAATCCTTCATTGCAGGTGATTATCACATCCCCTATTTTTTTACCTAAAAATAGCTCCTGATATATGGTATCTGCTTCTTCATTACCTAGTCTCAGCCATAGATTTTCTTGGTAGCCATCAAGTAGAGGTTCTTGAGTGTCGCTTGCAAGCGTTACATCAAAGTTAATCCAATCATCGATGCAAATATGAGTCTGCACGTTGTGTTCACGATTGTGTTCCTCTTCTTCAATAAAAAGCTCAACCTGTCGGTCAAGATCTTTGTAGCGCTTGCGTTTTGGAGCCTTGAATGGAAAATATTTCCATTCAAGGATATCCATGGTAGGAAAAAGTGTTGCCACAAAATTGTAGACAGTATTTTGGTTTTCATCTGTAGTGATTGATGTAAGACGAGGAGTTCCTGCGAGTATCAACTTTTGGTTGCGGAGCTCATTGTACAAAACATTGAGGACAAAAAATTTAAATAAAAATTCATGAACTTGTTCAATAATATGTTCTTGATATACATGTTTAATATAACTCAATGGTGCAGTTTTTTGGTGTAATCCATAAGGTTGTGAATTTTTTTGTTGAGCAGTAAGTGCTTCACTATATACAGTTTGTACAAACGTGGCAGGAACAGTAACCGACAAGATGCGCAATATAGGATTTTCATGAGGTTTAATACACATATACTGCGACGAATGTAAGATACTATTTTCTTGAGGCTGCTTCATTGAAACCCCTTTACGAGAATGGTGCAAGAGAAGGGACTCGAACCCCCATTCCCTTTCGGGAACTGGAACCTAAATCCAGCGCGTCTACCAATTCCGCCACTCTTGCGCGCAAACTTTTGGTGGGCTGCCTTGGACTCGAACCAAGAACCTGCAGATTAAGAGTCTGTTGCTCTACCAATTGAGCTAGCAGCCCACATGTATGTTTTCTTTAACACCTTTTATTTTAACAAAAGGATCAAGAAATGGAAGAGAATTTACAAATTTGTTCAAAATTATCTGAAAGTTTAAACTGTTCGTATATCGTGTTCTTTTTTTTGTGCCAACTGATCTGCTTTATCGATATAGTTGCCTGTAAGCTTTTCTAAAATATCAGATAAACGATTAAAGAAATTTTCAGATATTATCTTATCTTTTTTGGCATCGCGAATAAGATTATTGAAATCCTTTCTTACATTACGTACACTAACACGACATTCTTCAAGTTTTTTACTTAATATTTTGCTCAATTCTTCACGACGAGTTGTACTCATTTCAGGAAGTTGAATACGGATTAATGAACCATCGTTAATAGGGGAAATGCCGAGGTCGCTTGCTCGAATAGAACGTTCAATATCTGCGATAATGCCGGCATCCCATGGTTGGATAGTCAATAATCTGGATTCAGGGGCTGCCAATGACGCCAAGTTTTTGAGTGGCATTGGAGCTTCTCCATAGCACGAAATTTGAAGATCTTCTATTAAAGATGTATGTGCTCGTCCTGTTCTGATTTTAATTAATTCCCCTTCAAAATGTTTTAATGTTTTATTCATCTCATCATGCATCGCTTTTTCGAAAGTTTTGGAATCATTTTCCACTAATATTAAGTCTATCATATAATCCTCATCTTATCGTTGAATAACACTTCCAAATTGTGCCTCTTGAGAGGCGCGCTTGAGGGCGTTCTCTTCAAACACATTAATAATTCTAATAAGGAGTCCATGCTCATTTGCCAGGGTAAATGCTGTTGCATCCATGATAGCCAGTTTCATATCAAGTGCCTGCTGAAAAGAAACTTTCTGGAGTTTCTTTGCTGTGGGATTTTTAACTGGATCATCATCATAGACCCCGTCAATTGATGTGCATTTCCAGAGTTGACCGGCTCCAATTTCAACTGCACGCAGAACAGCATTAGTGTCAGTGGTAAAAAAAGGATTGCCGGTTCCGCCAGCAAATAGAATGCAATCACCATTGCGTAATCGGTTATCAATAGTCTGTTGGCTTATTGGTTCTGCAACTTCAGGGCAGTACACCGCAGAAACCAACGTTGTTGGAATGCCTGCTCTGTGCATCATATCTCGGAGTATCACACCATTGATCAGCGTTGCAAGCATACCAGACGTATGAGCCGACCAAGGAGTCAGCCTAAGAATTTTGCCTTGTTGATTGCCGCGAAACAAGTTGCCACCTCCCACAACTATGCCAAATTGGTGTTCTGTTGATAATGTCTTTATCTGATCTACGATACTACTTGCCAAACTGCCATCTATACATCCCGTTTTTTTATCAAGGAATACCTGGCCGCTAAGTTTAAGAAGGATTCGTGATCGTGCGTGCATGGATACCTCCAGCATGCTTAATATGAACCTATTTCGTACCGTGCAAAACGTCTGATCTGTATCTTTTCACCAGTCTTTGCCATAACATCGGTAAGGATATCGGTAATTGTCTTTTGATCATTTTTGACAAATTGTTGTCTCATAAGACAGATTTCATCATAGAGTTTTTGCATTTTGCCATTTAAAATTTGCTCAATAATTTTTTCAGGTTTGCCGGATCCTGCTAATTGTTCGCGTGCAATCTCTCGTTCATGTTCCAAGAACTTTGGATCGACCTCTTCCGGAACCAAATAGAGCGGTTTGAGGGCAGCTATATGCATGCAAATATCATTGGCAAGGTTTTTGAATTCATCGGTTCGGGCTACAAAGTCTGTCTCGCAATTCAATTCTATCATGACACCTATCCGACTTCCAGGATGAATGTAGGCATGGATGATACCTTGGGCGGTCTCTCTTTCTGAACGTTTGGCGGCTACCGCAGCACCTTTTTTGCGCAAAAATTCGATTGCTTTTTCTATATCGCCATCGGTTTCTTCGAGGGCTTTTTTGCAATCCATCATGCCAAGACCAGTTATCTCACGCAGTTCCTGGATGCGAATCATATCAATTTTTTTTGACATAGACTTCCTATATACAATAAGATGAATTAAGACTGAGCAACTTACCATTAGTTTGCCAAAATTGACATTTTTATCAATGGTTATCTAGAAATGCACCAGAAGTTCAATCCCCGGGTTGTCTGCAAATACTCTTTCAAAAGGCCACAGCAAACCCAAAATTGATAAGTTCTGAATCTGTTTTAAACTAAGTGGGTGCAATTCCCCGAGGCTTGCCTCGTAATCCTTATAAAGCAAGAGATTAAGAGGGCAAAGTAAGTGAAATGTTTTTAGTCTTGGAATAGATACCCCGCAGCAAGCTGCGGGGAGCTTCATACATATAAACTTGAAAGATGATAAGAATACTCACTACTATATAGATCTCTTTGCTTTTCATTTCTCTCTACAAATCTTTGATTATGAATTACATCTTGTCAGGACAACTAATGCCGAGCAGTGTCAGACACTGCTTAAAGGTATTATTAAGTAATCTGATGATGTATAAGCGAGCGCGGCTTTTTTCAGGATTTGATAGATCTATAACCCTGTTCTGAGCGTAGTATCGGTGATATAATGTAGCAAGTTCCAGTACATAATAGGTCAATAGGTGAGTTTGATTATTCAAACTGATCGACTCGAGCAATTCTTTGAGTGATGCCATCTTTTTGATTAACAATGTTTCTTCTGGCCCAAGATTGCTGATATCTTGATCATTGATATGTTCAAGTGCTTTTTCTAGAGCGGCTTTTTCTAAAATGCTATGAGTTCTGACAAATGCATATTGAACATAGTAAACTGGATTTTCTTCAGTTTTTTTCAGGGCTAAATCAAGATCGAATACAAGCTGAGCATCAGCCTTTTTATTTAAATAAAAGAACCGTGCAACATCAGTGCCAACTGTCTCAATTACATCGTCAAGGGTAAAAATATTGCCGGCTCGTTTTGACATGCGGACAAGTTGGCCGCTTGCAGACATGCGCACTAATTGGTACAAAATTACGTCAAGAGTGCATCTAAGTTGCAATGCTTGTCGAATGGCTTCCAGACGCAGCGCATAACTATGATGATCATGACCAAGCACCATGACAAGCTTATCAAAGCCGCGTTCTGCTTTATTAAGAAGGTATGCAATATCCGCTGCAGCATAGGTGTATTCTCCTGAAGACTTGCATACTACTCGGTCTTTGTCATCACCAAACGCAGTTGCTTTGAACCATAAAGCACCGTCATTCTGGTACAGATAACCATGCTTTTGTAAGATTTTAAGAGCATGTTCTATTGCTCCGCTTACATGTAATGTCTTTTCAGAAAACCAGACATCATATTCAATGCCATAGGTAGATAAGGTTTTTTTCAGTCGATCGAGTAGATGTTTGTATCCATAATCAATAAAAAATTGATCATCTTTGTCAATGAGCGAATTGTTGTTCTCTTTTACACATGCTTGTGCAAGATCTTTTAGATAATCACCATGGTAGGCATCCTCTGGCAATGTTGCTTCCAGTCCTAATTCTTGCATGCAGCGAATTTTTAACGAAATGCCGAGTTTTTGCATTTGTGACCCGGCATCATTAATATAAAACTCTTTAGTGACATGGTGCCCCATGAAGGTGAGAATATTGCCTAGAACATCTCCTATGATGCCACCGCGCCCGTGCCCAAAATGAAGTGGACCAGTAGGATTAGCACTTACAAATTCAATAGAGTAATTATATTTTTTTGCTGTGGGAGAAAGTTTGAAAAAATGTTCGTGCTTTGTACCTAGTTCATGAGCCAAATTTTGTATAGCATCAATCGTGAGCGTCGCATTGAGAAAACCAGGGCCTGCAATCTCCATGCGTTCAATAGCCGGGTCTTTAAATTCTGTGATAATATGTAATGCCAGTTCGCGGGGATTTTTACCGATTTTTTTTGCGATAAGCATGGCGGCATTGGAGTTTAGATCTCCAAATTGTTGTTTATTTTCGTCGACATTAAGACTAAATCTACCCGATTGTGCTGTTTCATCATCAATAGCAAATGTTATTTTAAGATACTCTTTAAAAGCTTCTTGGATCTGTTCTATGACGTTCATGGGGTTCTCGATATAAAATGTGATCAATATTCTCTTTATTCTTTACCGCTTATGGTAACAAAAAAGAGGAGCAATGTCACTTTGGTTAGTACTTCTTGGTCGCGTGACAAAAGAAAAAAACTTGCGTCTATCATGCAGCAGGGTATTATAAAAATAATAGTTTTATCAAAAACCTTCAACGTTAAAGGAGATTTCCTGTGGTATGTCCTTGTCGATCTTTTTGGTCAGGCTCTAATCTTATCTTTCTTGTAATTGCCTTGATTACGGCATTTTTAGCGTATTGGCAATTTCATCGGGGTTCAGGGGCTCAAGCGGCAGCAGCACCGTCAAAAGTTATCTTTGCTTTTTTGGGTGCACCTGGATCAGGTAAAGGAACGTTAGCAAAACTTTGTGTAGATCAACTAGGTTTTAAACAATTGTCCACTGGAGATCTGTGTAGAGATAATATTTCAAAGGGCACTGAACTTGGAAAAAAACTGCAAGAATATACAAGTAAGGGTGCATTAGTTCCTGATGAAATTATTAGTTCCATGGTTCATGAATGGCTTTCTGAAAATACACGGGACGAAAAGACTATTATTCTCGATGGGTTTCCACGAACTGCTGGACAAGCTGCGCTTTTGTTGGATCTGATTAAAAATCATTTTCCTCAGTATACGTTACGCATATTGGCATTAAATATTTCTGATGACGCAGTTGTTGAAAGAATTGCCGGTCGACTGATGTGTAGCAGCAAAGAATGTGGAGCAATTTATAATACCAAGCAATTTGTTGAAGGTATCGATAATCCGCTATGTAAACGTTGCTCAAGCCCGTTAATTAAGCGCGAAGATGACAGAGAAGAAGTTGTACGTGAAAGATTAAAAGTATATGCACAAACGAGTAAAGCTCTTACCGATTTCTTCAAAAATGCTGGTATTAAAATTGAAGAAATCAATGTTGAAGGTAAAGAATCAGATCAAGTGTTTGATGCATTCAAAAAAATGATATAAGTTTTTTCCCCGATCAGATTCTTTAGATTATTCGCTGGTATATTCTTTGTGGATAGGCAATTCTTCAGAAATGACTTTGAATTTACTTTCATTCTTGTCAGCACGAACAACATGATATGACCTATAATTCTCTATGTTCAATGAATCGCTGAATTCTAGTACTTCGATATGTCCGGATGTGCTTGTGGTAATTTTACCCGCCGAGCGAGTTATCCGGATATTGCCGCTGTCAGCAGTAGCTTGTATACTGCCATGTATACCATTTATGATAATAGGAAATTCATCAGGATGAGCAAGCGCGTGGCTATTTTTTGAATGTACAACTATATTGGTTTGACGTGGCACTGAGATTATTTGGCGTACTGCTTTGCGGTGTGCAGGTCTCAAAAGCCATAAAAAAAATCGTTTGACCATGCCTTCGTTTGTTTTAGAAGTTTTTTGAGAGACATCGTCATCGAATAAACTATAGTGCTTTGTGTCTGGGTTTATATCTTCTGTTGTTATCTGCATACAGGTATCTTTATCCTTAGGGTCAAAGCCTTTTATGGTGGTAAATCCATCAGTGACAATGGTAAGGCTGCCGGTAGGATGATCTTGATCTGCAGAGGTATGTTCAATTGTTGAATCATGCTTGGCATTGCGATGTCCATTTAAAAAACGTGCAATCAAATAACAAGAACCACTGACAGTGGCCACATAACTTATTTGGCGACAGGTACTAAAAAAAGCGTGGTTGTTGATACTTGTATATAAGAATTGTAGAACAGATGCAGAAATAGGGACTCCTTGAGTATTGATTGTTGTTGCTAAAATGAGCAAAGCGACTATACATTTTTTCATGGGGCAACCTCTTTTTGTTTGGGAATTTTAAGTAATAATTCTTTCCAGTTTTGTAAAGGTACAGGCAACCAGTACTCGAGTTGTTCTTTTTGCCATGCTTTTGTAAGATCTTGTAATTTTTGAGGTATCCAATTGCGCAATTGGGTCTCGTCTACATGGTTTAATTGTGTTGGTAACCATGTTTTTAGTTGATCAATTGTCCAATGCTCTAGTTCATCAGTTTTCCATTGTTCTATACAATCGGCAAGTCGTTTTCTTTTTTTAGGTAACGCCGAATCTGCTACTTCTTGTGGGCTCAACTTTTGTTTTCCATCTGCGGTGCAGAGCTGACGGTGTTCATTACATTTCCACCGCTCAATTGGTTGAGTTGACCATATGGTAAATTCGTCTGGTGACCAGTTTTTTAGTTGTGTTGTTATCCAGCGCTGTAATTGTGGAGCTGTCCAGTTTTGTGTCAGAGTTACTAATTGTTCCTTTGTCCAAATCTGTTCCAATGTCTTTAATTGTTCCGGCGTCAATTGTTCAAATTGGTCACTTGCCCATTCTTTAAATTTTTCTATGGACCATTGCAGCAATTGGGCTGGAGTCCAGTCTTCTATTTTTTCTGGTTCCAATAGGTCGTCTGTCTTGTATTTTGATTTTTTTGGCTGCCAATGGAGAAGCCACTTTTGTAATTCTGGTATGGTCCAACATCGTAATTGTTTATTGGTCCACAGCTGAAGTTGTTTCACGGTCCATAGCTGCAATTGTTCAGAGGAGAATTGTTTTTTCAAGAAATTTAATTGTTCTTCAGTCCAGACCTTTTCTGGTTTGTCGTCCTGCTTACATTCAAATATATTGCATGTTTCAGGTGACCATAATTGAAAACATTGTCTGATTTGCTGCGCTGGGGGTGTGAACGGTTGTTCAAAGCCGTCTTGTTCACTTTCAGGTAGTTCGAGTTCCTTGAAAAAAAGTGTCTTGAAAATAAGTGTCTTGCCAGGAGCATTTTGTTGTATTTTTTCGGCATGAGTGTTTTGTGGACCTTTTTCGGCATGTATCAGGCGTGAGCCAAATATGCTTAAATCACCTCTGAATCCCCTTGCCATGACTTGGTCAGGTGTGTGAATTTCTATTTTGCCACGATATTCTGTGTCCCATGTTACCGAGTAATCGGAGATTTTTTTGCTGTGAGATGTTTGAGTGGCGAGTTGTTCCGGGTCTGAAGGAAGTCGTTTATGTTGAACGACTAGCTTTGCTTTTTCTTGGGAATTAGCGACCTCTACATTGCCAGATACTGCATGTACGACTATGTTGCCTGAAATAGAATCAATATGTACTGCTTTTTGTCTATTATGAGTATAGCGATCTGAATTCTGGGTTGTAATTTCTACGTTTGTTTTGCTAGGTACTTCAATTATATGATGTAATGTTCTTTGTGGTTTGATACGGAATAGCCATTGAATGAAACGATGGAATCTTCCAGTTGGGCATGGTTCTAAAAGACCTTGTACGGTCAAGGTATCCTGATGTTCATCAAATTTTTGACTAAAAGTAATTTGTGACAGGTCTGAGCGCCATGAAGCTCCATATTTATGAGTTACCTTCATAGTATTGTCAGAGCTTTTTCGTACAGTTACTTTGCCATCAGTATACACAACTAAGCGTCCTACGGGGTTCTTATAGGTAGACGTTTCGTGTCGTGGTGTACCGTGTTGTAGGATAGACCGCGCGACCCAGTATCCGCAACCTACTACCGCACTTATCTTAGTGATTTTTTTTATGAGAGCAAATCCTCTGCTTACAGTTCTTGCTAAGGATGCAACATTGAATGCTTCGATTGAGGGGGTACAACTGCTGATCCCAATGCACAACACTAATTGCACGAGTATAGGTATATTTTTTTTCTGTATCATTAATAGTTCCTTATTATTTCGTTTTCGTGAAGCTTCTTAATGAGTAAAAAAGCTTTTTGGGTTTTGTGCCTATGGTCATGTTAGCGTATTTTCGTTATAGTGTCTACAGGTGTAGGCTTCGCTAGATCTTGAAAAAATATTCAGATTGGATAATATATTAAGTATGAAGATAGCGGTGTTATTGTCGGGAGGGGTTGATAGTTCTGTTGCCTTGCGTTTATTGCAAGAGCAGGGACACGACCTGACTGCCTTTTATTTAAAAATCTGGCTTGAAGATGAGACCCATTATCTGGGAAATTGCCCATGGCAAGAAGATATGAACTATGTGCATGCAGTATGTGAACAGACTTCAGTACCTTTGCGCGTAGTTCCATTGCAAAAAGAGTATTATGAAAAGGTTGTTTCGTATACGCTTGCAGAAATCAAGGCTGGTCATACGCCAAATCCTGATGTCTTTTGTAATGCATTTATTAAATTTGGGCTGTTTTTTGATCATATTGATGGCTCTTATGATCGTGTAGCAACCGGTCATTATGCTCAGGTAAAGACTGTAAAAGAGGCTACTCAGTTGATCAGTGCTCCCGATCCGGTCAAAGATCAGACATATTTTTTAGCATATCTTCAGCAGGATCAACTTGGACGGGCACTTTTTCCTATAGGTCATTTGTATAAAGATCAAGTACGTGACTTGGCCAAAAATTTTAATTTGCCGACGCAGGATCGAAAAGATAGCCAAGGGATCTGTTTTCTTGGTAAGCTCAAATTTGCTGAGTTTATTCGACATTATCTCGGTGACCAGATTGGCGATTTGATTGAATTTGAATCAGGTAATAAACTGGGAACTCATAAAGGTTTTTGGTATTATACCATTGGTCAACGCCAAGGTTCAGGGCTTGCTGGGGGGCCCTGGTATGTGGTCAGCAAAGATCCTGCGACCAATTCAGTCTTTGTGTCGCGTTATTATTATGATGGCACAAAGCAACGTAATAGATTTTCAATCTCCCGTTGCAATTGGATCGCTTTTGAACCTCAAGCTGGACATTATCAGGTTAAAATGAGGCATGGCAAAGCTAAGCATAATTGTTATATGATTCCCGATGGAGAGGGTTCAGCTTCTATTATTCTTGAAACTCATGATCAAGGGATAGCCCCGGGACAATTTGCGGTGTTGTATGATCAAGACAGGTGCCTAGGTGCGGGTATCATTAATGAGACAAGATAATCTATCACCTATTTTACGTAATCATAATATGGTGGTATGGTATAAGTAATTCCCTTATAGGTCACAAGTTTTGGTAGATAGCAGGTTATATGAAATTTGATCATAATTTTTTTAAAACATTATATGGTTGTGAAAAACGTTTAACGATCCCAACATTATTGACTCTCTTAAGAATAGTATTGACCCCGGTTATTATATTCGACATGATGCGGCAGCAATGGGGAAGTGCCTTTATCTGGTTTGTGATTGCTTCATTGACAGATACATTTGATGGTATGCTGGCTCGCTGGTGGAACGACAAGACGGTTCTGGGGGCCTGCCTAGATCCTATAGCTGATAAAATATTGCTCATTTCTTGTTTTTCTACTCTTGCTTTTGTTCAATCACCACTTTTTGCTATCCCTCACTGGTTCGTGATGCTTATTCTTTGTAAAGAATCAATCATTCTCATTGGATCGTTATTTTTATTGGTTACAGGGAGTGGCTTTGTCGTGCGTCCAACACAGCTTGGTAAAATGACGACAGTCGTGCAAGTTTCATTTATTATGTGGCTATTTGCCTGTTATTTTTTCAGTTGGGTACCAACTAAGACCTATTACAGCATGATTGGCATTATGGTAACCTTTATAGTTTTTTCTTTTGCTCAGTACGTTACAATTGGATTGCGATATCTTGTTAATATGGTGATAAATTTATGATGATGCGATCTACGTTTTTATTGATGCTATGTGTTGGAATATCCTATTTAGATTGCAGAGGGACGAACAATTTTGTCATAAGCAAAAAAAATCCACAAAAAAAATCGATGAATAAGCTCAAAGAAAACTATGCAGATGAGCTTGCAGAACTTATTCGTTCTATACCGCGACTACACAAACAGCTTGCAGATCTTCAAGGAAAGATAATAGCAGAACTTGATGACTTAATTAATGATACTATGCAATTAGGCAAAGTAGAGCTTGATGCTCGTATTGGTAAAGCACACGAGTTGGGGTCTTGTCTTGAGAGTACATCATGTAATCTGTCTACAAAATCAGTTTTTTTAAAAGACAAAAAATTGATTACAAGCTAAAGTGTAAAGAGCTAGCATAATAATCTACGCGTGCAAAAATTCGAAAGGTATGTCATGGGTATGCCTATCATTGAGCTTACGAACGTAAGCAAGGTTTTTCATGTCAAACAGAAAGGTGCCGGATTTGGAGCCAGTTTTTGGTCATTGCTACGCCCACAATATAAAGAAATCCATGCAGTAGAACATATCTCATTATCGGTAGATCAGGGCGAATTTTTGGCGTTAATAGGGCCCAACGGGGCTGGCAAATCAACAACGATAAAGATGTTGACAGGTATTTTGATGCCAACTGATGGGCTAATCAGTGTTAATGGGTTTCGTCCTTTTGAGCAAAGACAACAATTAGCCTATCATATTGGCGCTGTCTATGGATCACGGTCACAGCTTTGGTATCATCTGCCAGCTCAAGATACATATGATCTGTTTGCCCGATTATATGATCTTGACAAAAAAGCGTATAAAGAACGGCTCGATTTTCTGGTTGATACTTTCGAGATAGAGGAATTAATGACTATACCTGTCAGAAAATTATCACTAGGCCAACGGATGCGCTGTGAACTTGTCGCCTCGCTTCTTCACAGGCCCAGCATATTGTTTTTAGATGAGCCAACAATTGGTCTTGATGTGATTGCCAAACAGAAGGTTCGTGCTGTGCTAAAGTCTCTCAATGAATCAGAACGAACGACTATCGTATTAACGTCTCACGATGCCGGTGATATTGAAATGCTTGCGCGACGTACCGTTATCATTAACCATGGTACCATTGTATTTGATGATCTGACTGAACAACTTAAAAAACGTTTTATTACGACCAAGATTGTAGAATTTATCCTTGATGAGCCGCTTGATGTTGAATTTCCATATGGCAAAGTCATTGAAAAAAGTCCCATCAGCATCAAAGTGGCTGTTGAAACTAAAAATAAAACGATAGCTGATCTGATGAGCTTTGCGATGAGTCATGGTCACATTTCTGACATTAATATATATGATCAACCATTAGAAGAAATAATCGCTGCCATGTATCGCATGACCAAAAAGGAACGATCATGAATTGGCTGTCATTGCGGCTGCGTGCCTATGGTGCAATTACTTATATTTCTTCATTATCCCGTACTGCATTTGCCGGATCACTAATCATGAATGGGCTCTTGGTTGCGCTCTTTATTTGGATACACAAACAACTCTATACAGCTACTTTTCTATCAACGAAAACCCAATTGATTGGAGGTTTATCGCTGACCGAAGTGATCTGGTTATTGATGTTTATCCAAAGCTTTGAACGAGCTACTTGGCCTAATCCTATTTCAATGATAGATGCAGAGATAAAAACGGGGGCTATTTCATATGCATTACAACGACCCTATTCATACATGGTCTATCATCTTTTCTGTTTCTTTGGACGAATACTTGCCACTTTGACGGGTAATCTTTTTTTTGGCATCATAATAGTATTTTTTCTTGTCGGTGCATTACCTGTTACCGTGTATGGTCTTATGGGTGGGCTCATGGCGATTATACTGGGCTATATTTTAGATTTCTTGTTTTTCTTTATGTTTGGACTTATGGGTTTTTGGGTTGAAGATGTAAAGCCGTTTATGTGGCTATACAGCAAGACAAAGCTGATTTTTGGCGGCGTTATTGTTCCTATTGCTTTTTTCCCTGCCTATATACAAAAAATAGTCTTATTGCTACCATTTGCCAATCTTTATTACACGGCAAGTCGTATTATTGTACAGTTTGATCCATGGTTACTGATGCGGTGTTTAGGGGTCCAACTTTTTTGGATAGTAGTATTGGGCTCTTGTGCCTATGCATTATTTGCAAGAGGAGTACGCTATGTCACTATCAGTGGTGGCTAATTATCTGAAATTAACGTGGGATATCAAAAAACTTGTGCTGAGCACTGCCATGAGCTATCGTGCATCATTCTTGGTCCAGGTGATTGGTATGTTTTTTAATGATAGTGCCTGGATGATTCTCTGGTATATTTTTTTCAAAAGTTTCCCTGCGGTGAATGGTTGGGGATTTAATGACATGATACGTTTGTATGCTTTTGGCACGCTTGTGTATGCATTTGTAGAATTTACTTTTGATGGGATCTCAGAGCTGTCCTCCTATATCGTTACCGGTCAGTTGGATGTCTATCTGACAGGACCTAAACATGTGCTTTGGTCTCTGGCTGTTAGTAAGTCTGATATTTCAGCTCTTGGCGATGGATTATTGGGGTTGATGCTCATGCTTTGGTTATATGGCTTTGCTCTTCTAAAGATTCTCTGGTTTTTATGTATTACCACCTTAGCTGCTGTCCTATTGTTAGATTTTCTGCTTATTATACAGTCACTTGCATTCTGGTTTGGTGATATCGAAGATGTTGCAAAACGGGTAACTCATATGCTCTTGGGATTCATGTTCTATCCCCAATCAGTATTTACGGGAGTTCTTAAAGCTATCATGATGACAGTATTGCCTGCTTTTTTTATGATTACCGTGCCGACCTCGCTTATCATGAAATTTAGTTGGACATATTTTTGGATATTTATTGTCTCTGTTATGTTGGCCAGTGTCTTTGCATGGTGTTTTTTTAATGCGGGACTCAAGCGCTATGAATCGGGTAATTTAATGACGACCAGACAGTAAAAATCATCCGGCAAAGTCTAATATGAAATGCAATACTAAAAAATTTCAATAAGAAACAGCCATCCATTGCTGAGCAGGCAACAGGACTTTGTTTAATTTCGCAAACTAACGGATGAATCGATATTCTTCTTTTCTTGATATACTGAATTTTGAACAGGTTTTGCGATTGGTTGCGGCCTCGCATGATCGATCGCTTTGTGCGGCTTCTCGATAAGCCTGATCAGGTCGACGATATGCTCGTCTCTGATCAAATTTACCAAGGCATCGACACTTTGTTGCTGTTTGTCAATATTTGCAATTTCGAGTATCGCATAAGCCAAGAAGCCTGCTGTCAGATGTGCCTGTTGTTTTTCTATTTCGAGAGCCTGGCATTGTATGGGGTGATAGACCATTTTCTATGGCAAGCCATAAGGCTCGTTTCCATAACGAAAGCTTGATTGGGAGATTTTTTTCAATGTTAGACTTTGACTTGAGTTCAATTAAATTGACGCCCATGTATCACGAGATGCTAAACTACGGTACAATTTTTTTCAGGGGGCTATAAAATATGTCCACAGTATTGCTTAGTCTAATATGAAATGCAATACGTTTCAGGTAGAATATAAAAAATGAAACAAATCTACCAATGAAAGGTGTTGCAAATTATGAGAAAGTTTACTCAAATAGTATACAATGAACGGGATAAAATTTATAGGGGTTTATGCGAAGGCAA
>JAKASV010000055.1 GCA_021818945.1 bacterium | reverse complement strand
TTCAAGACACCCATTGAAGTTTTACGCTCTTCAGTCATGAGTAGTTTATGAAGCTTGCCTGCCCGGCAATGGAGGGCTGTTTCTTATTGAAATTTTTTAGTGTTGCATTTCATTCTTGACTTTGCCCGGAAGCCGTTCATGCGCTGCAGCGAGATAGTGACAATTTGCTTATTTTTTCATCATTCAAAGGTTAGAACTTTTAAGGATTATTACAAAATATACATCAAAGGGATTTATAAATCTGCGTTCGGCAGTAACATTTTTATTACATGTTATTAATATTTTTAATAAAATATGTCGGCTTAAACTCTTAGGTATTGCAGAAAGTCTCTATCTTTTTTATCATTAGATTACACATACGAAACACGTAGCAAGAGAAAGCCAAAAAGTAGATGGAAACGAAAACGACCATTATTGACTGGAAAGAGTTCCAAGAAAAAAGAGATGAGTTTATCACCTATCTATCGGTTGAAAAAAATCTTTCGATCCACACACAACGCGCGTACACATTAGATATTGACCAATTTATTGATTTTTGGCGTTCTTTGCCCCAAGATGAAGCACAACATCTGACTTGCCGACAGATAATAGAACGATTTTTGATAAGTTTATTTTATAAAAAAATAGACAAGAGTTCGATTGCCCGCAAATTATCATGCTTCAAGTCATTTGAAAAATTTTTACGTACACAAGGGATCAAATTAGATTTAAAACTAACACGACCACGGCTTGATAAAAAATTACCCATATATTTGAGCGTAGATGAAGTGTTTCATCTACTTGACGAAGTCAAAGACGATGAACTGCCAACCCAGCGCCCATTACGCGACAAAGCAATTTTTGAACTGATGTACGCTACAGGAATACGCTGCTCAGAACTTGTCAATATCAAATTAAAAGATATCGATATTGATAATAAAACAATCCGCATTATAGGCAAAGGCAATAAAGAACGTATTGTATTATTTGGCAACAAAGCAAAAGAAAAAATTGAATCCTATATACACCATGAACGGCAAGCATATACCCAAGCAGATGAAAATCTTTTTTTAAATCAATGGGGCAGATCACTAACTAGCCGTTCTATACAACGCATAATTGTTATGTTTCGCAAATTTCTTAAGGTTGAACGGGCTATCACACCCCACAAAATACGTCATTCATTTGCTACCCATTTATTAAGTTTGGGCGTAGATCTTCGGATAATACAGGAACTCCTTGGCCATAAAACAGTTGCGAGTACAGAACGTTACACCCACGTCTCAATTGAACGTCTTTCCAATTTATGTGATACTATTCATCCTATACATAATATGATCAAACGTCACAAGGCTTAAGCATGGATGTAAGCTCGCAGAGCATAACATTAAAAACACGTCATATATGCACTTTTTTAATAAGTGTCACCGTTGTCATTTGTTGTCGACTAATATACCTGCAGATCATACAACAACATTTGTTATTTATTCAGAGTCAAAAAAATTACATGCGTATCGAAAAAATCCGATCACTGCGGGGGAATATCCTGGATGTTAATGGGGTCTTATTAGCGACCAATCGTCCGGAGGCTGATTTATATTGGCACGGTACCGGCAACCATACCATTACGGAGAAGCAACGTGAGATTCTTAATCGTGTCACTTTCATTACCGAAAAAGAATTATGCGATGACAAGGAGCTTTGGCTCTCAATTTGCAATGCAGAGCGATACTGCAAAGACACTTTGCTCATGCAAGATCTTACCTTTGAACAACTCAGTCAACTAGAAGAACAATTAGCTGCTCATAAAAATATCCAGATAACTACAACATTCAAACGTTATTATCCACATCAAAAAATAGCGTGTCATCTGATTGGATATCTTGGCACAATGGATGTAGAATCATTTGGCAAAATGGGAATAGAAAAAATTTGTGAAGACGACCTGAAAGGTCTTGAGGGCGCACGATTGAGGACTATCAATTCAGTAGGCACCAGCATGGCACAAATCGAAATGAAAAAAGGTCTTGCCGGAAAAGATATTTATACGACCATAGACTTCGAATTACAAAAAATAGCCGATACTATATTTCCCGAAGAACAAACGGGCGTCATGATCCTTATGGACCCCGACGATGGGTCAATCCGTGCACTTGTCTCGCGACCCGATTTTAATCCAGAATTCTTTTTACGACGTTTTTCGACCCAAGATTGGACAGCATTACAAGAAAAACAACCATTCTTGAATCGAGCCTTCAATGCATGTTACCCTCCCGGATCAATCTTTAAAATAGTTACTATAAGTGCAGCTCTAGAACATAATATTGTCTCCCCAGACGCAGTGTGGAACTGTCCGGGATACTACATGTATGCCAACAGAAAATATGGCTGCGCTCTGCATACAGGTCACGGGACATTGACAACCTGTGAAAGTCTTACCCACTCTTGCAACATACTCTTTTTTGAAATAGGACGCCGCATCAATGTCGACCTGATTGCCGACTATGCACATCGCTTTGGATTGGGACAAAAAACCGGACTTGTGTTCAGTGAAAAAGAAGGACTCATACCTAATCGTATATGGAAAATGAAAACCAAGCATGAGCGATGGTGGCCCGGCGACACGCTCTCTGTATCTATCGGACAAAGCTATTTATCGGTAACGCCAATCCAGATTGCCTGCATGATTGGCAGTTTATTTACCCGCACTATTGTCAAACCTCGTATTCTGGTTGAAGAACCTATCAGCAAACGGCCACTCGATATAAAACCAGAAACACTTGCCTTCATAAAGCGGTCAATGCGCGACGTCGTATTACATGGAACAGGACGCAAAGTTGGCAAAATACGAGGCTTTGATATCTACGGAAAAACTAGTACGGCACAAGTTGGCGCACTTGCAAAAGAAGATCTTGGCGATGAGTATCTACCGCATGCATGGTTTGCTTCATACTTTAAATTCCAAGATCAAAAACCACTCGTGTTGGTCATTCTAATGGAGCATGGAGGTTCATCGCGTGTACCTACTGCCTTAGCAAAAAATTTTCTCCTGGCTTATCGCAATCACATTGAGGGCCATGAACAGCCATTGAACACGATAATATCGCAAGAAATGTCGGAAGAGCAGGTAATAGGAGCAAGCCAAGATCAGCTATTGCCATCGGCACTTTTCGATATGAATAAAAGTACAACCATTGCCTAGTGTCTACTCATAAAAATCTCGCTTTTTATGAGTACGTTCAACAATGTATGAATATCTACTGCATTGAATTAGTGCTTCATTTTTTGATTAATCTTCTGCTTAATCGCGTCAATTATCATTTCTTTATTATCGACAATATTATAACGCATCAAGTCGATTAATCGCTCTGCATCACGCTTTGAATAAGTAAAATTAGATGTCTGATAGGTAGTAAGAAATTCTTTTGCCGGGTCACCTAAATCGGCATGCAGTACATTTTTAACAGGAACTACATAGATAACAATCGGCGTACCCGGGTCTGCATCGGCAAAAACATGCACTGCTTGTGTAGTAATTCCCGTATAATCAATTTTAGGAAAAGCCAAACCTAATTTACGTATATGGTTTTCCGCCTTTCGCAATTCTCCAGCACCCTCTTCTGCATGCACCTTACCAGAAGCATCAAGAACAACAATAATATCAACACCTCTCTTGTTATTCAACAAAGGCGTAATAGGCAGATTATAAGCAAGACCTGCATCAACAAATGTCAATTCCTCAAGATCTTTGTAAAACACAGACTGTATGCCATAAAATGGATTCGCAATATTTATTGGAGCAAACTGTAAAGGACCAATCGTTTGTTTGAGAACATTTTCGATAATAGTTCTCATTACAGGATTATTAACATATTTTTTTACACCTACATCAAAGGTATGCTGAAAGGTACTCGATAGAGCCGATCCCCACAAACCCATGAAAAAACCGAGACGCAATTCAGGAGGATTTCGCAGATCAGTAGAAACTCCCGACAAGAACTTTCTCCCTAAAGCCCAAGTCGGAACGTACAGACCCAGTTCATCACTGCCAACTTCAAAAGGTGAAAAGGTAAACCAAATTGGCTTGCTTTTAGATCTAGAAATTTCGACAGCAGTACACAAGGGAAACATCCAAGATCCATCAGTAACTCGATTTCGCACATCTGAAAACCAAACACGCTGCCGCCCGATATCAGTGTCAATATTTCTGAAAAATTTATTAGACAAATAGACACCATACAGATCCACAATACTCATTGGCTGATTGTACACAAATTTTTGCAAAAAAGTATCAGTAATGGCTGAGGGAGCAAGAAGATGTTCCTGAGTAATAGCTTGCAAAAATTCTTGTCTATATTCTCCAACTGACTTGCCAAGTTCTAAAAAACTACTGATCAACCAGGTTGAACCTGACAACCCTACTGCATAGGTAACTGCATCAAGAAGTCCCATTTCATTTAATCCTGCAATAAATCCATATGCACAGGTAGCTGCACGCACACCTCCTCCACTCATAGCGATACCAATGCGTGGCACAGCATTTTCTGGCAGTGAAACCTTTAAAATAGATTCTAAAGTCGTTTTGGTTTTGGGCCTACGATTGCTGACCGATTTAATTTCATCATCACCTAGATCATTACTCTGACGAATTGTTGCTTTGATATTTGCATATGGATGTTGCTTAAAAAAGTCAGCCGTCTCATGAAAAACACGCACTGCAATATCTTTTATTCCCGCTTGCATTGGTTCAAATAATTTCCAATCAACATCTCCATAGACTGATACAACACCATCAACTTTGGCAATATGATAGATATTACCATATTTTACCCCAGCCGCTTTATGTGAAGATACATTGTACTCTTTGGCGCTTAACACTTTTTTTAGAGTTTCTGGACTTGTTGAAAAAATTAGCTCCCGATTGTCAGAGAAAATCTTCCATGGTGGCCTTACAAGTTTTACAGATTGGTAAGGTGGGGCAATGAGGCTTTCGCCTGACTTGGCAGCAGGCCCAATGCTTACCCCCACAATGGTTGATTTTACATAATAAAATGCTAAATATACTGGGACATCTGCATGGTTATATACTGTTATGACATCTTCAGCATACAGAGCTAACCCACCCAAAGCACCAAAACCAAAAATCACCTGATATATCTTAAGCTTCATGAGCACCCCTATTTTTTTATACTTTGCATACATTTTCATAATTATTCTATAATATTTATTATTTGAAAATCAATTAAAATAAAAATAATTACTATGTATTATAAAATTTTTATAGAGGACGATTAAAATCTTTTTTTAAAACTCGAAAATGGGCGACCTTGATAACTTTAATAGATTATACCATTCAACATAATTAATCTGCCAATGTTGCCCAAGACCTAGAACAGAGTTTCTCAATTGCACCGCTAATACCAGTAAATGCTTTCCAAGCAAGAGTCACTGCATTCATAATATCTGCATAATT
>JAKASV010000012.1 GCA_021818945.1 bacterium | reverse complement strand
TCTGAAGCTCCGTTAACGCTTGCGCTGATAATCTCTCTGCTTTTTTCATTTTTCACTGCCCCTTATTTAGTAAAATAAGAGATCAGTATATACTACTTTCTAGTGGACGTTTAGAATATTTTGTCTAAAAAATCCAGAAGTTGAGTCTATTGTTCCCTTTTTAGGGACCAGTAATAATTCTCAAATTTTTTGTGAAAAGTTGTCTTGACATTGGGGTCACTATAGTTTTGGGGCGCACGGGGAATGAATTTTTAGTCTGTAATTGGTTCTTGATTATACTTTTTTTAAGCGACTTTGAATCGTTAATAATTCCAGCTTTATTTCAGGTATTTTGTTGATAAAAATATCATCCCAGCGTCTTAATAAAGCATCGCGATCTTTGTCATTTGAAATAACAAGTTTATCAAGTGCTTGAGGCCCATCAATATATGCATCATATTCTTGCTTGCCTAATTCATCACTAAAAAAGGACCGTATCTCTCGTAAAAGCATAGCATACTGATTTTTTTCTTTTGGTTGACTATCTGCAAGACGTAAGATTTCATGAGAGATTTTATCTGCTGGCAGTTGCTTTATACTATCTGCGCTTTCTTTGCCATCAAAGATATTCCATGCTAAAAAGCGATATAAAAAGTTTGGGTATTTTCGATTTAAAAGATTTACAGGATCAGTTGATTTATCTATGAAATTTGCGAGATTAGAAAAATATTTATTTATTATAAATTCATGAAAGTTTTTTCCAGTCTTATATTCAAGTCGTCCTTTTAATCGCACCATTCTATCATTTATATTGGTAATAACTGCCAAATATTGTTCAATAAGAGCTGAATTTTTAGCTTGGCCAAAGTTACCTAGTTTAATATCTTTTTTAACCCGATTTACAAATGTATCAACTGCATCAAAATATTTTTTATAAATATTTTTTTCGAATTTTTCTGGATTTTTTATAGTTAGATCATTTTCATCAATTTTCCCAGAAGATCCGAATGGCCATGTGATTGTCAAGCTCTGCGAGCTTATACAACTTATCAATAGAATAAGAAATAATTTTTTTTCCATTTTTTTCTCCTTAATAATAATCTTTACTTAAATAATAAACCTTACTACTTTAATATTATTTTATAGTGACCACCAATGTCCAAATATGTACGATCGATTCAATGCTCAAATTTATATTAGCAAATTTTATTTTTAAAAATCAAGAATTTAATTATTTTTTTGTAAAATTTTTAACAAAGTATCACCGTGGTATCAAATACCGTGCAGAGAAGCAAGTAATTGTTCTTCTTTGGCCTGCATCAGTTTATACTCAGTTTCAGTCTGATGGTCATAACCCAATAAATGGCATATACCGTGAACTAGCAATATAGTAAGAACTTCATCTGGATCAAAATCTTTCCATTTATTACTTGTATGAATATATTCTAAAGAGATCATAAGATCTCCAAGGTTAGCCTCGTCAGGGTTTTTAGCCGTGATAGAATCTCCGGCCTTTAGATCCGGATAAAAAGGGAATGATAAGATGTCAGTCGGGCCATCTTTATGGCGATAGGTTGCATTGTAGTAGGCAATAGTCTTGTTATTTATAAATTCTATGCCAATATCAAAGTTTGTATATCCAAGAGTCACAAGCATTCGGTGAATCTTTTTTATTATCTTGTCATTATTTATCGAGTATTTGCGTTGACGATTTTTAATGAGAATCATGATAGTAACTACTCGCTATACACGATTGCATAGAAGGCTCCATTGTCGTCAACCATTTGCGCTTGCACTTGTTCATGGACCAAATAGCTTACCTCAAGTGCTTGTGTGACTCCTTTGATCATCTGCTTATAGGGCTTGAGTGCATCGCTATGTTCTTTGGTCGGTATATAGATAGTCAGATTATTTAATGCCGTTTTGAGTGATAATTGGCGTTCAGTTTTTAGTTTTCTGACCTGGGAAACAATTGTAATGATGCAATTAGCGATATATTTTGTATGTTCGTAGCTGTGTGGCAGCTGGATTGTTGCAAAGCGTGTTTGGTGGATAGAGGTAATGCCTGCCGTGTATCTATACACTGTTTGATAAAGTGTTTCAGTCACATGTGGCAAATAAGGGGCATACATTTGTAGTATTCGTAGTCCGACAGTATAAAGAGTCCATTGTGTGGCACATACTTGGCCTATCGCATAAGGAGCTGGGTTAAAGAGCTGGTCTTTAATGATCTCAAGATAATTATCACAAAAATCATTCCAAAAAAAGCGCTCTATTGTATCAAGTGCGAGACTAAATTCATTTTTTTCAAGATAGTTCCGGTATGCGACAAAAGTTTCGGTAACTCGTTGTAGTACCCATTCATTAATCGCGCCAAGATCTTGCGGTACCGATTCCGGATTACAGGTTTGCATATGTTCATGTACAAACCTAAATGCATTCCACAATTTTACTATTAATTTTTGTCCTATTTGGATCTGACTTTCGGAAAATGCAATATCTTGGCCCAAAGCACCTGATGCTGTCCAAAATCGTATTGCATCAGCAGGATAACGCTTGAGAAGCCCATCTGGTGTAGTATCTGCGCCACCCTTTGATTTGGAGATTTTGCCACCAGATTCTGCAAGCACGTGTCCTGAGATAACAATCGATTTCCAAGGGATTTCTTTATCGTGCATCCAGGCTTTTACGATTGTATAAAATGCCCAGGTTCGAATAATATCGTGTGCTTGTGGACGCATGCTCATCGGCAAGAAGTTTTTTGTTGCTGCATCTTGTAGAAGATGACCTTCACCATGTTTGACGACCAGGTCATACACAATATAGGGCGTCAATGAAGAGGTATTCCACGTGTCCATTATATCAGTATCGGGCTTTATGTTATTGCTTTTGCATGACGGGCAGTGACCTTTATAGGAGGTTTCTTGGGGGTCTACCGGCAGATCTTTAATATCGGCCAGTATAACATGCCCGCACTCCTGACAATGCCATGCAGGGAACGGAATGCCATAAAAAAGTTGCCGCGAGATGCACCAGTCCCAGTTTAAATTTTTTACCCAATCAATGTAACGGGATTTCATAAATGTTGGCGACCATTGGATACGATCAGCAAGTTCCAAAAATTCTTTTTTATAATCTAAGATGCGAATAAACCATTGTGATAATACGACATATTCGATCTCTTTTTTGCAACGTTCGTCAACGTTCACTGAGTGAACAATAGGCTTTTGGCCGCGTAATAGGTTCTGTGTAGTCAGTTCTTGAATAATGCGAACTCGCCCATCTTTGACATTAAGACTCGCAAGTATGCCTGTGTTATCCATGAATTTTCCGGCGTGGTCCATAATGCGCTTATAGGGCAATTTATATTTTTTGTACCATGCAACGTCAGTTTTATCGCCGAAGGTACAACACATAACAAGCCCTGTTCCTTTATCGATAGCTACAGCTTCATCAGCAATGACAGGAACTTCAAAGCCAAATACGGGTACAGTTGCAACGGTATTGTGCAAATGTTTATAGCGTGAATCTTCTGGATTGTAAAACAGTGCTACGCAGGCTGGAAGCATCTCAGGCCGTGTTGTGCCTACAATCAGCTCATTTCCTTTGGCATCTCTAAAGACTATATCATTAAATACTGATTCTACTTGAACATCATCAAGTTCAGCCTGAGCAACAGAAGTACGACAGGTAGGGCAATACAAAGCAGGATCAGCTTTGCGGTAGATATACCCTTTTTTATACAGTTCAATAAATGATTCTTGAGAAATTGCTTGTACGCGAGGTGAAATAGTGGAATAGAACAAATCCCAATCAATTGAAAAACCTAAATTGGTCCACAGGTTTTTGAACGACTGGCCCATGAGCTCAGTTTCGTCCAGACAGATGCGCACAAATTCTGAGCGAGGCATTGTGTGTTTTCTAATTTCACGTTTTTTTTCAACATATTTTTCAGTAGCGCGACCATTGCCATCAACGCCGAATGGGTATACGACCGAAAAACCATTCATGCGCTTATATCGAGCAATAATATCCGTTTGTGTATATGAAAATACGTGGCCAATATGTAAGGTGCCAGAAGCAGTAGGTGGTGGTGTATCGATAGTAAAAGAGGCGCCAGGGTTGTTTTCAGCTTTATACACGCGTTCTTTTTGCCAGAGGTCATGGGCTTGAGGTTCAGCGATTAAATGGTCGTATTTTTTATCCATAGGATAGCTGCTCTATTTAGTAGTTATTTTTCGAACTATTCTCGTTACTTTGTTAGTGTACCAAAGAAGTGCCCTCAGGTGTAGTATATGAGTACAGTTAAAAGTTTCAAGGTGATAACACTACTAAGTCTAGTTCAATAATAAATATATTTTTTATTAACTACATTTGTCAATGTTTTTAATTTTTTATTAATTAATCACGAGTTTTTGTCGCAGGATTGATAAGGTGAAAATCTTCATACTGCCCATTAAACTTCGGATCAAAATAGATCATTTCTCCTTTTTCAAAGACTTCAGGATATTTCATTTTGTCATCTCTGTTTCCCTGAGCAAAATATATTAAGCTTGTAACTTTCCTATTAAATGCAGGAGCTCTATCTAGCCCTTGGCGGTCTTTAAAGAGTTCAAAAATTTTATTTAAAGCACGTTGTGCGGCATCTTTGCCTAGAATGTACAAGATTATTTTAGGAAGTCTCCAAACTTCAGAATTAGGATACTGTAATTTTTGTGCCGGTTCTTTTATCTGCTCTATGATAGTTTCAGGTATGGGTTTTATTTTTAAAGTACTAATAGTTTCTTGAAGATCTTTCTCTCTTTTAATAGCATTCAGAAGAGCAAGAACAGAATCTTTAAAGTCTTCATCGCGTGGCATAAGATGTATTTTGTATTGTTGAGTTAACAGTTTTTTTTCATCCGGATTTTTTGCCTGGTCAATAGATGATATCCGGATTGGGGCTCCATGTAGGATGTCAGGAAAGAATATTCCTCCTTCAAATTCATAACGTCTAACTTTGGGGTACATATCTATAACTTCAGGATATGTCCTAAAGGGAAATTTGGTTTGGTTTAATTCGGTTAAGAGTTTTTCACGGAATTCACTTACTTGCTGATTGAGTTGCCGATCTTTAAATATTTGCATTTCAAATGTGTTGACTTTCGTTTGCGGGAGCACAAATCCTTTAGCTTGTTGTACTAGTTGGTGGAAGGAAGCCAGTTCAGGTTGTGTGATAGTATGCAGATCAATTTTTTCCAGAATAATTTTTGCATGGTTTAAAAGTTCTATGGCCTGATCGATAATGGGTTTGTAGGAAGCCGACAATTGATTTCTTAATACTTTATCAAGATTTATAAAAGATGATTGATAAGCAGAAGTTAATTCTTGGTTGTTATATGATGTAGGTAATGCGAGAATATAGCGTGCTTCTTCTTGAGGGGTGAGCTTCTGCTCTTTTCGTTCTTGCAATCGCGGAAAAAATACCAATGGAGAACGGTCTTTCTCTATTTCGGACAAAATTTTAGAATGAGTTTCAGGGTTAGGTTCAATGGTGATATCTATTGCCCACGATTGTTTAATCCCCTCTGTTCTTATGGTTACTACAATGTTATTTTTTGATGAAATTGATTTTAATTCTGGCAACCCTTTTTGGTTGAGCAATGTATTAATATTTATTTCATGTTCTTGTCCAAAATACCCCCAGACTTTGCCATAAGGTCTGAAGCTAATGTTGCCAGGTAGCCGCGTAAATGAATACTTGTGGCCTGGTTCAATCACAGTGCGTTCTGGCTGAGTAATTTCAATTTTCCAGGTCGTTGTATTTATCAAAAAAAGCTTAGGACTTTCTGACATGCCATGCATTGTTGTACAGAAAATACTCATAAGAAGAACGCTGAGTTTTTTATACATGATAGATCTCATAGTAAGACTCCTCTATAGCAATTAAATGGAATAATAACTCTTCATAATTAATAATATCAATTTATTGCGAGCAATATCTATAATATTAGAAGAATTTTTCTGGCCAAATTTTATTTTTTGTCTAGTATTTAACTAAATCATTGATTATCTATGCAGTTTTGAAGGAATGATAATGCGAAATCTTTCGGTTTTGATAAGTATCAGTGCATTCACTATATATTGCCAGCTTTGTTCAGTTATTATTGAAACTGAGCGCATTTGTTTTAGGCAAGGTAATAGTCAACACAAATATTGTTATTTATTTCATAATGTTCATGAATGGCGCATGCTTTCAGATGAACAACAATTATCTGCTATGTTGACAATTTTAAAAAAAAGAGAACAGTGTTCAAGCGATATGTTGCATGTTCTTGTCGAAAAGCCTTATTCACTTATCTATTATTGGGATTTTGTTTTAGAAAGACCTAAGTCAGTGACTGCGTATCTTATTGAAAAAGCACATAAAATAGACTTAAAATATACAGTTGTTGAAAATGTTGAAATAAGAGCAGCTGCCTTAGGCGCTGTGCAAATATTACAACCAGGACAGGATCTAGACACTATGTACCTGCGCACTGAGTTCGATTCTGCTGAAAAAAAAGCTATTTTAGAGGATATTACAGTTCAATCCTTATTTGATGAATATCATCATTATCGTTCGCAGATCGAACAATGTGATATCATCGAAGGTCAGGCTAAAGAAGTACTTAAGAACGGTTTAGTTCAGTTATCAGGATTATTTGAAACTCTGCAAAAAGATTTTACTTATTTAAAAGCCGAGCCCCAGGAGCAAATTATCGCGCTTGCACATCGGTTGCGTGCCGCAGAAATGGGACATGAGCAAGATATATTGCTTTGTTCACTTTCAGAACTATTTGCGTATCTTTTTGACCTTAATATTTTTAAACGTCTTATGCTAACGCACGTTAAACATATAGCTATCATTGCCGGGGCTTCTCATACTGAACATCTTGCAAATATGCTTTTTTCTGCGGATGGCGCTAGTGAAAAACGACATGGAATTCCATTTTATCGTCAGCCGCGTGAATTGCTTCCTCTTAATATGGCTCAGCTTGATATCTTTACCCGTAGGGATTGGTTGCAAATAACTCCTCGAACATGTATTTTGCTAGGTCCATGTTTAATGGTATTAGGCCTTACCCTGTATTGGTCGCTGTCTCGAAAGTACAGTTAAAATAACAATCATTGTATGTGTACTCTAGTTGTTCCGCTCAAAATCTGAAAGTGCTTTGCGGGTTATAGGTAATAACTGTACAATGCCATAGAGGTTGATAACAAGAACAACTATGGTCAGTATTTTAACAAGGTTAAAGACCAATGTGACATCTGCTATCGCTCCCAAAAAAGCAACAGCACAATAGATAACATTAAAGAGCCATACCCATTTATTATTGGTCAAAAACATCCAGACTTCTCTGCCGACGTAGGCGCAAGCAACGATGGCTCCAAGACCAAAAGTAAATGCAAGGAATATAACAATCCAGTTACCAAGGCTACCAAATACAGTTGAAAATGCAGACATGGTCAGTGGGGTGCTTGTCAGACCGTTGTTCCATACGCCTGTCGCAACGATGCATAGAGTTAATGTAAATGCTAAGATTGTAGTCAAAAATGCACTCAACATCGACATAATTGCGTCTTTGACTGGTGCCTTGCTATTGGTTGCTCCGAACATGATAGCGGCAGTACCAAGTCCAGCTTCTGAAGCAAATGCAATATTTGAGATACCGGTTTGAAGTGCTTGTTGAACGGTAAATCCTATAGCTCCGCCGGTAATAGCTACAGGAGAAAATGCGCTGGTTATTATTAACTTTAATGCGGGAATGATTGCATTCCATTTAACCATAAGAATAATGAGTGTGGACAAGACAAATACGCCAACCTTGATGGGTACAATTTTTTCTGAAGCGCTCAAAATACGGTGTGCTCCGCCAAAGACAACATAGATAACACATGCAGCAAATAGTGTTCCCACAAGATAAGCAGGCAATCCGATAGCCTCTTTGAAGCTTAAAGCGATAGCATTAACTTGCACCGCGTTGGCTCCAACTAAAATATAAAGAAAAACAGAAAATGCATAAATATATGGCAGTATTGAGCCCCCGCGGACATGTGAAAGGTAGAACATCGGGCCCCCGATCTTACTTTCAGCGCATGCTTGGGTTCCAAAATAGAGACTTAAAAATACTTCTGCAAATCGTACAGACATGAGCAGTAAGCCCATCACAAGCAGCCAGAAGGCAGCTCCGGGCCCGCCCGCCACGAGTGCCACGGCCATACCGGCAATGGTCCCATTACCTAAATTTGAGTTTAAGGCATTTATTAATGCTTGGGCCGGTGACATATCTGCGCAACCATTTTTTGCTTGATCGCTTGGTGTAAAAAAATAACGCCATGCTGTAATAAAGTAACGTACTTGTATAAATTTAAAGATTATCGTGCATAAGATACTAGCAGAAACTGCTACAACAATGAATGGCCAGCCCATGAGACTATTAATGAAAGCTGTGAAGTCCACAGTCGATCCTTTCTGGTCTGATTGTTTATTTGATAACTAAGTAACAATATAGCATTACCAGTAAAAAGATAAAAATATTTTTAAATTTCATATTTTAACTCAGCAATAATGTGGACAAACACACAAAAAATCTTGGATACGACCAAAAGACCTGTCTGATTTTCTTATAATTATTATTATTGTAAGCTTTGTAAGCCTTTTTGTTGAACAGATAAAGCCTTCAATCCTAAAAATTGCTGTAAACTTTTCATATATTTATTATAGTCGAATAATTTTTGAAAAGTAAAATGCTATAAAATTGAATCAAATATGAAGGGGCGATTAGCCCCCCTCCCGTTTTACCATCGTGCATACCGTTTCTGTAAACGGTGGTTCATGAAGATTTGCACCAGTTTATGATTTATCCCTTTCTTCTTGCGCCTCTTTACGTATAAATGTTGGTACATCAAGATCCTCTAGATCTTGATCATGTAGTTCAACTGCTTCACAGTCTTGCACACGAGGCTCGCAAGAGGTTTGCGTAGACGAATCTTCTATTTTTTTTGCAGCTGTTAGTGTTTTTTCTTGCTTACTTTCATGTACATCATTTAATTGATCTATAGAAGATTTATCTATATTTTCATGAGTATCTTCATGCATATTTTTTGAGTCTTTATTACTCATATTCCTTTCAAAGCCTGTAGCAATTAAAGACACGGCAATATCGTCAGACAAATCATTATCGATCACTGCTCCAACAATAATGTGTGCATCTTCAGCTGCTTGTTCATAAATTATCGAAGCTGCTTCATTGATTTCGTGAAGGCGCATTGAAGGACCTCCTGAAATGTTCAATAGAACACCGTGAGCTCCCTTTATGGTCATATTTTCCAGTAGCGGTGAACTGATTGCTTGCTTTGCAGCCACAGAGGCACGATTGGGGCCTGATGCCCTACCGGTGCCCATCAAGGCAAGACCCATATTTTTCATGATAGCTTTTAGATCGGCAAAATCGACGTTAATATACCCAGGTTTTGTAATAATATCAGCAATACCTTTGACCGATTGGCTAAGCATATCATTAATCATAGCAAAAGAGTCAAGCAATGAAGAATCACGATCAACAATATCAAGTAATCGCTGATTCGGCACAATAATAAGAGCATCAACTGCACTTTCAAGTTTTTGAATGGCGTCCTTTGCAATTGATGCACGGCGTTTACCTTCAAATATAAACGGTGTTGTGACTATCGCTATAGTCAATACCCCTTCTTCTTTTAATGCTTGTGCAATAATAGGCAATGCACCCGAACCAGTTCCGCCACCCATGCCGGCAGTTAAAAAAACTATATCGGCTTTGCCACATGATTCCATTATCTTATCAAGATCTTCTTCTGCAGCATGTTTGCCTATTTCAGGATTTGCACCCGTGCCAAGTCCTTTAGTAGCTTTGACTCCAAGTTGAATTTTTTGTTGCGCATGAGATTGTTCAAGAGCTTGCGCATCAGTATTGGCAGCGATACAATAAATGCCCTGGCAACCTGATTCTATTAAACTATTTACCGTATTACCACCGGCACCGCCAACCCCTATAACTTTAATCGAGGGAACAATAGTAGATTGTTCCTCGCATGCAAAGTCAATCATGAATCTCTCCTTATAGTATATTGTCCCTTTGTTATCCAGGGTTATCTTACTGATACCAGCTTGTATTAATCAATAAAAGCGCTATTAAAAAAAATCTGAGACCCATGATTTCATGGAAGCAACTACACGACACACAAAAGGGACATGTGCATTGTCTGTATGCAAGCTTCCCTTATTAAGCGCATAAACAAGAAGTCCGTATGCAGTCGCATAGATAGGGCTTTTTAAGGACGTAGGCATATCATATGTTATCTGCGGAATGCCGATACGAACAGGCATATCAAGAATCTCTTGAGCCAATGTATCAATACCCCGCAACAAAGAACCTCCACCTGTCAGCACAAGGCCTGATGCCATGTAATCACAAATATCAAATTTATCAATATCCTGTTTAATAAATTGGAGTAACTCATAAGCTCGAGCATTAACAATCATGACCAGATGATCATGAGTTACCTGTTGTCTGCTTGACCCTTGTACTTGTGCAATTTCAATCATGAGATCTTTGTTAACACATGACATATCAGATGCAGCATAATCGCGCTTGATCCGCTCTGCATCTTCTATTGTGGTACGCAACCCAATGGCAAGATCACGGGTAAATTGCGTTCCTGCAATAGGCAATACCATTGTATGCCTGATAGTGCCATGCTGATATACTGCAAAATCTGATGTCCCACCACCAATATCTAAGATACCGGCTCCCAATTCTTGTTCATCAGGGCTCAGAACTGCATGGGCCGACGCCAGCGGCTCAAGAATAATATCTCGAACAGTCACCCCTGCTTGTTCACAACAACTGACAAGATTTGCAACAGAAGATGTTGAGCCAGTTATAATATGTGTAACTACTTCAAGACGAACGCCATGCATCCCAATCGGGTCATGAACACGCTCTTGGCGATCAACAACAAAATATTGAGGCAATACATGTAATATTTGTTGTCCTTGGGCAACCGGAAAGGCTTTTGCTGCAGCAAGAGCATTATCTATATCCTGTGCCCTTACCGTGCCACGTTTGATAGGAACTGCACCTTGGCTGTTGCATGAATGAATATGGCTACCAGAAATACCTACATAGGCAGAACTAATAGTGCATCCAGACATGAGCTCTGCTTCTTTAACGGCTAATTTAATTGAATGGATAGTCTGCCCTATATTTACAACAACTCCTTTTTTCAGACCTTCTGATGGAGCCTTACCTATGCCAATAATAGACATATGATCATCGCCAATTTTTTGCGCAACAAGCACGCAAATTTTTGTCGTCCCCACATCGATCGCGACAATCATGCGATCAGAAAAAACATGCGCCACGGTTTTGCTCCTTATTTTTTACTCAAAATAATTTGTTTTTCAAAGCGTAGGTCTGCTTGATAGTGTGCAGCGAATTTACCAGAAAATGCATCTCGAGATATCAGCAATTCTTTAATGTATGTGCCATAGATACATAGATCACGCGTCGGAACTTTATCGGCTCTGCAGATCAGTGATAAAAACGGTTGCTGCTTATCCTCAAAAATAAGATCCGCCTGGTTGCATAACACAATTCGATACTGGGCAAAAATATCGGAAGAAATTTGATTCACAACCACCTTAATTGCTTTGGCATCATAGTTGGCTAATAGGGATTGTTCGATTGTTATTCTCGGCAACCCTGAACATACATGGTCCTGAAAATAGTCTATAGGACACATACTTTTTTCAGAAATAAGTGCCAGCTTTTCATTAATGATACAGTCAGGCTTACTAGCTTTGCATGAAATTTTCATGATGCCAGGTGGAATCAGTCGTACTTGTAAAGATTGTATATGGGGAAAGCGTTCTTTTAGTATAGATACAAAAACGGGCACCTTAGCTGCCATCCGCTTGTCTAGGCTCTCTACAAAATGAATTATTTCGTTTTTACTCTTATCTGAAAACGTTGCATCAAACTGAACATCGAAACTTTGTGGCATACATATACGCACCACAACTTTTCTTCCTGAAATTACAAGAAATGCAAGTATCAGAATAGATGCCACAATCGTGTGGCCACGTATAATATGCCCCATACGCGTCCCCTTTTTTCCCCCGCGCTTGCACGCCTCAGCTGATTTCCCTGTATTTATTTCTACACTTTTGAGCATAGAATAGTCAATGAATTTGCAAAATTGAATTACAAAATATACAAAAATGCAATCTAATAACTCTGTATTTTACAGACATAAAGATAGATCAGCCTCTGAGAATCACTATTTTTTTGCCGGGATCATAAGATCATAAGTCATGCAAGAGGCTCCTGCTAACCAAATTTTTTTTCAAAAATATTACCCTTAATATAGAGCGAATCAAACTATTTCATTGCACTCAGAAAATATTATAGTAAAAAAAGTTTGAAAAACCTTAATTAATAGATATAATATAATAGTATAATTTTAACAATATATAAATTTTTTATTGTAAACAAATCTCTCGATATTAATAATTAATCTATTGCCTATAGGAATAATATCGCATCTTCAACTCTGAAGTGCATAATTTGTTAGTAACATAAGCCAGGTGAAGGTAAGATAAACTTTGTGTTTGCAAACATGAAAGGATTATCAAAATGCCCAAAGGCTACCAACACCTGACTCATGATCTAAGATGCCAGATTTATGCATTAAAGAGAAGTTGTCTCAGTCAAAAAAACAAAATGAGTCCCGAACAAATAAGCGGGAGACTGCAAAAGTCACATAGCATATCAATAAGCCATGAATCGATTTATCGACATGTTTGGCGCGATAAAAAGAAGGTGGAAATTTGTATGAAAACTTGCGTCAATGTTGAAATTTAGGACACCAAACGAAGAGTTTTTACACCTTGCCGGTATTGTGCCGGGGGTTATGCGATTCGCTGTTGAATCTGCGAAATCCTATCTTTGATTGAAGGCAATAACTAACAATTGTTGTTTATCAATTGCGTCGTAAAACCCGTCCATTTATGGGCTGGATATAAGCCATTCTAATTACTTATTTAAAACTTTATCAATGCACTCATCAATGACTGCGCTTAACGAGGCATTTCTGGCTGATGCCTCACGTGCAATACGGGAATGTCGTTTACTTGATGTGCGATAAGAAATATTGCCTTTGTATGTTTCTTGATCAACAGGCTCAGGGATTTCTTCGCTATTTTCCAGATAAATCTCGATTGCTCCCTGTATGGCTTCTTTGATTAGACGCATGCCTTCTTCAATTGTTGGCGCATCTGTGCATACACCAGGTAATTCGTTCACTCTGATAATGAAGAAATTTTGTCCATCCTCCTTGGCCTGTGTAATGGTATAACTCCAGGGAAGACTGCGATAATACTCTAAGTTCTTATTTTTCTTTATAGCCATGTTTTATCAGTCCCTCACGTAAATCACTAATCTGGTATGGGTATAACTGCGGCCGCCTTTTTATGGAAATTGTACAATCGGTGTCTGCTTTGCGGTACACATAATGCGATCCGCTAACCTTTACCTTAAAACCAAGCCAAAGCAAGAGACTCTCGGCCTCATCGAAAGAGACATTCTTAGCACCAGCAAGAATCTTTTGAATCAACTTGTCTCTGCTACTCACTGAATTGTCCTAATTGGTCCAAAGAGTTATAGTTTCAGATATAATGATATCACTTTTGATATCAAAAAGTCAATAGGAAAGTAACTATCCATCCTTTTTAATTTTATATTCTAAAATTTATTGCTTAATTAGAATCGATTCAAAATAAAAAGATCAGGCCACAGATGTATCGCTAGATCTGTGGCCAAACTCTAGAAAGCTACAAATAGCTTATTTGCAGCATTTATGGCAACGTGGTTTGCCGCATTTTGGAGCACATTTGGTTGGGCATTCCTTTTTGCATGGGCAGCTTACGCATTCATTGCATCCGCAAGGGCGTGTGCCATTTTCGTCAGTTATTGTGCAGCAGCGACGGTTATGTGAAGGTATTTTGTAAAGATCTGTTGTCTTTTGGATCTTTTCTACCTTAAAGCAATGGGCTGGTGCCATTTCTTCAACGCTGCATTGAGATGATACTTTTTCAAGACATGGCGTATGCATTGGTAAACATTCACAGCCTTCTGCGATAACTGGTTCATCGGTTACTTCAACTTCTGCTGCAGATACAAAACATGGGATTAGCAATAATCCGGCAATTAATAAGATTTGCGTTTTCATATTCATTCCTTTTTTCCATTACATTACATTAAATTACTACAATACTTCTTCTTCCAAATCTTCAAGGTCTTTTTTCGGTGCGCCCTTGACCAACACCACAAAATACCTGCCTCCACATATCGGGTATAGGCATGTTAGATTCTCCCGCCTACATGAAACCTTTTATCAACTTTCATGAGATACCACATGAGAATCTCCACTAATCTTCACTCTACATTATCCTCCTTTCTTTACTGGTTGCAAATTAATTCAATTATTATCTTATTTACATACTATAATAAATTAAGTATTAATTTCAATAGTTTAATATTTTTTAAAGGATATTTTTAAAAAAACCGCTAAGATAAAGCATTTTTTAAGTGTTCATTAATAAAAAAGATCATTTTTTATCGTCAATCACCACAGCAACAAAGACTCATAAAAAAATGCGGGCCAAAAATTATCTTAATGGTCCGCATTTTCAGTGTGGTATCATAAGGCTTTATTTCAGGTCACATACCTTTGCGCAACTCTTTTTGCTAGGGCAAGTCAAACATTCACTACCTTGACATGGTCGAGTTCCGTTTTCATCTGTTACTGTGCAATTGCGATAAGAATGTGCAGGGATCTTATAAAGATCAACTGTTCTTTGGATTTTTTGAACCTTAAAACAATGCGCAGGAGCTTTTTCTTCAACCGTACACTGAGAAGATACCTTCTCTAAGACTGGGGTGTGCATCACAAGGCATTCTGCAGCTGGAGCTTGCTCATCTTGATCATCAATTTCAACACGTGCAAAGCTTTGGAGCCCAACCAATAACATACCGACTGCTAATAGATGAGATATAGTTTTCATGATAACCTCCATATTCTTTCTAAAATATTACTATCCATTTTATCGAGGGTATTTAATAGGTCACCCCTGCTAACCTTATAGAGTAGAATTATTCCGTCAGATTCTTTTTTAGAGCTATTCTTTAAAGCACTATCAAGAATCTCTTTGTTTTTTACATTAATAACCTCCTTACATAGAGAGTCCTTGAATTCCTGTTCTGGTTTTATACTACAAAACTTCCACTGAAAAAATCAATAATTTATTTAAAGTATTTGTTTTTTTACAGTAATTATCAAATTTATTGACAATTTAAAATAAAGTATGATATCCTTTAAAACCATAAATAACATAGTACTCTAAAGTACAGTGTTGAAAACAAAAAACGAGCCATAGATGAAACCACACCTATGGCCCGCGTTCACGATCATCTTTGTTGGTTAGTTATTTTGCCACATTACTTAGTTTAATTATCGACAACACATTTTTTTTCGCAACGTGATTTGCAGCATTTTTTCTCGCAACGTGGTTTGCCGCATTTTGGAGCACATTCTTTTTTGCATGGGCTGCATAAGCTTTCGCCACAGCCACATGGGCGTGTGCCATTTTCATCGGTAATTGTGCAGCAACGATGGCTGTGCGATGGGATTTTGTATAAATCGGTCGTTTTTTGTACTTTTTCTACCTTGAAGCAATGGGCTGGAGCCTTTTCTTCTACACTACTTTGTGTTGCACATTTTTCAAGACAAGGTGTTGGCATAGGAAGGCATGGGCAATCACATACTTCTTGAACCGTAGGCTCATCACATAGTGGAGCACATTTATCAGCTTTTGCCATTAAACATGAGACACTCAACAATAAACCATAAAATACTATTACTTGAAATTTCATGATATTTCCTTTACAAAACTATAACATTTTACAAAATCTCAATATCGACTCATCGTGCCTAGATTGATCCAGGACTTTTGTGATTTTCGAAAATACTGCAACACGCTATTGCATACTATGTACCTCGAAAATCTCTGTTTTGCCTCACACCATAATCCCCCTTTCATTGGTTTTCATTGGTTATAATTTCAGACCAGGCTTATCCTGATTACATATTACTTAAATTATTTTTCATTATGCAATAATTTTTTGTGCTGATAAGAAAAATCAATAGAACACGTACTTTTTCAGAATCAAAAAAAATTGAGTATAATTTTTTAGATTAGATTCGCACACGTTTTATATATAAGTCTGCTGATTGCAAAACTTGTTGTATTTCTTCCACTGAAGCATCATCTTCGAGCGTTGAAATATCGCCAATAAGACATCCTTCAATGAGAGTTTTTAATAAACGTCTCATGATCTTACCGGAACGAGTTTTAGGAAGTTTTTCTACACAATAAATTTCTTTTGGTGTAGCAAAAGAACCAATTTTAGTACGAACAAGATTAATTATCTGGTCATGCAATTCCTGATTTACTTGATAACCATGTTTAAGAACAATAAAAATAACAATCACTTCACCTTTGATTGGATCACTGATTCCGATAGCTGCGTTTTCAGCGACTGACTGATGTTCGAGAACTATGCTTTCAACTTCAGCTGTTCCTATGCGATGTCCAGCAACTTTAATAACCTCATCTGCCCGACCTAATAGCCAAAAATATCCATCGGTATCGCGCACTGCATAATCGCCTGCATAATACATGCCGGAAAATCTTGTCCAGTAAATATCCTTAAACAGAGCCGGATTATTATAGATACCTATAGCCATACCAGGCCATGGTTTTTTGATTACTAAAAAGCCCTTTGTATCGGCAGGTACCGGATTACCATATGAATCTACGACTGATGCTTCAATACCTGGCATCGCAAACGTGGCTGAGCCAGGTTTTAAAGGAACCATCGTTGACCCAGCGGTGGGTGCAATCATAAAGCCACCTGTTTCTGTCTGCCACCAGGTATCAATAATAGGGCATGCTTTTCTACCAATCTGTTCGTGATACCACCGCCAGACTTCAGGATTAATAGGCTCACCAACCGAACCTAAGACACGCAAACTAGATAAATCAGCTCCTTGTAAAAGATCAGGTCCCAGACGCATGAACATGCGTAATGCTGTTGGTGATGTATAAAAAATTGATACTTTGTATTGGTCGATAACTTTCCACCATGACTTTTCGTCAGGCCAATCAGGTGCTCCTTCTCGTAATACAATAGTAGCGCCATGCATCAAAGGCCCATAGACTCCATAAGAATGACCCGTTATCCACCCAAAATCTGCCGTACACCAATATATGCTTTCAGGAGTTATGCCAAATACCCATTCAATCGTTGAAAATACATAGGTCAAATAACCTCCGGTTGAGTGCACTATTCCTTTAGGCTTACCTGTTGTACCAGATGTATACAAAATAAAGAGAGGATGATTCGATTCAACAGGAACTGGATCTAAAGAGAGATTTTTTACCTCAGGCTTGGCATAAATCAGATCTCTTTCTGGCACGAGACCGACCGGCTCTTGAGTACGTTTTATCAGAATAACTTTACGCTCAAGGTCACTGTCAACTAAAGCTTGGTCAACAATAGATTTGAGGTTGAGTATTTTACCCCGATAATAGGAAACATCACAGGTAATGATACACTTTGCTTGCGTATCGACTATACGATCTTTAATGGCTTGCGAACTAAAGCCAGAAAACACCACAACATGAATAGCTCCAAGACGAGCACATGCCAGCATAGCTACCACAGCTTCTGGTATCATCGGCATGTAGATAACAACTTTATCACCAAAACCAACTCCACAGGACCGCATATACTTGGCAAAGCTATTTACATCTTGGTACAACTCTTGATAAGTTACGGTTCCAGATCCGCCTTGCTCATTGGTCCAATAGATTGCAGTTTTATTTTTTTTCCCATTCTTGATGTGAATGTCTAAACAAGCATAGCTTGCATTAATATGCCCACCAACAAACCAGTGTGCATAAGGCTCTTGCATATCGAGGATGCAACTCCATCGCGTAAACCAAGGCAACCTTAATGCCTGGGTTTCCCACATCCTACTATCTTGTTCCCCAAGTGACATGTTCATATCCGCTCTACATATCATGCTGATTAATACAATCAAAAAAATCCCATGCTTCATATAATCCCCCTAATCTCCTATTTTAATCAACTATTATCGTGAAAGTTTGCCAACTTTAATAGCTATTAAAAAAAGCGAAATGCCGGCAGCTACAGATGCATTGTAAGAAATATCAGATGTTTTTTGCGGCAAAGTGATATGTATCCCTGCATTGGCAATTTCTTTAGAGATACCAAACCCTTCACCACCTATGACCAAACATAAAGGAGCTTTAAAATCGCAGCTCGCAGCATTTACCCCTTCAAAAAATGTCAGATAGATCATATAGCCAGCTCGTTTAAGCTCCTGAACTGCTGCTCCTGGTGATGGACTTATATAGATATCCATGTGTTCTGCAAGTCCTGCTGAGGCTTTTAACACAGCTGCAGTAATGGGAGCTGCTTGTTTTTGACAAATAATAACACCATCAAATCCCGTACAATAAGTAGATCGAATAATAGCCCCAAGGTTGTGTACATCTTGAACACCATCAAGCATAATTAATAGTGGTTGTTTTGATGGATCAAAAAACTTTTTGCGAATAACAAAAGGTTGTGCATATGCGACAATCCCTTGATGATCGGTTGTCCCTGCAATTTTATGTAAAATATCGCGGGACACATACTGAATAGGGACCACAGGACGTTCAGGCAAGAGTCGCGCTATTTGATTCCACGATTTGGGTTCTGGCCGTGTTGTATAGAGAGTAATTAACTTTCGTTTTTTTGCTTTGAGTAATTCAATTATTGGGTGGACCCCAAATATAAGCTCTCCTTGCAAGGAGGATTTTTTTATCATGAAAATCCCTATTTATCTATCAACCATAGAACTTTATTATGTAACTATCATGAGTCTATCATACTAGTTACTAATGTTAAGAAATCGCTTTTTTTGTTTACTTAACGAGATTGGTTTAAAGAAATAAATAATCCCATATTTTACTTGAACCTGCCTATATATAATCTCTTGACACAGCATATTCAGAACTACTATTTCTAATATAAATGATATTTGAGTCTCACCATATAAAGTTAAGAGGATCTTATGCGACTTACTCCCTTAGTATGTCTATTCACGCTCATTCAACAGATACAGGCCAATACCCTCACTATCTTTAACCATGCCCGTTACCCTATCTACGTGAGTCTTTACTCAGTAAATACTGATATTTGGAGCACCAGTATTGGCCCGGCAACACGTCCAACTCCTGTCACAGAAATTCCTGCACGTGCTCAAGGAATGTTAGAACGGCCAGGTTTTGCCCTACTCGTCAACAGAGAGCTTATTTTTTCAACTAAATCAACTGATCTTACACCAACTCTAGATTGCAATAAGTATAAAAAGGCAGCTACGCATCCAGCCGGCTGGATGAATGGTACAACCTATCACATAGCTGAAAAAGACATGGTATTACATTGTTATTCAGAGATCGAATGGGAAGTTGCAAAACCAATTATTGATGCTGCGGATGCAGCCATCGATTCAATGCTCGGCAAACTACAAAAAAGTTACAGCAATCATCCCTATGCTCAAACCCAAGCATCGTTACGCCTGACAACCGATCTTGGCCACGAAGAAACAGACGCAATCTTAAAACGGTTAGCTGTTGTTCATTCGACATTAGAAAATCTATTATCAACGTCTATCACTCCAGAAAAAACCCCACGCATAGCACTCTGTTTAAGTGGAGGCGGTCTGCGTGCGGCTATAGCATCCTACGCTTTAGTTGCAGGACTTGCCGATATAGGATTACTTAATGCAATTACTTATTGTGCTGCCCTTTCTGCGTCAACCTGGTTTTTAACCGATTGGATTACCTTTGGGCAACCACTAAATACTTATTATGACCACTTCGTAAAAGCTTTGTCACGCATGCATCCTTTCTCTATAGATGCCCTATCAACCGTCTTGTGGCCTAAATATATCTTTGGACAAGATACAAGCATTGTTGACCTGTATGGCGTCTATCTTGCAAACACCTTTTTGAGGCAGATAAAGAACCCTACTTCTCGTCAAAAAGTTACCTTTTCTTCATTAGGTAAATCTATCAAAGATGGCACCTGGCCATTTCCGCTAGCCACTGCTGCTGAAACAAGTGTCGATAACCACTGGGTAACGTTTAGCCCATATGAAATTAGTTGCGATACACTCGGTTTTACTATGCCAACATGGGCATTTGGCAGAAAATTTGTCTCTGGCACCTCTATAGACTATGCTCCAGAGCAAAGTCTTGGCTTCTTTATGGGCCTTTGGGGCTCCGCACTTTCTGGCAGTATTCAAGAAATGCTTGATACTGAGGCCCAGGGACTTGAACCTCTGTTGTACCATACATTGTCTAACGTTATGAAAGAAACAGGAATTGCTGATATCCGCTTGGCAGGCATTAAAATTCATAACCCACTCTATGGGTTAGAAAGCAGCTCGTATCGTGCGCGTAATATGGGGCAACTTGTATTTATGGATGCAGGTTATATCTATAACTTACCGTTACCTCCACTTTTCAAAAAAGAACGAGCAATTGATATAATTATCATCATGGATGCTTCGCAAGATGTGCATCAAGGAACTCCAGATTTTCGTAATGCCATATCAGATCTGCGTCAACAAGGCTATCCTTTACCTACAATCGATTTTGACGGTCTAGTAGAAAAACCTATACACATTTTTTCTGACCCAACAAATCCCCAGGCACCAACACTCATATATATAGTACCTGTCAAACAAGATGGATTTGATCCAGCCTTCGACCCGGCAATTGAGTTTGACAAAACCTATGCAACGTCTAATTTTTCCTATAAACAGGCCCTGATAGACAAGCTTGCAGGCTTGATTCGGTTTACTATAGCTGCAAACAAAGATAGTCTACTCAGCACAATACAAGATGATATAGCAAGAAAGTAAAGATACCGTTTTGAGACAAAAACCACTTGATTTTTATCCATTTTTGAGCTATCATAACTAATGGTAAAATAATTCAATAGTTCATTTAAATCAATTTTAACCAATAGGAGGCATTATGAAGACAAACAGATATGCTTTCGCATTAGCATGCGCTACAATCGCGACTACCTCTAATATCCATTGCCATTTTGACCCGTTTGAATCCATGCAGAAATCTATGAAGGTAATGGAAGAAGAGATGCAATCGATGTTTGACAATATGAATAAAATGCATCAAGAATTTTTCACATCATGGAAAAAAGAATCGGCTAACCCGGTCGGCCAAGAGGGCATCAATATAGCTATTAATGAGACAGACGATAACACCGTCAAGGTTGTCATCTCAGGCATAAAAGCAGACCAGTTTGACGCAACTTTTGGAGATAAAGAACTCATTATAAAAGCCGAGACCGCAACCATTACTTTGGCTTCTAGCCATAACCTTTTGGCTGCTTCAATAAATCAAGAGATAAAACAAGAAACTACTGACAAAAACAACAAAGAAAAGAAATCAAGTCAACAACTATTTTCAAGCGCCTCTCATATCAGGCAAATGATATCCAAACCTGTTAATATAGAAGAGGCTAAAATAGACTATACAAAAGAAAATAAAACTTTGACGGTTTCTATTCCATTTAAAGATACCAAAAAAGCTGCCAAGACTATTCCAGTCAATGTAAAATAATAAACATCGCTTAAGCATTATAGAAGGCCCTGGATTCAGGGTCTTTTTTTGTGTAGCTATTCCACCGAGCTATGAGACAGAAATCAATGTTTTGCATAAATTTCTACATAAAACGGTATATTTCATTGCTTTTTTACTATGCAGGACGTAAACTTTTTTTAATCGAATCGTCTTTATGTATATACCTACAAACCGCGTTATCGGTATAAAGCCCATGGCTTTTGGCAGGTTTTTCAATGACTTATATACGTCGCACTTGGGTAGAAATAGACCAGCAAGCTTTTGATCGCAATATTACCTGTTACAAGAATATTATTGGACCATCAGTCATGATATCCTTTGTGATAAAAGCAAATGCCTATGGACACGGACTTATCGAAACAGCCAACTTGGCTGAAGGCAATGAAAACATTCATATGATTAACACAGCAATGCTTTCTGAAGGATTGACCTTACGAGCTCACGGCATCAGAAAACCCATACTTGTACTTGGTATTATTGATGAAGATCCTTGTCAAGCAATCATCAATGATATCGATCTTGTTGTTTCTGATACACAGCTTCTTAACGAACTTAATGCCTGTGCTGCAACGCTCGGTAAAAAATGTTCAATACATATCAAGGTTGATACAGGTCTTGCTCGACTAGGAATACCCTTGGATGAAGTTATCCCACTTATCAGATATGCACACTCATTGCCGCATATTAATATCAACGGAATTTGTAGCCATTTCGCAGAGGCTAGCAGTCAAGATCAGACCTATACAAAACTTCAATATGATCGATTCATCAGCGTTTTAAAAGAGCT
This sequence comes from bacterium, assembly GCA_021818945.1. Taxonomy (GTDB): domain Bacteria; phylum Babelota; class Babeliae; order Babelales; family Vermiphilaceae; genus JAKASV01. The sequence continues at coordinate 8,413 of JAKASV010000012.1, read as the reverse complement.
TGAAACCAAAAATATTACTATCCCTTATCGTCATATAACTAATTCAGCCGCCAGCACAACATACGACCTTAGTCTATTGAATATGATTCGTATTGGGGCAGGCATCTATGGATTATCTCCCTCTCAAGCACATAAAGAACGGACTCTAGCTGTTCACCCTGACTACACATTGGACCCTATTTTGAGTTGGCATACAAGAGTTTGTCATATACGTCTAATACCAGCTCACGCATATATTGGCTATGATCGTACCTATACAACAAGCCGCAATACCACCATTGCTCTGTTGCCCATAGGCTACAGTGATGGCTACGACAAACGCCTCAGTAATAAGGGAATGGTATATTTCCCTCACGCCCAAAAATTTGCACCAGTCATTGGCCGCATAGCTATGAATATGACAACCATTGATATATCAAACATTCCGGATGTTCAGCTTGGAACTGAAGTCATCCTTGTTGGCAAACAAGTAGAAATAAGCGCCACAACTATTTCTGGTCTTACCGGATGCAACAACCCTCGCGAAGTTACCCTTTCCATTCATCAATGCATACAAAGAATTGTTACTCCACAAGATGTGGCTACAGAAAAAAATAGTTTGGTTTATACTGAAAAGAAAGCTAAAAACAAGAGAATAGTTACTTAAAAAGGAATCAATTGGGGTTTGTATGTATATTTTGGAAGGAAATATTGGCGCTGGTAAATCGACATTCTTAAAGCTCATTGGCCAACATTTTCCACACATTTCCGTATGCCTGGAGCCTATTTATAATTGGCACAGTGAAAATAATGGGCAATCACTGTTAAAACAATTTTATGATAACCCAAAACGATGGGCCTTCACCCTTGAGACACTTGCCATGATGAGTCGTGTTAAAGAACATCTTTTGGAACAACAGCATAAAACTATCTCACGAATTGTTGAACGCTCCATTTACTCGGGCTATTATTGTTTTGCAAAAAATAGTTACAACAGTGAATTTTTGACTGATATTGAATGGAACATCTATCAAGACTGGTTCGCCTTTTTAACGCACAATAATTGCAAAGTTCCAGATGGCTTTATTTACCTTAAAGTTGATCCCTGCGTAGCCATTGAACGAATCAAAAAGCGTAACCGATCAGCTGAAGATGGCATTACCTTAGACTACTTGTCTGATATCAACAAACTCCATGATTCATTTTTAATTGAAAAAAATGGCATCGATCAAGCTCTCAAAGACGTGCCCGTGCTTATTCTCGATTGCAATGCAGAGTTTGAAGCTGATAAGATACAATTTGCACACCATTGTCATGCATTGAGCGATTTTTTGCATGATTCTGCGTATGATAAGAAGCTTCATAATCCACACCAACCAACGATACAAACCTTATGAATGATATCTTATAGTTTTTCTATAATAACCATTGCTAAGGCGCTATCTGCCGTATGCGTAAGCGAACAATGAACAACTAACGAGCCATGATTTTTTTCAACTCCAAGCATAGTCCAATTGATGTGCATAACTGGTGCTTGATTTTCAGAATGAACAAGTTTAACTGACTTGCAGACTTTAAGCAATGGATGCCGAACAGTTTTTTGCCACACAGAAAGCGCCTTGAAAAAAGCCTCGCGCACTGCAAAACGCACGGCAAATCGTTGTGCGCTCAGACGCGGCACTTTCAAACAATAATTGATTTCTTCCTCTGAGAAAATTTTTTTTAATTGAAGCATAGGAATACTAGCCCATGAAGAAAATCGTTCAACAGAGACCAAATCTATGCCTGTTCCAAGAATCATTTGTGCTCTCCTATTGTTCTGTCTAGCGAGCGATAGAGTATTGCTTCTTGTATTTGAACAACATCAATATAGTCAGCATCTTGAAGATCAGCAATAGTACGAGCAACTTTTAATATTTTATGATATCCACGCATACTCAAACGTAAAACATCAAAAGCTTTTTTTAAAATATTTTCAGCCTCAGGTGTTAACACACAATAAGCATCAACCATATCGGGGCTCATGAGACTGTTCCACATGGTTTTACAACCAAATCTCTGTTCTTGCCGAGCAATCGCCCTTTCGACTGCTTTATATAACTGAGCAGAACTTATTTCTGTCTGCTTTGCCTCTTTGATAGTAGTATAATCAACTGACTGGACGCTTATATGTAAATCAATACGATCAAGAAGCGGCCCAGAAAGCCTTTCCATATAACTACCGATCTTTTGAGGCGTACACGTACATGCATGTTTCTTATCCCCCCAGTAACCACAGGGGCAAGGATTAAGCGCAGCAACAAGCAAAAATGATGCAGGGAAACTGACTGCTTGATGAGCACGCGCAATTGATACACTCCTATGCTCCAATGGTTGCCGCAATACTTCAAGAGTCGATCGCTTAAACTCGGTCAATTCATCCAAAAACAATATGCCGTGATGAGCAAGACTTATTTCGCCAGGCTGTGGATATGATCCACCACCAACAAGACCGGCCTGAGATATCGTATGATGTGGGCTTCTAAAAGGACGTTCTACAACAAGACCATGAGTACCAAGTTTACCACTGATCGAATAAATTTTACTTGTCTCTAAGATCTCATCAAAGGTTAATCGGGGCATAATGGTAGGTAAACATTTGGCAAGCATGGTTTTACCGGAGCCAGGAGGACCAATAAAGACGATATTATGCCTACCTGCCGCTGTTATCTGCAACGCTCTTTTTGCTTGCTGTTGTCCTTTCACATGGGCAAAATCGATACAAGAAACCGAGGACCCATCAGCATAACTATAAAAATCATCTAGAGAGATGCGAGTCGCACTAATAATCCGTTCTTGACGCACATGGGCAACTAATTCGACTATCGATTCTACGCCAATAATTTCCAGATCTTTAATAAGTGCTGCTTCTTGGGCATTCGCCTTTGGTAAAATGATGCGTTTTTTTCCAAGCCGTTGCGCATCAAAGGCTACTGCCAAAGCTCCCTTGATACCACGTATGCCACCGTCGAGTGATAATTCACCAATAAATAGGGTTTCCGCTAAAAATTCTGCAGACAAATCAATATGTTTATCAGCACACATGATTCCCACGGCTATAGGTAAATCAAAGAGTGTACCTTCTTTTTTAAGATCTGCTGGCGCAAGATTCACTGTTATTCGCTTTGCAGGTAAGCGAATACCGCTATTTTTTAATGCAGTCTGAATTCGCTTGCTACTCTCTTTGATTGCGGTATCGGGCAAACCCACAATATAAAATTGAATAAGTCCCAAAGCTAAATCAACTTCGACTTCTACCAGCCGCGCATCGACGCCTATAGTTGCCGCGGAAAAAATTTTTGCGTGCATGCAAGCTCTTCGTCATCAACAGACAAATTTAAAAATACTTACTAATACATATCAATATACTATATCTTTTTTAATAGAAAATCAAAAATAGCGTATCAGATCTTTCTTGATCACATCTGGATCATGGGATGGCACAGTATGCATAGGGAAACTACAATCATATGAAAAACTTTTGGAAGATGCATCAGAAGAAATCGCATCTAGCCAAGGGAAAATTGGAAATGCAAAATTCTTGTATACTAAATATTCCGCTTCAGTAAAAGATGCCGCAGTTGCTACTACCGATATAGCAGCCTTTATACCGGGCCATTATGTAATGTCCAGCAAATCATAAAAAACATGGCGCTTTTTTGTAAATTTTCTTAAGATAATGCAATCTACCCTTATGTAACAACAAAATTTTAAAGATTTAAGGGGATAGCATTATGTTCCTTACGCAAAAGTCTCGTGTTAAACTTATTAGTGCATTCATTTTACAATCAAGCTTATATATGCACTCAGCGATTATTCTAGAAGGCGACAGTGTTGACCTAACAATGTCTTTTAGCCATCCAATTAAAGAACATGCATTAGGCGCTTCTGGCTTTTTCTATGTAGCAGCGAATCAAATCGGTGCAAAAAATTTTGCTATAGCTACAACAGGTGCTAACGGGCATAAATTTTACCCCCTAGCCCCTGAAAAAGTCGTTCTTGAAAATAATGCATCTGCAGATAATCCACTTTTTGATGCTCAGATCGACCATATGACGCTTATGTATGGAGCTGCCATGGCAAGTCTAAGCGGCGAATTATTCGATTGTATAGCTGCAGTAAAGCATAGCGAACCGGCAACAATTTATCTCATTGATTCAATACTTTCAAATCGCATTGATCTGCTTGCAGCTCGAGATATTAAAGATGCAACTGGTGTTGATGTAACCCAAGGCATAGTGAATATGACATCGTGCAACGATACAATGATTTATGCAGCAGTAAAAGCGCATGACACCGATATATTTGGCCAAGGGCCTAGTGGTATTGCAGCCATTGCGCGAGGACAAGTAAAAGGAAAAGAGGATGAGCCTACCTCTATGAAACTTGGACAACTTGATACGTGCCAAACATCAAGTTTATCCCATAATAATCCTCGTGCTGCAGAATTAAATAATCAAAGTCCTGTATTACATGTTGGCAATTCGACAGTCTCCATATTAAATAATAGTGTAGATCTACACTGGTGTAACAATATTCATTGTTTATATACAGCACTGACTATCAATGCTCAAGGTGCTGAAAATGAAGGCGGTCAAGCAATTGCCGTTGGTGCATGGGGTCCAGTGTCCATGAAAACAGAAGATAATAAAGAAATAATGCGTACTATTTTTGTATTTAGAGGCCTTACTTTTCCGTCTGTTTTTGCACCAAATGTTAATAACATTGTCGGCGGTATTGGATCAAATATTAATGTATCGATACATCAAATACGTTCATTATTAACGACAACAGTTCTGAATTATCTTGTAATTCTTGGTGGGCTTGGCATGCCTAATCAAACAAGAAGAATGGTATATGCATTACCCTTGGTAAAATGTGCTTCATCTTATAATGGTATGCTTGCTAAAAAAGATGCTATTCCACGTACATTCTATCATAGCGGATTTCCATCGCGAATTGACGAGCGAGGTTTTATTGACCCTGCAACTAATCCCGGTGATCTTTTTACCGCAGATGATAGTCAAGTACAAGTTGGCCATGGACCTATGACCGAAGGTGATATTACACATATTCTAACTTATAATGATGCTGTCTATGCTCTGGTGCCTGTCGCTGATCAAGGTCATACAGCAGGAATATTTCATTCACAGGCACTTTTTGATAATCTTGGCCGTATTAAAGAATGGACATCGTGGTCCCGCGTCGGAGGCAATTTCGCCGACCACATCTTTGGTGCTGCTCTGAATCAGTTAACCGGAAATTTCTTCATGCTGACGGGAAATTCCGTCGATGCTATTAATACTGTCAAAAGCACAATATGGGCCATCGGTGACAGTCAGGGGTCTTTAACTATGACAGAATGGCTCAATAGTATTTTCCCTACCAAGAATGGAGGCATTCAAGGGCTTTATGATATTCCGGTTATTACGCCAGGACTCAATCATATAAGTCTTTTAATTGCAACAGGTCCTGATCAGGTTGCGCTTGTTCAAACAGGTATTCAAGAAAATGGAATTTTTATACCATTTGGGAAAGACCAGCTGGCACACGATCCTGTATCATTTGAAAATGGGGCCATCGATCAAACTTTATCTGGTTCCTGTAATGCAATAGCACTATCTGGTGGCGCACTCAAAGAATTAGGAATTATCAAAACTGCAACTATCACGCGTTTTAATAATGCAGGATACCTTTTTGTTGGAGGAACAAACGGATTGGCGGTTCTTGTTAATGCACAAGGATATAGTTGGGACACTTCTATTGGCCTTGGCAACAACATGGCAGGGCTGGCACAGGGAACAGAATTTAAACAAATCGGCTCCTATAAGTTCATTCGTAAACTTTTTTGTGATGATGAACAGGGATTGTTGTACGTAGTAAGTGATACATCTTTTGATTGCATCAATATACAAGAGAGCAATTTTATCACAGGTAAGCTGTCGGTCAATACATTGGCTGCTGTTGGCAACGTACCGCTTGGTAATCATGACACCATACTTGATGCTGTGGCTAGCCGATCCTTAGGGATTATAGCAACGAGTATAGGACTATTCCGTAATGGACCACATACCGATGTTCGTACAGCTACAACTTCTGCACAAGTCGGTTGGGAACCCGTTAATTTACCCGAGGGCTTATGTACTGCAAAACAGATATTGAGCATTACACAAACAGGCCGATTACAAGATTTAACAACCGGTGTTGGTGGTAATATCTTTATTCTTGATACAGATCAGGGTAGGCATCAAGCAATGGTACATAGATTCACCATTAATACCCAGGGGCTCAACGAGGACTATCAATATCTCATTGAAGAATTTCCTGATATATTCATCAAAGATATAGCCTCATATTTTGTCCAATTTGCAGGATATAGGACATGGATTTACAGTGATGGATCACTATTTTTTCAGGAGCGCGACAAAAATCGATCCGATGAAATAATTTTTACACTGCTCCCACCATACGTTCTTAGTGGGTTACGTTTTGGCGGCAATAAAGAAGAAATAATACCAATCAGCTTGCAGGGCACTGACATTATACAACCGATCGTACGCTCAAGTGCATCGGGTTCGTGGCTATTGGCACGAAACAATATGCTTTCTGTAAACGAATAACCTCTTGAAGTACCATTAGGATGTTTATGATAAGAAATCAAACTGTACAATTAACAATAAAAATCTGCCTCATGCTATGCTTTTCTACAACGCTCCGTGCAATGAACGTTGTACGCCCTTTTAAATTCTTTTTTAATCCGTCTCCCCATTACGGCACACGCTGGCAACTTTTTATAAGGCCTGAACATGGATTTAGCGCCAAGGGATTCAACCCTGTCAGTTGTCGTGTTAATGTAGCACACTTGTGGGATGCCCATCAAAGTGCTATTACTATGCTCAATGGCTTTGATTGTCAAGACAAAATCGGAAAAAAACGCATACGTATTGATGCAAATGATGATGGAATACGCGGAAACTTTAATGTTTGTGCTGACCTCAATATCCCTTTTGGCTGCACGTTAGCAGCTCGACGAGCTTTGCCACATAATATCCTATTAGGTATCTATCTGCCATTTTATACCATGCAACTAAAAAATGTCCATTGGCAAAGTCTGACCAAACATGAAACTGCAGAAGATCAACGTGTTCATTCTTATTTAACCGATGACTTTGCTCAAAATGTACATAACTTGGGATACCTTGATATTGGACCATGGCGTCGTACTGGGCTTGGAGATATATCAATAGTCGCCGATTGGTTACAAGATTTTGTACAAGCACAGCCAGTTTTGCACAATGTTCGTATTAATGGCCGATTTGGAATTACGTTGCCAACAGGAAAAAGAGACAACATTGATAAAATTTTAGCAATACCATTTGGTTATAATGGTGCCTTGACTATGATTTTTGGCGGTGGACTCAACCTTGCCCTAGGTTCATATCTGCATGCAGGATTTGATGTAGAACTACGAGCACTTTTTGGTAACACAACATGTCAACGTATAAAAACTGATATTGGGCAAACAGAATTACTTTTGCTACAAAAAGCACGAGTATACACTGATTATGGCGTTGAACAGCAATATACACTTTATGGACAATTGTATGATCTTGCACCACACATGTCCTTCCAGCTTGCCTATCAATTTTTCAAACGCGGTGACTCATTTATTTCGACCTACGGCAACTGCTTTTCAGACAAAATTGCCAACTACTCTGAACGCGTTCAAGAAAGAAACTGGCATGAAATTCTTGCAACTGCAACCTACGACTTTGGCTATTTAACACGTGAATATGTCCGTGCAATTCCAACACTTTCATTGTTCGCTGAAATTCCTTTCAAAGGCAAACGTTCCATTGTGTGTCCAACTTTTGGCGCAATAGTTGATGTCGATTTTTAATAAATTTTCATCTAAAAGTCGCTTCATCTTCAGCATAAACAAAATATCATAAGTCTTTAGTCACGCCATTGTGCTGAGTTCTTGTTTATGATACCATTCAACATAATTAATCTGCCAATGTTGCCCAAGACCTAGAACAGAGTTTCTCAATTGCACCGCTAATGCCAGTACATGCTTTCTAAGCAAGAGTCACTGCATTTATTATTTCATGCTTATCCAAATCTACAATTAGTACCCAAACTCCTTGTGTTCCATTTAAACTTCCAGGCATATCCCATTTTAAAGTATTTTTAACGAATTTGTCTTTAGTTGGTGTAGCTGATGCCATAATTTCGTCAACTAAAAGGTTTATACCGTCGCACAGCGCATGTAACCCACATTGATCAACCCCCAGGTAAAAAATTCTGATATACTTGCTGAACATTGATACTTAACAAATTGATAATTTTTTTTCGCAATTCATTAAGTCCTTGAATCGTTTCGGTTTTGACGCCA
>JAKASV010000054.1 GCA_021818945.1 bacterium | reverse complement strand
TTATTTCTCCCGATCATAAGATTTATCCATATTTATTGAGAGATATTAAAATTGCATGTCCCAATCAGGTATGGAGTACTGATATAACATATATTAAGATGACGAATGGCTTTGTGTATCTTGTTGCGCTTATCGATATCTATAGCCGGTATGTTTTGGCTTGGAGAATTTCGAATACACTTGATAAAAGCTTCTGTCTGGACATGCTTGCCCATGGTTTGACGTTAGGTAAGCCCAGAATCATAAACACTGACCAAGGATGCCAATTTACCAGTCTTGACTGGATAAATATGGTGGAAGGACATGGGATAAAGGTAAGCATGGATGGCCGTGGTCGTTGGGTGGATAATGTGTATATAGAACGGCTATGGCGTACCATAAAGCATGAGCATGTGTACTTGTATTCATTTGATACAGTAAGAGAGCTTAAACAATCAATAGGTGATTTTATTGATATGTACAACACCAGGCGCCTGCACCAAAGCCTTGGATACAAGACCCCTGCCGAAATATATTTAGCAAATTAGACATAGAAGGTGCCAGGCGCCTTTCACAGAAGAATGATTTAGACAGGAAGTATGATTTGAAATTTACGGTAAAATTAACAGACTTGGGGCACTGCCCCAAACCCCGTTCCGATGGCCCTGCCATCGGTTTAGAGCCTTAGGAAGAATCTTCTAGTTAGACAACGGTAAAGTTGCATTGTAGGATTATGGACAATCAGTATATTTAAGAGGTGAATAGTTATATAAAAATGTAAAATTGAATGAATATTGCGAGATATTTTTGGTACAAAATTGGATCTTATTTTTGTAAAAAAATGGTCTTGACAAAGGGGTTCACTTTACTTCTTGCGACATCTTCGCAAGTTCTATTTTATTTACCATGCACTAAATATTACAGAAAATTTTATGGCTAGTCGATCAGATCTTTTGGTGATTGGGGTTATACCTCAACTTTTTGAGTAGTTACAATGCAAATCCTTCCCAAAAGGATCCAAGGTGTGGGTGCATTTGGAGCTGATTGTTATCATGGATACTAGAAATTCTGAGCTTTTTACATTGTTGAAATCCGTATATTATCGATCCAATGATGTCATTCATTTTTCCATCAAATACTTTTAGCTTTTCAATGATCTTTGTGATATCTTTTTTGCTAATCATGATTTCTCCTGTTTTGGTTGTTTACTAATTTTTTGAAAAATACACCAGATCAGGAGAATTTTCTAGTTATGTCCGAACTTCAGTTTTATGTATTGTGTTTTATGAAAAGTTTTTTTAAAATAAAACATTGTTGATCTTGTTATTAGGTAATAGAGGTTTTTGATTAATGATTATTTTGCATGCGAATATAGCTGATAAAAAAATTTATTTGTGGGGTGAAAAGCAATTTATTGGTAATGTAGATAAATACAAGAGCCCCTCAAAAAAAAGTAACCATTTACCCTATCAAATACAGGTTCAAGATATAGCACATGCATTAGAAAAACTTCCAGCTTTTGCTCATCTAAAAAAGGGCTTGCTCAATACATTTAAACAGTTTCAGATTCAAGTTTTGATTCCAACTGCCAATAATATACCTGTGCACTCGAGTGCATTTGATAATCAGCTTCAGATGTTAAAACAGGCACAACTGGAGCCGTGGCTTGTACCTGCTATAGAATTGCCAATAGACCATTTTATTGATCTTTTGGAGTTTAAATTAGATACAGAGCATGATGCGCACCTAGGTCCAGATATTGTTCTTGGTCATGATATACAATATCTTGTTCAACTAACTTTTATTACCAAGAATCATGTCAAAAGACAACAATTTTTACCAGCTATACAGGAGGAGACTCAGGGTTCTAAGAAAAAGTTTTTAGCTTATTGGAAACCAGTATTTTTCAACAATAAGGCGATGCATTTGTCAGCTATGGCCAGTCTTATGCCACAAAGTTTGCGAATAATTCCAGCTCGTATGGATAAATCTCACAAAGGGCCTATTATTGAAGATTCTGAAGTTGCTTTATACAAAATCTTTGTCATGCTTGTTGATGGAATAGTTCGGGCGGCGAGCCGCAAAAGGTTATCCGATGTTATGGGCAAGCGTGTGTCAATAGAACCTTTCTTTGGTGCTCTCAGTTCTGGTGAATCTGTAATTGAGGGATCACAGGAACGAAATAGTACGTTGATTAAGCAATTAGCCGAGTGGGAAAGACCCATATCGTTACATCATAATAGCCCATTTCAACTTTGTTTTTTCATTTATGAACCAGAAGATAATAATTCTGTTCCAGACACCGACATTATTCAGGGTACAGGATTGTGGACGGTCCGGTGTTATTTGAGAGCTTTGCATGATCCTAGTCTTTTGATTCCTTTAAATAAAGCTTTAAATCCAACACTTGAACTGGATAGTTTATTTAATCAGAAAAAATTTAATCAATATGAGTATATTTTTTCTGCTCTTGGTTTAGCACTATGCGTGTGTCCGTTCATTAATCGAATATTAGGCAATAACATTTCTGGTTCTTGTTTTATTGAAGAATCAGAAGTCCTCCCTTTTATCGAAGTGGATGTAAAGCAGTTGTGTGCAGTTAATTTTGAGGTTGTTGTCCCATCGTGGATTCTTGAGGGAATAAAAAATTATGATATCAAGGCTTATGCAAGAGTTAAAAAGGTAAAGAGTCAAGGGTTAGCATCATTAACGCTTGATACTATTTTAGAATTTGATTGGGAACTTGCTTTAGGTGCTGCAAAGGTTTCTCTCAATGAACTTGATATGCTGACTGCTTTTAGGACCCCATTTGTAAAAATTCGTGGTACTTGGATTTTTTTAAACCATAATAATATAGAAAAAGCGTGTAAAAGTCTTAAGAAAATAAATCAAGCAAGTGTACGTGAAATGTATCGTTGGTCTCTTGGTTGGCAGGATAATGATATCGAAGGTGTAATGTTCGAAGGTGTTTCAGATTGCGCCTGGTTTGAAGAATTGCAAAAGCGACTTGACCATAAAAGTTCATTTGCTCTTATTGAGCAATCGCCTCAATTTCATGGATCACTCCGACATTATCAACAGATAGGTATTTCTTGGTTATATTTTCTTTCTAAATTTCATTTAGGAGCATGCTTAGCAGATGATATGGGTTTAGGAAAAACGGTTCAAGCTTTGGCACTTATTCAATATGATTGGAATCTTGGCAATAAGCGCCCGACACTTATCATTTGCCCTACATCGGTAATAGGTAACTGGTTGCGTGAAGCATTGCATTTTACTCCGGATCTTCCTGTTTTTGTACATCATGGCCTTGATCGTGACAAAGGAACAAAATTTGATACAAGAATTAAACAAACTGCGATTGTTATTTCTAGTTTTAATTTGTGTCATCGTGATTTTAGTATTTTAAAGTCTGTATCATGGAAGACTGTCATTATTGATGAAGCTCAAAATATAAAAAATCCGGAAACAAAACAGTCTAAGGCCGTTCGTTATTTGTCAGCTGATTTTCGCATTGCCATGACAGGTACACCGGTTGAAAATTCTATAGCCGATTTATGGGCAATAATGGAATTTCTCAATCCAGGCTTTTTGGGCAATCGAACAGAATTTAAAAAGAAATTTATTACACCAATTCAAAACAATAAGGATCCAGAGGTTACTGCATTATTACAGAAATTGACCACTCCTTTTTTGTTACGTCGTTTGAAAACTGATTCTAACATCATTAAAGATTTACCTGAAAAAATAGAAACCATAGTCTATTGCACTTTAGTAAAAGAACAAGCGACGCTCTATCGCGCAGTTGTACAAGATATCGAATGCAAGCTTGCCCAAACTAAAGGAGTTATAGAGCGTAGTGGACTCATTCTAGCTACTTTGACAAAATTTAAGCAGATATGTGATCATCCAGCTCTTTTTTTACAAGATAACTCAGATGCTGCTTGTCGATCTGGAAAACTTATGCGATTGACTGAAATGATCGATGAAGTTTTAGCATGCAATGAAAAAGCCCTTATTTTTACTCAGTTTGTCCAAATGGGTCATCTTTTGCGTCGACATCTATTTCATGTATTTGGTAAACATGTCCTTTTTTTACATGGTGGAACACCAAAAAATGAACGCGATGCTATGGTTGAACATTTTCAGCGTGAAGATACAGAGGGTCCCCAGATTTTTATTTTGTCTTTAAAGGCTGGAGGAATTGGATTAAATCTTACACAAGCAAGCCATGTGTTTCATTTTGATCGTTGGTGGAATCCTGCAGTTGAAAATCAGGCTACTGATAGAGCTTATCGGATAGGGCAAAAAAAGAATGTCCAAGTTCATAAGTTTGTTACATCCGGAACTTTAGAAGAAAAAATTAGTGATATGATCGAAGAAAAGAAGGAACTTGCTCAGGCTGTAGTAAGTTCAAGCGAGCAGTGGATTACAAAATTAAATAATGCTGAATTAAAAAATCTTTTTGCCCTTCGCAATGAAGCAATGGAGGAAGAATGAAAAAGAAAGCTTTAAAAAAATCGAACGAGGGTCCTGTATGGTATGTCTTTCAATGGATGAAGTTATATGAAGATATTACATCAGAATACATAAGAAAAAGTGCTCAATTTCTTGTTCGTTCTACCTCAATAATGAATCTCGCTATACAAAAAGATATAATTACAGCAACAATTGAAGTTCATGATCGAAAGTATAACATATCAATTAAAATTAATTCCCTTGAAGAAGCAATATGGCTCGATCTGTTGAAGAAAATGATAAAAAAGGCTGATCTTCTTTGTCATTTGGTATATGGAAATAATAACGATGAAATACAGATATTTTTAATGGATCAGCTCATGAGATTATTGCCTCAAAAAAAATCGGATATTGTTATGACTTGTTCATGTGATGATTTAATGCATAGAGGCAAAAAAGGCATATGTGAACATGGAGCAATCCTATGGTTGATCGTGGCACGAGAATTTGATAGGAGCTTGTTTCAATGGTTGACCTTTTTAGGAATGTCTCGTGATGACCTTGGCAGGCTGCTTAAAAAGTTGTTTTGCCATGATAATGATTCGGCGTATCAGGAATCTTTATCTGAACATCATGTTGAAAAAAAATTATCACCTCAACCAATAAATCTCGAATATTTTTGGGTAGGTCAAGCACCGATGAATAGTTCTCTCTATGTTAATGAGTTCTATTATGACCAGTTAATGCTTAAACAGCTTGGTTTATGTTCAGCGCTTAATTGGTATGGTTTTGCCAAAGATTTTGAGTATATTTATCAAAATGCAGGACGTCCAAAAGTCTTAGCTCATCCAAAAAAATAAATAGTTGGAAAAAACTTCGAGATAATTATGAACTTTGAAGCTATCATAAAACTTTATTGTGAATATCTTGTAAAAAACGACTTAGGGACTGTAATTAAATAACTCCCTCTTTTTGGGGTCTGATCTCGTAATTCCAGTCGCCATGAAATTGGTCCCGAATAAGATTAATATTTTTTAGCTCTTCATCAGAAACTTCTATGCCGGT
>JAKASV010000053.1 GCA_021818945.1 bacterium | reverse complement strand
AGCCGCAGATAATAACTTTTTCTCTTTGTTTTGTGGTCCACGCTTCAGCATCGTCATAACTCCTAGAAAATTTTCTTTGAGTTATGTTACCATTTATTGCGAAAAACTTTTAGCGGGAGTTGCTGGACGGCCCCCCCCTTTTTTTCAGAAAAAGCTGAAAAATACTCTATTTTACGCATTATTTAATTATTTTAAAAATATATTTTATATTAGAATAAAAAATATTATATAATGAAATCGAATACGCAAATGAATGTTTTTATAGGGTCAGGGGGAGGGGGTCATGAAAATTGGAGTCAAATTGCTTGCATACGGTTGTATGTTAGCTTGTGTTTGCAGTAGTGATGGGCTTGAGAAAAAGATTAGTTTTAAGAAAAAGATCATTGCATGTAAAAGTACACATTCAACACGCAAAGTTCAGCCGGTTAAATATTCAGATGATTATATTACAGTGTGGATTCATGGGGTAAGCTTGTTTAGGTCTAATGGGTATAACCTGGGGCTTTGGCCTGCACATACTTTTATTGAAGATAAAAGTATGTTTGGTATAGGAAAGGACCTTGTTGACTCAGATCCGATAAGGTTCCCTGCTGATAAGGTAATTATGTATAGCTGGGCTGGGAAATTTAATTATGATGAATGTGAAAAGGCTGCGGCACAGTTGTATGAAGCATTGGTCAAAACAATAAAAGAATTCATAGATCATAACAAAGCGAGACCTAAGATTCGTATTATTACCTTTAGTTATGGAGGCAATATTGTGTTCAACTTGCCAAAATTTAAGGATCCTTGTAATGCTCTCATGATTGATGAGCTCATTGTTCTTGCATGGCCTGCTCAACAAAGACTCATGCCTATGGTTCATGATCCTATGTTTAAAAAAGTATTCAATATATATTCTCCGCTGGATTTTGTTCAAATTTTTGATCCTCAGTGCTTTTTTGAAAGACAAGGTAAGGCGCCATTATTTACTAGTCGCAGGCTCAAAAAAGCAGCTAATATTTTGCAGGCCAAAATTCATATAAATGGGCGTGGATGCGGTCATTTTGGACTTAATAATAGACCATTTGTTTCTATGTTCCCCTTAGTGTTAGATACCCTTAATGACTGGTTCAGTTATTCTCAGGAACATAATCTTGGCCTAAAAAAGACTCGATATATGCTCTCAATCTATACTGACAAAAGGAAAGCACATAAACATAAAATATGATAGAGATTGGAGTGATATTGTGAGTTGCCAAAAATAAGACAAAAACTTGACTTTTTTGATATGTTGGGCATACTTAAAGCTGATTCAATTCGGTTCGAGGTTTATCCCAAAAACCGTTTGGTTTTTAATCTCATATTATTCCTGTATTGTATAGAAGAAGCACAGAGTACCAATTTTCAGGTATAAGTATAAAGGATTACGATGGCAACGAGTAAATCCGGTGGTTCGACGCAAAATAACCGCGATAGTCATAGTAAACGGCTTGGCGTTAAAATGTTTGACGGCCAGCGTGTTAAGGGCGGAGAAATCATTGTCCGTCAACGTGGCACGCGAATTCATCCTGGGGTAGGGGTTGCAAGAGGTGGTGATGATACTCTTTTTGCAAAAGCAGCCGGCATCTTAAAATTCCATTATGGGCACAAAGGGCGCACATATGTTTCTGTAGTTGCAGCTTCTGAAAATTAAGTTGCTGTTACAGATTCGTTGTGTATAATGTCCCTTAGATGTATAACTAAAATATACCAATAGCATGGTCATATTGATTATGAATGTTACAAGCAGTGTCAGTTAAGGTTGGGGAGTATCATGATTGATTTTCTTAAAGCTCGATGGGTATGTGCAGGCTTTTCTTTATTAATCTTTGTAGTTTTTATTACTGGAATTGTATATAAATTGGCTACAAAACAATCCGCTTTTGAGTATAGTCTTGATTTTACCGGTGGAACCCAAGCGCTTTTTAAATTTGCAAAACCAATGTCGACTATTACTCTGAGAGATATTTTGGCAAAAGCTGGATGGCCGCATGTCATGTCCGCGGAGTTTGCTTCTGATGAAATCATGGTACGTGTTAAAGAATTTACCAATGATGCAAAAGGGTTAGCTGAGCATATGCGTGAAGCTATAGTTCAGGCTGTTCCTGATAATCCTGTCCAATTAATGCAAAGTGAAGCGGTAGGTGAAAGTATAGGATCAGTACTGCGATGGAATTCCATCTATGCGATTATCTTCTCGATCCTTGCCATATTACTCTATATTGCTTTCCGATTCTGGTCCTTTGCTTTTGGATTGGGAGCTGTCGTGGCTTTGGTGCATGACACGGTGGTTATGCTTGGTGCTTGCCTACTTTTCAATATTGAAATTTCGATGACTGTCATCGGTGCAATTTTAGCGCTTCTCGGTTACTCAAACAATGATACTATTGTTAATTTCTCCCAGATTAGAAAAAACATAAAGCAGATGCGTGGTGCTTCATTGTATGATATTATCAATACCAGTCTTAATCAGATGCTGCGTCGAACAATTTTAACAAGTGTTGCAACAGCATTAACCGTGCTTGCGATGTTGTTTTTTGGGGGAGAAGTATTACGTGATTTCTCGCTTATATTCTTGATAGGTATAATTTTTGGTACGTTCTCATCCATTTACGTTGCCAGCCCGATAGTTTTATGGTTTTATAAAGAGAAGTAAAAAAGGAGATTCTGTCAGTCAAGATTACCACTTGATTGATTCTAATGTATTGATGTATGTTCAATGTTTTCATGTCTTTTTAGATATTCTTACTATGTATGCAAGAAGGGGGTTTTGTACATGTACTGGGTTAATAGGTGTTTATGCTTAATCTTCCGGTGTAGTTTTGGCTACCGAGGTGGAATTGGCTTCTATGGTTCAAGGGGTATTTGATGAAAGAGAATGGTCAGCGTCTTCATGTAGATGAGCAGGAAAAAAAATCAACTGAGCATGAACAACACCAAGTGTCCCATGATAATGAATCCGTAGGACAAATCAAGGTGGAGATTCAGGCACATGAGGCTAAAGCTCCAGGACATGAACATCAACCCAATAATCAGTCAAGTAAGCCTCGTGAGGCAAAACATAATCAACGCGGAACTAATCGATCCCGAGGGGCGCGTGCCAATGGTTCTCGCCAATCTGAACATCAGCAAAAAATTTTACAGACGCCAAATCAATCACAAGGTCAAGCGCAGCCTGTGTCTCAAGTAGCTCAGGCGGCTTCTCACCAGCCTGAACAACACAATCCTGACGTTGTAAAAGTACCTGTACAACAAGAACAGCCCAAAAAGATTGAAAAACAAGTTGAAGAAATCAATATTCATGAATTGTCATTGAATGATTTGAATGCATATGCGAGAAAACTTGGTATTATTGGCGCAAGCCTGATGACCAAGGATATACTGATCGCACGTATTGAATATGTAAAAGCGCATCCGGATCTAGAGATAGAAGTCGAGGGTGTGCTCGAAAGATTGCCTGATGGGTTCGGTTTTCTACGTTCTCCAAATTTTGATTATATTTCGAGCCCCGATGATATTTATGTATCTCCTTCCCAGATCCGTAGATTTGCCTTAAAAACAGGTGATACCCTCAAGGGTGTGATTCGCAAGCCTAAAGATGGTGAAAAGTATTTCGCATTGTTAAAGGTGAGCATAGTTAATGGTAAAGATCCATTAGCGATGGTTGATCGGATTCCATTTGAGCGGTTGGCTCCTTTGCACCCAGAAAAGAAATTTAACTTAGAGTACGATCCTTTAGTTATTTCGACGCGTATTATGGATATGTTTACACCGATTGGTAAGGGTCAACGAGGACTGATTGTTGCACAGCCAAAGGTCGGTAAAACCGTTTTACTTAAAGAAATAGCTAAAGCACTTATTGCTAATCATCCAGAATCTCATTTGATTATATTGCTTATCGATGAACGACCAGAAGAAGTTGCCGATATGCGCCGTGCAGTAAAAGGGACATCTGCAGAAGTTATCAGTTCAACATTTGACGAATCGGCAGATAGGCATGTACAAGTTGCAGAAATTGTCCTTGAAAAGGCTAAGCGGCTGGTTGAATGTGGAGGCGATGTAGTGATATTGCTCGATTCGATTACTCGTCTTGCACGTGCTTATAATACGGTAGCTCCAGCTTCTGGTAAAGTACTGACCGGTGGTATTGATGCAAATGCTTTACAGCGTCCTAAACGATTCTTCGGTGCGGCACGAAATATTGAAGGCGGCGGTTCGTTGACTATTATTGCTACAGCGCTGATCGATACGGGATCTCGTATGGACGAAGTGATTTACGAAGAGTTTAAGGGTACCGGCAACATGGAAATGCATATGACACGCAAACTTTCCAACAGGCGTATTTATCCAGCATTCGATCTATTGATTTCTGGTACGCGCCGCGATGATCTCTTGATCCCAGAAGATGAACTTAATAAAGTGTGGGTATTGCAGAAACTACTTGCTACCATGAGTACTATCGAAGGAATGGAATTCTTGATCGATAAATTAAAGCGATTTAAATCTAACCAAGAATTCTTGGATTCTATTAATAAAAAAGCAGGTCAATACACTTCTTAATCATTATTTGCTAACGCAAATCGTAACCCTCTGACAGTATGAGTCAGGGGGTTTTTTAATGTAATCAGAAGCTTAAATCTTTGGCATCTATTTCTCGACTTTATTGTATTTAGTTGCTTTAAAGCTAGATATTAATAAAAACTTATAATGATATAAGCTGCATAATGGAGAAGGGGTCTCATGAAAAAAAAATATGTCGTTGGTCTTTTGATATTCACATCCATGGCTTTGATAGTATTGTGGAGGTTAGATTTGCCAATTTTTTGGATAAATGCATTGAAAAAACCGACCACAGTAGGCGCTTTAATGCCTAGTGGATCAGCGGTAGGGCACGAGTTGACGCGCTACATCGTAAAAAGCCAACATGAAAAACCATTTCATCCGCTCAATATTTTAGAAGTTGGTGCAGGAACCGGTTCAGTGACACACGTGATCATCGATCATATGAGGCCTCTAGATCGGTTAGATGTAATTGAAATTTCTTCGGAATTTTGCTCTGTCCTTCACGATAAATACGATACATATCCACATGTTTCAATTCATTGTATGTCAATTCTTGATTGGCAACCGGAGCAGCACTATGATTTTATCATTTCGACATTACCATTTAATTCTTTTGATTATGAGCTGATGAATAGTATTATTGTTCGTCTTATGTCGCTGATAAAACCTCAAGGTATAGTATCATATATCTCATTCACTGGTATAGCGCAGCTTCAAAAACTTTTTTTGTGGGGTGATTTGCGTAGCGAACATATACATAAGATGAATCGCTTAAAGCTATTGCGTAATTACTATCAAATAGCAGAAAAAACGATACTGATGAATCTTCCTCCTATTACCGTTTATCACCTTTGTATTAGCGATTCCTCCAGCTAGATTATAGGAATTGCTCACATGAATATACGTTTTTACTGGAATTTCTTTCAGATGCTAAAGTTCAAAAGTATTATTGATGTCCCTATTTACTTGTATACTGACCCCTATAAACTGGACACGGGTAATTTGAAAAAGAAGTAGGGTATAATGATGTTAAGAGGAAACATTATTACCCGAGGAATGACAGTGGCAAGAATATATAAAAAGCATGGAAGTGAAT
>JAKASV010000052.1 GCA_021818945.1 bacterium | reverse complement strand
CTATCGATGGCGTCAAAACCGAAACGATTCAAGGACTTAATGAACTGCGAAAAAAATTATCAATTTGTTAAGTATCAATGTTCAGCAAATATATCAGAATTTTTTACCTGGGGTTGATCAATGTGGGGTTCAATCTCATTGCGGGATTTATAACCATGAGTTGTAGTTTCAGAAGAGGTCTAATGTTTTCTCTTAACAGCATTATACCCTACTTTTTTTTCAAATTACCTGTGTCCAGTTTATAGGGGTCAGTATAAGAACAATCTTACCTGCCACGTTGTATTGCTGCGGCATAGTTAAATTGGTAAAAGTAATTCTGCCAAGATTCGTCTGTCGTATTATATTCGTTGTCATATAAAAAGTGATCGACAAGAGCTTCATATGAACGGCATAATTCTTTACGTCTTCCCTTGTGTTTGGGGTCCATTTTAGTAAGCATCAAAAGCTCCAATGCTCGCTCAAAAGACATCCGGCTGTATTCCATGTTGCCACTATTTCTCCACCTAATTGTTCGTTCAATTTCGCATCCGACATTGGCCAATTGTTCAGCCATAGAAAACTTAAACCAATGTTCTGGTGTGAGACCCTTATGGTGAATGATCATGCAGTTACCTTTTTTGCGACTATTGTACGTATCTTTTCTTGAATGTGGGGGTCATCTACACCGCGACTCCTATTACCGTGTCCGGGCCGCAGATTTATCATGGAATCAAACTCGACAAATTGGAGTGTGCCAAATGATTCGGGGTGTAAGTTTATTCCCCAAAGATTTTCTTGTAGTGAACCTTGATCCAATAAATATTCTTCTTGGTCTGAATGAAGCATTGCATCAACGACTATAATTTCTTGTTCAACATCTATGACAGCTTTGATGATGTTGTTGAACATTTGATTGGACATTTTTTTCAACTCATCAAGTGAAATAGTAGTTTCTATAGTTTTCATAAGGCTCTTTCAAATGTGGTTTATTTTTTGTTTTGTTATAGCAGTTGTTGCTATGACAAAATTTTATTATCTTCTCAATATTTTACCATGAATTACACATCATAGTAAGCAAAGCTGCAGATTAGATTTTGATTGGACAGAATTTTCCAAAGTATTATTGTAGGTCAATCTTAAATGATGAAAACAACGTCATTGTAGGCTAATATAGCCATGAAATTGAGAGTCAAGAATTAAGCTAACGCATAAGTTTTAGGGATTGACGGATAAACAAATATCAAGAGGACTATCGCCCATGAAAGCTATTGAATTTACTGCAGATGCGCAGGATTCAAAGTGAAGCCTACATTAGAGCGCTATAAACATGTCTTAAGATTGGCATCTTCAACTGAAATTAAGGACATTAAAAATGAGCTTATTGGTTTTTGCCTTCTTGATAAGGAGTACGAATGGTCTTTATATCTCGATAAGCTCAAAACGCAATATAAAGCAAAAAGAAAATTCATGGCATTATGCAGTGAATTACCGTTAGCTAAGGACAAACAATCAAAAAATAGTTCAATACAGATCGCATCGTTCTCCTTTTTTGTTAAGATGGGTACACAGTACATCTACCTTCAGAATTATTATATACAAGTAAAATTATTCTGATCAATATTCTGATTTTTTTTCAGCGACAATTACGAAATTATGTCTAATATTTTTTCTTTTGCTATTGTGTGTTGTTGTCCTGAGGCCATATTTTTAACGATGACTGTGCCGTCTCTTTGCTCATCTTGTCCTGCTATTATCACAAAGGGAGCTCCTTTTTGACTGGCGAGTTTCAGTTGTTTGCCGACATCACCAACTTGGGGAATTACTTCTACAAGTATATCTTTGGATCGCAGCCATGAAGCAATAGATAATGCATAATTAAGCTGCTCATCTGAAAATAACGTTACCATAACTAGAGGCTTTAATTTGATATGTGAAAAAATACCAAGTGTTTCAGCAGCTTCGACTATTCTGTTAAAGCCAAGACCCACGCCAACAGCTGGTATTTCAATTCCACTAAGTTGTTTGATCAGATTGTCATAACGGCCTCCACCACCAAGAGATCCTGCAGTATAGACAGGTACAGAGACCTCGAAAATCATACCCGTATAATAATCAAGGCCACGAGCGAGTGTTGCACAAAATTGCATTGAGCTTTGAGGTACACCCAGGACATGTGCTGAGTGCATAATTTTTTGTAATTGATCGTTTGGTTGAGCATTGTTTATGGCTGTCAATGCAACTATAGCTTGCTCTTTTTGTAAACCCTTGCTTTCAAGTTCTGCTATAACGCCATCAGCAGATATTTTATCTAGTTTATCGATACTTTGAATGATGGAGAAAATATCAACAAATTCTTGGGTAAACGGTTTTAAAGTTTCCATAAGAACCTGGCGGTCGTTGATTTTTAATAAAACTTCATCAAAGCCAATATTTTTAAATGTGGCATAGACGCAAGCAAGAATTTCGGCGTCCGCGATGTATGACGTTGACCCAAATATGTCTATATCGCACTGGGTGAATTCACGAAAACGGCCCTTCTGTGGTTTTTCTGCGCGAAAAACATTTTGGATCTGATAACGCCTGAAATACTTGGGCAATTCATGTTGATATTGTGTTAGCACACGAGCAGTTGGCACAGTTTGGTCATAGCGCAATGCGCAGTGGCGCCCACCATTGTCTTCAAATTGATAGACCAATTTATCTGCTTCTATGCCATATTTTCCCAATAACAATGATGCATATTCAAGTGTAGGTGTCTCGAGTGGTTCAAAGCCAAAGTGTTCAAAAGATTCAATAATTTTTGATCTTATATAATCTCTTTTTCTTTTATCAGCTGGTAGAAAATCTCGAAATCCTTTGAGTGGTTGCAAAATTGGAGCCGCCATATCAGTATTCCTTTGAAAAAGGCTTATAGTCTTTTGTTTAATATAGCAAAAATTTAAAGCTCGTACAGGGTTTATATAATTTATATAATGTTCGGATCTTTCAGCGATTTGCGGAAGTCCTGGAAACAGCAAAAACGGGAGCATTGTTGCTGTTATTTTAATTCCATATCTCTGCAGTATTACATGTGAATTATATGTTTAAGAAATACACTGTCTTTGCAGTATTTATGAAAGCTATTTGGAGAAGCTTATTGAATTTTAGTCTCTCGCTTTAAGTAGCATTCAATGCAGGGCAAGGAAGCGAAATAAGCTAATAACATAAAGCAAACAGTAACATATAGCCTAACCAATTGAATGATTCTCCTCGGCTATAAGCCTGAAAAGCTAAGAAACTTAATATCAGAATGTACGTAACACAAAGATAAGCCAATCCTTTATGGATGTTATTTTTCTTAATAAATTTCATGCCTATTCCCATTTTGCAAACCACAAAAAAGTAATCATAAATACAATGCAAGTAACTATAACTATTTCTTTCGTAATATGGAAGAACGGCTTTTTGAGCAACAAATAAAATAAGCCATTCGCAGTATAAAAAAATGTAAGACAAAATACAAATGACCCAAGAATAGCGGAAAGCAAGTTTGTTATTAAGATTTCTGTTTTCATGTTAATCCTTAATTAGAAGCCACAATGCGATGGTATTGTGGCTTCTAATTATTTATTTTTGTTTATTTCCTTGAATAACTGGCTCTATGAGATAATGAAAAAGCAACCATCCAATTGGATAATTAACAATGAAAAGAATGCTAAAAAAAATAATCCAATAACTATAGCTATGCTCTGTAAATGCTTGCATGCCGCCGATAATCGCTATACAAACACCTCCTATAATTGTTGATCTAAACGAAATAGTTATTATTTCAAGATTTTTTTTAGTATTCATTATTTATTGAAATTAAAAAGGTCCAGTCAATGCTCCTACCCATGCTCCTACACATAAGCTGGCAGCTTCTATAGAAGCAATAACTCCACCAGCTGCAGCTACTGTAGCTACTGCTGTCGGAGCGCTAGCTACTGCAGCTACTGTTGCTGCTCCAGTTACTGTTGCTCCTGCTGCTGCGCCAGCTGCAATTGTTGTTCCTACAGCTGTAACGGCAGTTGCTCCTGCAGTAAATCCTGCAGCTGCCCCTACTCCAACTGCGCCTGCAACGGCTCCTCCTCCAGCAATTCCTACAGAACCTGCAATCGCTGACCCAGTAGCTGCCAGGGCACCAGTTGTAGCGGCCGCGCCAGTTCCTACTACGCCAGCTACACCAAGAGCAGCTCCCCCTGTTGCCGCTACGGCGCCAACTCCCGCTCCTATTATACCAGACCATATCAAAGCTTTTGTAATCCCATATCCAATGGCAAAGCCTACAGGACCGCCACCTAAGCCACGAACATGTTCAGTGAGTGAGTACTCTCCGTCATCGCATTTCTCTAGTGAGATATAGCCTCCTTGTTCTAAAAATCCTTTCAGATGTTTAGCATCGAGGTTGCGGAGCATCGATGACATCATATGCCTCTTTACCAAGGCATTCTCAGTGTCACTGTGTACATGGAAACCATCTTCATCATGATAGATAGAAACTTTGCCTAAACGGCTTGGTGCAAAAATATTTTGTTCAGCAATTCGTTCCATCGCTTGACACGTACATGCTGTTGCCAGAATTATTGCGCATAAGACTGATTTGACGTTACTTAAAAATTTCATTATTGTTCCGTTTGAGGTTGAATTGTTTACGGTAAAAATGGGATCGATGCGAAAATTGCTCCTGTACTTAATGCGGCAGTTTCTGATATAGCTGAACCAGCAACAATGGCAGTGGGAACTCCTACGACAATAGTCCCTGGAGCTACTACTACCGCAGGAACACAAACTCCAGCTGTAAGTGCATAACCCAAACTCTTTGTTAAAGTGTAAGCAATTAAGCCTGATATTGGGCCCCCACCTTTGCCAGGTACCATAGCTTGCAAGCGCTGTTCGCCGTTGCTTAATCTAATTGCTTTAACACGATTTCCTTGTTCGATGAATGTTGCAAATTGTTCTGGACTCATGCGTTTCAATAATGGATCTACGAAACATGGTTGTACTACTTGTTCCCTATTTCCATCAATTACTCTGAATCTGTTCTCATCATGGATTAATTGACGCATCATACTGAATGAAGACAATGAAGAAAGTATAGCTATACATAGACATAGCTTATTCGTAAAGTTCATGAATAACCTTTATGTTACACGAGGACGAAAACATTATAGTGACATCAAAAAAAAAGAATGTTATGTTTTTAGGTAATAATAGCCCTAGAGCATGTTAGACCCCTTCTATTGAATGTTGAATTGTTAAAGTTAGAAGAGATTCTAGTATGACTTGGGCTATTAGTCAACAATGGATTGTAAATATTTTAAAATAAAAAAAACTTTTCTATTTGTGCATCCAGTCGTCTTTCATAAATAGACATATCATAAAATTTTTTGTTTTATTCTACGCAAAAAATCCATATCGTTCTGTTTGACTTTTTTTGTAAATCTTCAAATTCGATGTCATGTATTTTTATTGTAAACAAAAACAACGTTTTAATAGTAACCCCAAAAAAGTGGTGCTTGTCTGTTCACTTTGAAGCTCTCAAATCGTCTAAAACACTTTATCTATGCATGTTTTTGTGTACTTATGTGCTGTTTTATGGTATGCTTTATATTGACTAGGACGTACTAATAACCCACATTGATCAACCCCCAGGTAAAAAATTCTGATATACTTGCTGAACATTGATACTTAACAAATTGATAATTTTTTTTCGCAATTCATTAAGTCCTTGAATCGTTTCGGTTTTGACGCCATC
>JAKASV010000011.1 GCA_021818945.1 bacterium | reverse complement strand
ATAAAAAACAATTTTTTTAGATCAATAACTAGCGCCAAGGCGTTAAAGGGGTGCATTCCCATTTAAAATCAGCTTTTTGAAATCAATAATTCCAGTCTTTTTACCCCAAATTAGCGGGAGCCGCTGGATGAACAAGGCAATACTCCACTACATCTGGCAGCAACATTCAATTATCCCAACATTTTTAAATTGCTTGTGAGGAACGGAGCTTCTCCCGATGTCACAGATGCTAGTGGAGAAACCCCTATTGAAGCTAATCCGCAGGCTGCAGCATGGCTTGTAGAAGCATTATCGCAACCGGAGCCCATACGAGAATAACTGATCTAGCTATGATTGTAGATTATAGACTACCTATTGTCATTGATCATTAAGCGATATATATAACGGGCCATTGCCATGTGTCCGTGAGTAATTGCTAAAAACAATGGCGTACGTCCTCTAAGGTTGACTAAAGTGGAATCAGCGCCATGGTAAAATAGTAAGAGTACAATGTCTTGATGGCCAAAGCGTGCAGCAAAATGCATGGGAGTCATGCCGGCAAAATTTTGGACATTCAAATCAGCCCCTGCATCTATAAGGCATTGGACAGTATCCAAGTGCCCGTAACGAGCAGCTAAGTGTAATGGCGTCAGATCTGATGTATTTCGATTATTAACGTCAATGTCTTCTGCTATAAGTTCCCGTATTCTTCTGCTATTACCTGTTTCTGCGGCACGAAAAATATTCATGCTATTAGTTGTGAAATAGCTGCACACTCCTACCATATATGCAACAGCTATGATTTTTTTCATCATGGTATAACCTTCCATTTCTTTTATTTCTTGATAACTTTTGTTTTAAATGCATGTTTTTATTTTATAATAATTCCGGTTCTTTTTCGTCCTCTTTTTTTATGTGATAATCCTTGCAAGCATGTTGCACAATAAATTTTGTCATATGATCAAATCTAGCGAGCAGAGACACTGGTGATTGTGCACCAAGACGCTCGAGTTGACCAGATACGAAAACCAGAGAGCGCCATCTCTAATAAGTTGGGTTACTGCCGCCACATTACCTCTTATGCAAGCCTTATGTAAGCAGGTAACATCCATAGAATACATTGAAACTGTAGTCAACAATGCTGACATGATTATTGTCACATTCTTACAATACATTATCCATCCTCCTATTTGCTATTCTTTAAAAACAACAATACTTATAGTAAATATTATACTAAATTATATATTTGTCAATTATCTTTTTAAACTTTGACAAATTGAGAGTTAATCTAATTTATGATCGTTGAAGGACATCATCTATGGTAGCGTCAGTTACAATCTTGCCTATGGAACGTATAACAAAGCGATCAATTACAGGTACTGGGCAAGTGGTAATGTTGACCGGCAAATAATATCCTTTTAATAATGCAAAAACTTCCTGCAATGCAGTCGTGTGAGCTGCTTGAATAGAAGAAAGCAGCCTGACTATGTCAGTGCGCCCTGAAAGTTGAGCTACCTCTAATGGCGATTTTCCCGCCTGATTTTTCAATCTAAAGTTTGTACCCTGAGCGATAAGGATACGTACAATGTGTAGATGTCCACGTGAGGCGGCATGATGCAAGGCGGTTGATCCATGTGCATCTTGAGTATCGAATTGAGAGCCAGCTGCGATAAGAGTCATTACAGTTGGTTGATGACCAAAATATGAAGCATAAATCAAAGGAGTTGCGCCATTATTATCTATTTCTTGAACCGTTGCGCCGTGTTGTACAAGCATTGCTACAATGATCTCAGATCCATTGGCAGCGGCAATATGTAAAGATGTGCGGCCAAAATTATCTTTTTTGTGTACATTGGCATGATTAGCAAGCAGTAGTTGAACGGCTTGTGTACGCCGCCACAAACAAGCGAGGTGTAGCGGCGAATTTCCTTGAGCATCTTTTTGGTTAATCAACTGAGGATTGGCAATGAGTTCATTCATGCGGGGTAGGTCGCCTAGAGATGTGGCCTTAAATAAGTCCATAGACATAAGGCAATAGGACCAGGCAAGCATGCTACCAAGAATGAGTGATACAAATATACTTTTGATACAAACCATACAATGTCCCTCGCTTATAGGAAAAAATAAAAAAATAAAATGTAATTATCGACAGTATTTTACTAAATTAATTAAGAATTGTCAAATTTTTATGAAAATAGATGCCAAAGTATGTTGACTTCTTGCGCATATATCTGCTTGCATGATAGGTATATACTAATATCGATTACCTCTTACATTTTACATACAATAGAACATAAAAAGGTGTTAAGGTGTTTCATGAAAGAATGTGATATAAGCTCATATGAATTTTTCAAAGTACTAACGCATATTCCCCAGATACGGCGAATATTTTTATATGGGTCGCGAGCACGGAAAGATCATACTGCTCGTTCGGATATTGATATAGCTATTGATTGTCCAGGAGCTACCGTACAAGATTGGAATATGATAGAGACTATTATAGAACAAGCCGATACGCTACTAACAATCGACTTTATTCGCTATGACGAATTAAAACAAGATAATCCACTTAAAAAATCTATTGATAGAGATGGAATTATACTATATAAAAGGGATTTTTATGAGCAAAATTCAGATTGATGAAGCCTTCATGAAAACTGAAAAAGCACTTATAGCATTCAAGCAAATGATCGACAAGCCAATGCAAGAAGACCGTAGCAATATTGATGCAGCAATTCAACGATTTGAATTTACGATTGAGCTTTTTTGGAAATTGTTGAGGCGTATTTTGTCAGACAAAGGCGTTTATGTTGTCTATCCTAAAGATGTTCTACAACAAGCATATAAGGGATCTTTGATTGATGATGAAGCTGAGTGGATAGTCATGTTGCGAGATCGCAATTTGACATCGCATACATATAATGTGCAGTTAGCTGACACCATATATTCTCATCTGCCCGGTTACTATAAACTTATCAAAAAATCCTATGACCAGCTTAAAAGAGAATACAGTGTTTTGTGTGCTGAAGGTTCTTCTTGTTGAGTTGCATGTTAGTTAACGTATTCTCTGATTATTATGCCTTAATTGTATATAAACAAGCTCCAACAATTGGAGCTTGTTTATATTATCCATAACTGATCAATCTTTTACATTTTTTGTGCAACTTTCGCTCAATAGAAAGTTTATTGAAGTTGAGGTTAATAAGTTACTGATTCAGAAGTAGTTATTGGTTCTATCTTATGACTAATTATTTTTCCATCGTGTATATCTACAATATCCCTATAATGTGCTGGCGCAACGAGAACTCGTTTCAGTGGTTGGCGACAGATAGGACAGGCATTTGCTGTTTCACCACGATTAATTTTCTCAATCAGAGGATCCAAGCAATGTTTATGAAATTTATGGTTGCATTCTGTAATTGAAACCATATCGGTTGATTGTACTTTCTCTAAACATATAGGGCAATCTAAACCAGTACAATCGTATTCTGAAATTCTGCGAAATTCATTTGCAGTTTTCCCTGCCTGTATTTCCATTCTATTGAGACCTGAAAAAAATGCCGCCTCTCCTCTAAGGCCGAAAATCCTGACACTTCCAGGCTTATCTGGTTCTCCCAACCATCCACTGATAGAGAAACCTTGCCCAAAGCGCGAGCGCATTACTTTTACTTCAGCATTGGGAGCTAATCGATTAACTGCTGTTTTTTCTGCTTCGAAAGTTCCTTTTTGTAGACCTTCTCTAGATAAAGACTTTGTTCGTATGTAGATTTCTCTACCTGTTTTATTTTGAATAATGACAGGCTTTAACGACCCCTCGGTTTCTGGTGGTCGCGTACTTCCGAACAAAGAGGGCATCAATAAGGTTGACAATAACGTACCAGCGAAAAGCATTCTATTTTCTAGCTTCATCGCTATCCTTTCTTTTAAAAAGACCAAACAATAAACATACAACACTTTATTATGTATTCAACTTTAATGTAGCACGATGAGAAATTATAAGTCAATATCTGTAATAAATTTTTTATACTTGTTAGATAAATTGACTAATTTTAATAATAGTCAAGCTGGTTGCTCGTAGGTTGGCGAGCTTCCTGTGTATTAGCTTTGCGAGCAAAATCACGAATCAGTTGTAATGAGTTCGACGGCATCTCAAGGGGTCAATGTCGCATAATTTAACTAGCTTTTACTTCTTCTCTCCTGCCACCACCTAAGGAAGACAAAATAAGGCGCCTTATTAGTTAAATAGGCACCTTCTAAGTTACACAATTTATAAAATTATACAGTTTTAATGAGCACCAGACTGTTTAAGCAACTTTTTCATTGCCTCAGATTTTGCAAACGGAACTGGTGTTCTTTGATACTTATCTAAAGCATTGACATTGGCACCTGCTTGAATAAGCACTTGAGCAATATCAATCTTATCTTTTATGACTGCCATATGCAACGGTGTTGATCCACTCTGACTATCAGCCACATTGACAGTTGCGTGAGCTTTTATTAAAGCCTCTGTTACAGGTTTAGTTTCGGCATAATACAAAGCAGTTCTGCCATCTTTATCTTTTGCATCCACATTAGCTTTTGCCTCTAGCAGCCTATCGATAAGTTTAAGGTCATTTTCGTCAACTGCCATTTGCAACAGCGTTTTGCCGGAATTGTCACTGCCATTGACATCAGCTTTTGCACGAATAAGTTCATCAACAATTTCTTTGTTATTTTTTTCAACAGCTATATAGAGAGGAGTTTTGCCTTCTTTTGTTTTGAACTCAAGGTCTGCGTGCGCATTAATGAGTGCCTGCACGATATCTTTGTACCCCTTTTTGGCAGCAACAAAAAGGGGTACCAACCCTTGATTATCTGGCTTGTTTAGGTCAGCACCAGCAGCGATAAGAAGTTTGGCCGCTGCCGCATGCCCTCTTTCGGCGGCTACATAGAGTGGCGTATGACCATCTTTATCTTGAATATTGAGATCAGCTTTTGCCTTAATCAGTACATCGACACATTGTGCATGGCCTGCTGCAGCGGCACGGTGCAGTGGGCTTAACCCGTCCTTTGTTTTTGCATTGATATCAGCCTTAGCTGCAATCAGGGCATCTACTGTATCCTTATGACCATTCAAGCAGGCCCAATGCAACGGGGTTGAACCTGACGCATCGGCAACATTAACATCAGCTTTTGCGGCGATCAAGGCGTCGACAATATTTTTGTATCCTTTGCCTGCTGCTATATGCAGAGGGCTTACACCGTTCTTGTCTACAACATTAACATCAGCTCTTGCCCCAACAAGTGTTTCAAATATCTTAATATCACCCCTTTCAGCCGCCACATGAATAGCCCGCTTATCGGTCTCATCTTTGGCATTAACATCCTTTCCTTCTTGCAAAAGTTTTTGGATGTTTGGCAAGAGTACGCCAAGTTTGACTGCATCGATTAAAGGATCAGCATTCAATCCTAATACTAATAAAAGAACAACTATTGATACAAATCTTATGTGCTTGAGCATACCTATCTCCTTTAGTGATTAATATCCTCATTCAAAGTCTATCTAAAAAGCAGCTTAATATACAAGATTTATACTGCATGGGCCATTATCTCTTGCGGCAAAAAGCTGGTTAGGCAATCAATCTTGGCCGAACCCCCATACCATCCAGCCAGACCAAAAAAAAGGGGGGCAAATAGATCGCCTTGTCCATGCGCTATCAGTATAGATTGACTAGTTCTTTTATCATACTTATAGATTACCATGTGTTTTAGGTTTTCATTATATGAGCTATAAAAAATAAATGAATCTGTAACTCGCGGAGCCAGTGGCAACAACGATTCATAGAGCCGTCGTTGTTGATCTGTCAATAAGTATGCCGGCACCGTAAAACTAAAGAGCTTTTCGGTCTTCCACCCTGCTTCAGTTTCAAAAAGTCGTATATAATTAAAAATATGTAGATTCTCTCCACCCGCAGATTCAATGAGATACCCTTCATGCGATGATTTCATGGTTAACATAAAACGAGGTTTGTCATCAAAAGTTAAGAGAATATTCGTGGCGCAAGTCCCAGTATTTCCTGCTTTACCCATTTGATAGAGCCATTGACGGTTGACCATACTACGCTCAATAAAAAAAAGATCTGAACATACTATATTGGGATACATATAATCGACCAAAGTACTTGTCAGAATAGGGGTTAATTCTTCCTCTATGGTCAATGTATAAATACCATAATGACCGTCATATTGCGCATGAAAATAGCAGGTTTGATTATCAAGCCATTTAATCAATTCTATTCCATAGACCGGATCATAAATGTTGAGTGATTTAACAGCCCTTTTTTCAAATCTCTTAATACGGATACGTCCATTATCAACAAAACTAAAGCCAGATGAGTCGGGCAACAAACACACTGCAGCAGGTGTATACATGGCCATAAGCGCCTTAGTCACTGTGCCAGAGGTAATGTCATTATCATATAATTCTAGATGATCAGGCGACCATTGATATACAATGAGCAGATGAGGCTTATGTAGATATTCATAGACAGCAACCGGATACATATACATAGGTTTTTGATCAAAAACTTGAGATGTATGAAAAAATAATACACTCGTTGCCAAAAATGCAATCAATCGCATATACACTGCCCTTTATCGGTATAATATAAGTAGATTATCATAAGATTGTCTCGAGGACAAAAAATACCGCCGATAATATATAGAGCCGTAGCTTTTATTTTAATTTCAACTATCTATTAACCGTATTAAATTTGTCGATATTTATTTTTATTTGTAAATAATATTTGGTAGAAACTAAAAAAACCACCGCATTGACCGAAATCAATGCGATGGAAAAAAGGAGAGTAGTAATGAAGCCTCAATGAATTAATATAAAAATGAGCGGGAAATAAACTTTCCATACCATTTCAAAATACTATATTACGCTATATCTAAAGTATGTCAAGTTTTTTTAAATAAATTTTTACGCAATTTCAAGCTCATATCAATCTTGTTATCAACTAGTCTATAGAAGCTTTAATGTTTGTCAAATTTATTAAATTTAAAAATGGGCTACAATTGGTACTTGATTCATCCTGTCAAGATAACATGCTGCCCACCAAGAGTTCTAATCATATCAACAAGAGACGTAGTTGCAAGTGGTGTTGTTAATATAAGTTGTCCCTTTAATCCCGCCAATGTCGATAAACAGCGTTCGGCCCTTTTTTTATCAAAATCGGTCAAAAAATCATCCAAAAGAAGGATGACTGGCCCCTTAGCTCGTGTAATTTCCAGCACTTGAGCCATTTTTATAAGCATAACAAGGAGTTTTTGTTGGCCACGGGAAGCATATAGCTTAGAATGGGTATCCTGAAATCGTATAACAAAATCATCTAAATGGGCTCCGAAAATGGATCGCCCTGCTGATAATTCATCATGATAGAGTGCCGGATGCATTGAGAGCCATTCATCAAAAGATGTGGCATCAAGATCCATTTTAGCTGCATATGAAATATCTAGGCGATAGGTATTCTGAAACATACCTTCTATAAGATTTTTTGCTTCAGATAATATATGGGCAAGTAACTCCTTACGTTCTTTTTGCACCACACGGCTTTTTTCCCACAGTTGCTCGGTCCATAAGCGGTACAATTCCTGATTACTATTTTTTTGGTAGATCAAACTTGAGCGTTGCTCCGTTATACGTTTCAGCTCTGATAAGGCACGTGTAAATAAAGGATTGCCAAGAATAATAGCCTGATCCAAAAAAGTTCGTCGTATTTCGGGACCCCCATTAATAAGTCCAAGATCATCTTCAGTTATAGTGACCACTCTATATGAATCCATCAGTTCTTTGTAGGTACATACAGGACTCTGATTAAGTTTTACAGATCGACGCTTGCCGGCAAAACCAACCTGTATTTCGTGCTCATGAGTACAAAGGGCACTCTCCTGTTCAATATGAAGTTTAACAAAGAATGATTCCTGCCCATGAGCTATCAAATGGCGAGGATTATAACTTCTGAAAGACCTCAAATAGCATCCGTAATGTATAGCCTCAAGCAATGATGTTTTGCCAGATCCATTGTCACCTTCAATAAGAACGAGTTTCGAGTCAAACTGCACGCACCTATGGAAAAAACAGCGAAAATTCTTAAGTTCAACTGAGCGGAGCTGCACAGATCAATACTCCATTAGGTGCCAGCCGTTGCTGAAACCGGCATAACCAAATACAATAATTCCATATCTTTCTGCGATGATTGAAAGATGATTGGATAGGCAGAACCTTTAAGATAAAAAGATACCTGATCATTCGGAAAGACCTGCAACCCATTTAATAAATAAGGCGCAAAAAAACGAATATCAAGTCTTGCTCCTTCAAAGCGAACCATCGGAACTTCCTCTTCAAGATGGCCTACCTCTTTATTATGCATAGAGACTTTAATCGTTTCCGGACTAAACTCAAATTGCGTAGCAATAAACTGGCCGGATAGCAGACAAGCAGAACGACGCAATGTCTTTATCAAGACACCACGATCAACAACTGCAGGTGCAAATCCTTCACGTTCAAGAACCGCTTGATAGCTCGGAAATGGGTCAGCCAATAATCGGGTAAAAAAATTGAAAGTATTGCCCGAAAATACGAGCTGACTTCCACAGGTTCCTACAAAAATTGTTGGCTCTTGCAACCCTTCAAGAAGCTTTTTGATTTCAAACACAGCTCTACGCGGCAACAACCAGGTCCGTGGCTCATCTAAGGTATAACGTGATGCAGATACCTGAGCAAGACAATGGCCATCGGTAGTAGTCATTTTAAGACCCGTTTTTGACACTTCCATCAGCACACCATTCAAGGCGGGATTGGCATTATTTTGAGGTATCAAAAAGGCAATATTATTGAGCACGTTGAGCAGAAATTCAGCATCGAACTGCATGAGATTTTCTATGCGTTCTGGAAATGGCGGAAATTCTTCAGCATCTTTTATGTGTAATGATAGGTGCACCGATCCGGCATGCAATGCGAGCTGACTACCATCAATATCAAGCTCAATTAATCCATCAAGCTCTTTCACCAACTCAAAAATGCGACGTCCTGAGACCAAGAAAGAACAGGGTTCTTCTATGGTGCTTGTTTCAAGTTGATAGCTTGATTGCAGACTAATTTCAAGGTCGGTTGCCTTAAGAATAAGTTCCTTATGCCCAACATTAAACAAAATAGACGAAGTGGCATCAAGCGTGGTACGCTTGGTGCACATGGGTTGCATTGATGCCAAAATTGTCATTAACGATTTTTGATTGACTGTAAATCGATTATTCATACAAAACCTTTACCATTAACCATTCTTTCCTGTTTTTGACTTATCAATACTAGGGTACTACTAGTGTACACATAACAAGAAAAAGACAAAAGGTAAAAGCTTTACTTTCGGAATGTAAGTTCACAGTTACAAAGCGGCCTGGCTTCAGGCAGCTTTAACACAATTTTGATAGACATGTCTTCAATTTATTGACAATGCAATTTGTGATAAGACCAATCTTTTTTCTGGCAATCTTGTGAACAGTAGAAAACTTTTTTACACCGTGCACACTTGGCTGTTGAAGGCTTGCCACACACGGCGCAGATTGGAGCGATAGCGTTTTGAATAGAATCAAATATTTCGCGTAGTTCCTTATCAGATAAAGTAGTTCCTTTATCTGCCGTGCTCAAATTGATTCGATCAGGAAACACAGGATCAAATCCTAACGATTTAATAAGAGGTTTGAGATTCTCTGTGTGATTGCTACCGGTAAGCATTATAACATGGTGCCCCTTGGTCAATGCAATGCTAAGTTCGTGAACAAGGTCCATTTCAAAAAAATAGGTTAATGTATTTGCATGATCCCATTGTTGGGCAACAGCCTCGCACGATTTCTCTTTTAACGCGGCAACTACAAGATCAATGGCTGTAATATGCTGATTGTAGCAATGCAAAGTTTGGAAAAATTTCTTGAGATGCGTCAAGGCAAAGTCAGTTTTGCTGTATAGGTCTTGAAAAAAGTTTTTGCATGGATTTTCCAGTGGTAAAGAGTTTATCAACCCAAAAAGCCTTGCTTGTGCCTGTTCTTTTTGAGTTATTATTTCGTGGAACGTTTCAGGGTATAGTTGTTTGAGCTGACAAGCCCATGAATGAATGATGGAATTCTCATCATCAAAAAAGATCTCCCTGCCTAGAGCACTCGTTTTTAAGAAGCTATCTAAGATTATGCATCCTTGCATCGATGTTAAAGGTTGACATGCGGTAAGTTGCTGAGATAAAGCTGAATATTCAGCTGGCGAAAGCACTCTTAATTTTTGACGCAGCACATGGACAAAAAGTGTTAATTGCTCTGATACAAAAAAATTTAAAAAGAACTCTAGGCGTTCCTCAACTTCGGTTCTTTTATCAGCAAATACAATATGGACATGGGGATACCTGCGCGAGATCATTTCTGCCGTCAATGCCAATTGCGCTATGGCTCCAAACTTGCAGGCCACAGTCGCCTGTTTTTCTTGCAGAAGCCTCATTGACTCTGGACCAACTTCAAGAATAACGGTCGTTTCTTTTTTGCTTTTAGTAATAGCATCGAATAGCCTCATGATTTCGCATGAATCGCGCATTTCTATAGAGGCACCTGGTAGGCCAGGATTGATTACAAAGTTATGCAACTCTCCTATCGAGAAAATATATTGATTATCCTTCTTATGAAAATGCAGGGAATCGATAACAGAGAAAGTCTTGCCACAGGTCATGCATGCAGCAGCAAGTGCAAGGATCCTAAAAACTAAAAATTTCATAAGTTCTCCATTTAAGCAAAAAAATATTTATTAAAATAATAATATATATAAGTATAATAAATATACTATGATGTGAATAATTGTCAAATTACAATTAATGTCTATTTTTAGTGGCATGCTCTATAGTTGAAAAAATTCATGATCGGGGATGCTTGGCATCATAAATAGAACGGACATAGCTGGTATCCAGATGGGTATAAATTTGTACAGTGCTCAGGTTTTCATGCCCTAACAACATCTGCAACGATCGCAAATCTGCACCGTTTTTTAGCATGTGGGTTGCCAATGAGTGACGGAGCATATGAGGCGAAATAGGTTTTTGTATGCCTGTTTTTGCCCATATCTTTTTAATAATTGACCAGCAGGCTTGTCGAGTCATAGGCTTTATCGTTTTGCCATAGCAGACAGAAAATAGATACGAGATCTCGTCCGTCTGATTCTTTGCCTGCATTTTGTGAGCCAACACTTGACTATAGTCATTAACAAGGGCAATAATCTCACAAGGAACTGGTATTAACCGCCCTTTGCCCCCTTTGCCTCTAACGGCTAACAAATGTACATCTTGCCTCAGGTCAGTCATACGTAGTCCAATGAGTTCGCTGATGCGCATACCAGTCACATATAACAAACTCAACATAACTCTATTACGCATGCCCGCTTGAGAATGATCGGCTGATGCAGCTGCGAGCAAAGCCTCGATATCAGCTTCAGATAAGCATTGTGGCAAGCGTTGGTCAAGCTTCGGGAACATGAGAGATTCGGCTACATTTTCGATCCCATGATAGCGATGGAGATACCCAAAAAATGCTTTGAGTGATGAAACTTTGCGTGCCATGCTCCGAGCCTTGAGATCCTGTTTTTTCAGTATTGCCAAAAATTCTTTAAGATCTGCTGGGCTTAAAGATGTTGGCTCCAAAGCTCGGTCGGCAATAAAATCAAAAAAGTACCGCAAATCGGTAGAATATGCCTCAAGAGTATTGTTGCTGACCCGTTTTTCAGTAAGCAAATAGACTCTAAATTGCTCAAAAAGCCGCTCCATACGTTACCTCGTGTTCTATGCTTGTCAAAACATATTATTTAAAAGCATCATAGCACAGAATTGTTATAAAAATAAAGATCTGATAAGTGATTTGCCCGCAAAGTAAACTATGATGCTCGGCAACCAGAGCGATAATTAATACGATTTTGCAACAAGCACGTCTGTTTCACTTTTTGCATCACAATTAAAGCAGGTACTAAATGTTTTTTCGCCAAGCAAACAGCGAATTGATACTTTATGTTCTTTTAATTTTTGTTCACATGCAGGTTTTCCACACCACCCTGTCTGATAAAAACCACTTTTTTCTTCAAGTTGTTTTGCGAATTCTGCAAGCTTTTCCTGTCTATACCATATCTTTTTTGTATGTTCCCTGGCTTTTTCGAGCATATCAACTTGAAGCTTTTTAAGTACAGCTATCATTGAGGCTGGAATTTCTGATAATGGCATCATCTGCTTTGTTGAAGTCAAGCGGTCTACGAGTACCGCTTGTTGTTGTGCAACATCACGTGGTCCGATTTCAATCCGCACCGGCACTCCCTTCATTTCCCAATGATAGAATTTTGCACCGGGGGTTTTATTCGTATCTTCATCAAGCATGACTCTCATGCCACGATTGGCCAATTCCAAAGCCAGATCGCGAGCGGCAACTATTATTGCTTCGTTATCTGCACCCTCTTTGACAATAGGCACAATAATGACCTGGATAGGTGCAATACGGGGCGGCAATATTAATCCTTTTGCATCGCCATGGGTCATAATTAATGCACCGATACTACGTGTGGTAAATCCCCAACTAGTCAGATAGGGATATTCAACATTGCCGTCACGCGTCTGGAACTTCATTTCAAAAGCTCGAGCAAAGTCACGAGAAATTAAGTGCGATGTGCAGCACTGCAAGGCACGGCCATCTGGCATCAGGGCCTCTAAGGTCATAGTGCGATCTGCACCAGGGAACTTTTCACCTGCAGACTTTGGCCCTGGTACCACCGGAACTGCCAGGTAATCTTCATACATAATCCGGTACTGCTCAAGCATCATAATAACCTCAGCATCAGCCTCTTCGAGCGTTTCATGAGCAGTATGCCCTTCCTGCCAGAAAAATTCAGTCGTGCGCAAAAATGCACGGGGTCTCATTTCCCAACGAACCACATTGCCCCACTGATTGATTTTTAGCGGAAGGTCGCGCCATGACTTGATCCAGCGGGCAAACATATAATGGATAATAGTCTCTGAGGTTGGACGTACTACGAGTGGTTCTTCTAAAAGCTTGCCTCCTGCATGGGTAACAACGGCAAGTTCTGGAGCAAAGCCTTCGACATGTTCGGCTTCTTTTTTTAAGAACGACTCGGGAATTAAAAGTGGAAAGGCAGCATTTTCATGGCCTGTTTCCTTGATGCGTCGATCTAGTTCTGCTTGAATCATTTCCCAAATGGCATACCCATAAGGACGTATAACAAAACATCCGCGCACGGGCGCTTGATCGACCAGCTCAGCTTGATAGATAACTTCTTGATACCAGTCTGCAAAATGAGTATCGCGATTAGGTAATTGTGCCATGGCTTTTATTCTTTTTCTAAGAACTTACAATATTGTGCCGCTTTCAGTATATGGGCAACCAATACTACTATAGCATAGATCCAACGTATGTGAATTGGTGATTCTACATTTGTATCCCTTTTGACGCACATGCATCTTTTTGAGATACTTAATAGAGTACAGAAAGATTTACTCACAACCTAAGGATTTCACCATGGTTAAGGTACTACGGAAACTGCTAGCTATTAGTTTTATAGTCGGTACACACATGTTTGCTCAACAGCCTCCTACGATGAATGATTTTTTAGAGGCTATTGGGCGCTATGACCAAATAATCATTACCATCCAACGTCCAAACAAAACCTATGAACAACTTTCCCCTGCTTTAGGAAAAATTTTAGGTGTAAGCCTATGGGCTTATGGGGTATATAAGGGAGTACGGGCAGATGATATGAGCAAAATCGCCATGGCAACAGTCGCCGGATTAACCTTTGGCGCTTCAGTTGCCGCGGTCAGCAAAATATTGACAGACGGCATTTATTACTATAAATGGCTTTCTCGGTTATATATGCAGGAACAAAATATTCGCATACTGGCGTACTCGTTACATTTGCATGCCCAAGATATTGCACAAATAGAAAGGAGTTCTTACCATGAACAAACTGGGCAAATGCTCACTGAACTTCAATTAGAACTACCAATCGCTCAAGCCATGCCGGCATAGCATCAAAATGTTATAGCGCTATACCAGCAAGTCAGCATGCCTGCAGATTACATATTTACTCCATTTAAGCAGTTAATGACCTTAAAAATATCATTATGAGGATATTCAAAAAAGTCAACTTGAACAAAATTCGGTATATGGCCAGTTTTTTGAGCAAGTTTTTGTAGCCGTTTTTTAAGAACTGAAACCCGGTTGACACGTTTTGCCCAACTTTTACTGCCGCCTGCAAATGGTGTAATGAAATGGTACACAATAAATAGTTTATTGTGTGGTACTGAGGCTCTTTGTTCATAGGCATTTTTTCCACGATTTGGTAGGCAATCATAAGCAAAATCAGCAATACGAGTAAAATTAAATCGCGTATCCCAAGCAAAATCCCATAAAGACATTAACCATGGGTATTCAAGAAAGCGACCTTTGTCGCCACTAGACACAAAAATAATCATTCGCTTTTGTGATCGAACTAATTCGCGTAATGTAGGCCATGGTTTTTGTATATCCTGTGTGTGGACATAGTCGAGTAAACCACTTTCTTGAATGTCTGCTGCAATAAGCGCAAGATTGTCGGTAAAATTTTCCAAAATAAAAGTAACAATCTCATGAGAATGAGTTTCCAAAAACTTTCGAACCTCCACACAAATATTTTTAAAAGGTTGACAAGCTGGATCGAACATTCCATGTGGAAATGGTATCAGCCCCTGTTGGCCATCATTATTGCCATAGGCTACATGTAATGCATCTTGCATAACAGTAATTGCAGGACGTACCGTATCTAAAAATTTTCGTGCTTTCGATCTGAAAAAAATTGGTATCTGATCAAGCAGAGCTTGCTCATGCATAGAATCGAATAATAGTTTACTCATACCATGGCATGCGCATAAACAGTTCTGCGCATCGTACCAAAGTGGAATTTTGATTGCTCGTATACCCGCCTCTAATTGTTCAGTGATTGTTCGGTCTTGATTTTGCACCAAAGAATTTTTGTATGATTGTCCATTATGTGTTGTGGCGTAAGCAACTTCGTTATATCGCCTAGATGCTAACAAGGGTGATCCATTACACGCAAACTGTTTCAACTCATATGCATAATAATGAGTGACGTTCATCAAAAAAATTACCATGCTCAAAAATTTTAGCATATGCACAGTCATATAAATCTCCTAAAAAAAATTAGTTTTCCATAACATATTTATTATTGCAAATAGATTAAAAAAAATGCAACAATACTATAATGCATGCAGTCCGAAAACGCCTGTGAATAAGTTTTTCGGAGCTATGTCGAGCAATGTATAATAGCATATGCAATAAAACTTTATATTATAATAATTTTTTTTGTAAAAATATTGATTTTGTATTATCGAGTTTGATAACATTGGAATGTAAGGAAAGATTGAAAATTTCAAATTTTAAAAAAATGTATGGTATCGTCCAACTCTCAAGGAAGGAGATAACGATGGCAGTTAAGAGAAAAACAGCTAAAAAGGCTGTTAGGCGTACTGCAGTTAAAAAAGCAGTCAAACGCACAGCGGCACGCAAAGCGGTAAAACGCGCAGCTGTTAAAAAAGCTGTAAAGCGTACTGTTGTTCGCAAAGCCGCCAAAAAAACAGCCGTCAAAAAGATGGTTAAACGTGCTGTCGCACGTAAAGCTGTCAAAAAAGCTGTTGCTCGAAAAGCAGTCAAACGTACAGTCATACGCAAGGCTGTTAAACGTGGAGCCAGACACGCTGCAATCAGAAAAGCTATTACAGCCTCAATTGAAAAAGGCTGGTAATAGTTTTAAGCTTTGACAATAAAAATACACACGACATTGAATTGAGTTCGTGTGTATTTTTTATATTTATATCGGTATGTTCGCAATTATTCTTCTACAAGTCCCTGCTCCTTGAGTTCATCCTTATAAAAAATATAGGCACCGGCCATGACGATAGCAAGCGATAGGAAGAATACCCAGGTAACTGTCTCGCCCAAAAATAACCAACCCAATAGAGCAGTGAACAAAGGACACAACAATCCAACCAGAGACAAAAATGTGGGGGTGTATTTCTTAAGTAAAAAACCATAAAAATTATAAAATATAATATTTGCAACTAGTATCAATAATAATACGTAAAACATAAACATGAAAAAATTTGGCAAAGAATGACAGAACCAGGCATCAAGGAGTGATTGATCTAGCAAAGCAATTTTCGTTGAACATGAGGCATATTTTAATAGGGGTTTTTGTTCGGCCAAAAAAGATGTAAAAAATGCGGCAATTCCGCCAAAAAACATGCCTATACCATTGACAAATATGGGAGAGTAATGTTTATTGACGACTAATTTTTTCATAACAATCCAACCATAGACGCCTGACGTTGCAGAAATCAAAAGACAAACTTCTGGCACTGATAAAAATAAAAATGAACCTGCCGAAAGTTCCATACTTGGAGCTTGAGCAATGAGGATGGGCAAGCTTCCTGCAAATCCAACGAGTAATCCTGCCCATTTGCGCACTGTCATCTGCTCGTTGAAAAAAATGTAGGCAAACAAAGCAGTAATAAATGGTGAGAGATTAAACATAAAAGCAGCTTTTGAGGCTGTTACATAGGTATAGGACCAGAATTCAAGAATAAAACTCAGATAAATATGGAAAAAAGCTATCTGAATAAATAGCCAGATATCTTCTTTTTTAATTTTCCACTGATTTTTTTTAAATAAATATATATAGGCAAGCAAAAATAATCCACCAAGTGTCATACGAACGCCTATGAGAAAAATTGGTTGAGCATAGGTGAGCGCAGCCTTACCTATTACAAAGGTGCTTGATAATAATAGGTATGCCAACAATACTAAGATCATTGTGTTCCTTTGACTTCCTGTGTGTGAAAAAGGTATAATCCAATACTTACCATAACCATTGACCATATAAATGTCCACCCGACTGACTCACCCAGTAAGATCCAACCAAACAAAGCGGTAAACAATGGACTTGTAAGCCCTGCCATAGTCAAAAAGGTAGCAGTATATCTGCTCAAAAGACTCCCATACATATTGTAGGCAACAATATATGAAATAAAGGTCGTGATAAGTATAAAAATGAGTGCATGACCCCAATCACGAACTGGTACCGGTGCCCAAGACTCAAGTATAAACGAGGTCGGCAGTATCATAAAGCCACCGATGAGCATGCTGATCCCATTACCGATAATCGGGCTCCCACCCAGCAATATAAGTTTTCGCATACCTATCCAGCCGACTACAGTAGAGAGAGCAGCTGTCATGAGTGCTAATTCAGCCCAAGAAAAGATACAAAACCCGCCAGCGGTATGTTCCTGTGCAGATTTTTCGATAAAAAATGGAATAAAACCTAGAAAGCCAATCAAGAATCCAAGCCATTTTTTATAGGTCATGCGCTCGGCAAGTAAAAAATAGGAAAAAATTGCTGAAAAAAAAGGAGAAAGGTTATAAATAAATGACGTTTTTACGGCACTCAGGTACTGCAATCCCCAACGTTCACAAACATTGGTGAGATAAATATTACAGATAATAAGCAAAAACAGCGGCATTATATGTTCTTTTTTTAGCGCAAACTTACTCCTGTCTTTCCAATACTGGAATATGAGTAATACGGTGCCAGCAAACATCAAGCAGAGACTTGTAAAAAAAATTGGTTCAATGTAATTATTGAATGCTATTTTACACAGCGGAAAAACTGTCGCAAAAAGAGCGTAAAGAAATAATACAAATATCACGTAACCATAACTCCGTCCTATGTAGTTCTACCATCCACCAAGTGTTTTTTCTATACACTCTTTTTCAAGTTCTGCCCTGTTATCGGTAATTATTAAACGTTCAATAGATTGAGCATGACCGGTAGCAGTATCCGCTTCAATGATAACAGCGTTTAAGATATAGGGTGATGCCATCTCGACTGAGAATTTGACGGGCATTTGAGTCAAAAACCGTTGAATAATAGGTTTTGACTCCATACCAAGCAACGAGTTCAATGCACCACACATACCGACATCGGTTATATAGGCAGTTCCATTAGGCATTAATCTTTCATCTGCTGTTTGCACGTGGGTATGAGTACCTAAAACTGCGGTAACACGTCCATCAAAATGACTCGCCAAAGCCTGT
Source organism: bacterium (assembly GCA_021818945.1). Classification (GTDB taxonomy): domain Bacteria; phylum Babelota; class Babeliae; order Babelales; family Vermiphilaceae; genus JAKASV01. The sequence goes on along the minus strand of JAKASV010000011.1, from coordinate 16,467 downwards.
TTTTCTGATGTGGCTTCTGCGTGAAAATCGACAATAATAATATGAGCTTTATCTCGCGCATAGGACAAAATTGTCTCGAGTGCCTTGAATGGGCAATCAATATTTTCACGCATGAATACCCGACCCAAAAGATTAACAATGGCGTATGAAACACCTTGTTTATTAACGATTGTTACCCCAACCCCGGGAACCCCGGATGGAAAATTAGCGGGCCTTAAAAGATCCTGATGGGTATTCAAATAAGGAAAAATCTCTTTTTTATGCCATATATGATTACCAGAAGTGATGACATCGACACCATGTTCTTTGAAAAATTCAACGATACGAGGTGTTATGCCGATACCATGGGCACTGTTTTCGCCATTGACTATGACAAGATCAATCCCATAATCACGTCTTAAAGATTCTATCGTACGTTGAAAAACAGTGCGGCCGGCGGCACCGACAATGTCGCCGACCATTAAAATCTTTCGAGTGTTCATGCTTTACCTTTATTGCGCACCTTAATCTTATCGTGCATACTCTATTGCACGTTTTTCGCGAATAACATTGACTTTAATCTGGCCCGGGAATGATAAATCCTGCTCTATCTTACGTGCAATATTGCGAGCCAAATTCAAAGCTTTTTCATCATCAAGTCGATCTTCTTCTACAATAATACGAATTTCTCGACCTGCTTGCAAGGCATAAGCCTTTTTAACTCCTTCGAACGTATTAGCAATATCTTCTAGCGCTTCTAGTCGCTTGATATAGGCTGTTAGTGTCTCTCGACGAGCGCCGGGGCGTGAAGCTGAGATAGTATCTGCAATAACGATAATAGGAGCATAAATAGAGGTAAAACCTACTTCTTCATGGTGTGCGGCAATAGCATTAACAACTATTGGACTTTCACCACAACGTTTAGCAACATCGCTGCCTAATATTGCATGCGGCCCCTCGACTTCTGCCGATATAGCTTTACCAATATCATGCATAAGACCGGCACGTAATGCGATGGTACCATCAAGACCCAACTCGTCTGCGATCATGCGTGCAAAAAGTCCAACTTCTTTGCTATGTTCGAGCACATTTTGAGAAAAACTTGTTCTGAAAAAAAGTTTTCCGAGCAATGAAACTATATCTTCATGAACCCCTTGTAAATTAGACTCGATAATAGCTTTTTTACCATATTCTTGAATAACATCATCGATTTCTTTTTCACATTGACCAACTACTTCTTCGATGCGAGTTGGATTGATTCGACCATCAGTTATTAATTTTTCTAGAGAACGACGAGCGATTTCACGGCGTACCGGATTAAACCCTGAAATAGTAATGATTTCCGGAGTTTCTCCGATGACAAACTCCATACCGGTTGCCATTTCAAGCGCCTTAATATTTCGACCTTCTTTACCTATAATACGACCCTTCATTTCATCATTGGGCAGGTTAACTACACTTGATGAGTGAGGGGAAACCTGTTCAGCGGCAAAACGCTGCATAGCAGTTACCAGATAATTGATCGCACGATCTTTTGCTTCTTGGCGTACTTCTTCTTCAACTTTTTGGATCCACTTTTGATTTGCAAGACGTACTTCAGATTCCAAAGATTCCAAAAGTACCTGTTTTGCTTCATCTTTAGTCATATTGCCGATACGTTCAAGCTTTGAAACCAGGTCACTATACATGGTTTTTATTTTTGCCTCATCAGCTCGCAAACTGTCTTCCATGCGCGACAGTTTGCGCTCTTTTTGTTGCAACTCATTACGCATTTCATCTATTGCCGACTCTCGTTTTTCGATCGCATCATATTTTTCGTTTACTTTCTGGTGCAACCGGTCCAAATCAGCTCGACCCCGCTTCATTTCTTGCTCAAAATCGACACGTTTTTTATATAACTCATCTTTTATTTTCAATAGCGCATCGCGTTTTTCAGCATCAATATCTCGCTGGGTATTTTTCCACTTATCCCGAGCTTGAGATAGCATCTCATTGGCCTGATCAATTTTTCGCTTGACCAGAAGCATCAAAAAACCCCAAAGACCAAATGCGCCGATGCCGATAAGCGCGATGACCATATTTCCTAAACCTAATACCATACTATTCCTAACATTTCATATATTCCTTTAAAAATTACTCTCGTTCCTTATTAAGTATAGCTTATTTTTTATTTAAGCGCCATAAAGATTTCTAAGAGTATTTTTAGGTCAAAAAACAACTAAATATAAGGCTTAACTAGCGCGTACCTTTAATACTAAAACAAGCTAAACTCACGAGCCTAGCTTGCAAATAAAACGCCTAAGGGTATTAAACCCGTAAGGAAACCCTACCGAAGATACCGTTTACGCTTATGAAGAACTAGATACAGGATTAATGCATGCATATCCTATTGGGTCAGTCCAAGTTTTGCCAGTTCTTGATCGATCATATTAATAAGCGCATCATTACTAGACTGATGAATATTACAGGTAATTATCTGATGTGCAATCCGTAATGCTGCAAGTACAGCTATACTTTTACTATCAAGATTAGAACCGCAGGCTATTTCTTTCATAGTCGAATCCACAAGGGCAGCTGCTTGAACGATTAGATCAGCCGGTTCATCGGTTTTTATAGTATACTGCTCACTAAAAATGGATACCTTATATGACCCAGATCTTTGCATCATAGTTGTTTTTCGTCTTGCACGAGCGAATCTATGCTCTTAATTAGATCATCCACAACCATCTTAGTCAAAGCTTTTTCATTATCCAGCTCTTCTACGCGTTTAGCATCGTTATGCACAACTGATTGCATCATGGTTAATTTGGTAGCAAGCTGTTCATTTTCTTCAACTAATCGTGCATTTTCGGTTTTTAGTTGCTTTATAATATCTATCAAAGAAACCACTTTTTTTTCTAAAACGCTCAATGTCTCCACATTACTCTCCTTCTCTATGCATACTCGTCATGAATCTCTAAACTCAAGACTAATGACCTGATAATACTATTGTCAAGGAGTTACTTTTTAACAGTATCAACAATAGTTGAAAAGGCTTGTGGATCGTATATAGCTATTTGGCTAAGCATTTTACGATTTAAATCAATATGGGCAACCTTAAGAGCGTTCATAAAGGTACTGTATGACATGTCATGTTGCTCTACAGCAGCTTTAATACGCGAAATAAAAAGTGCTCGCATATCACGTTTTTTGAGCTTGCGTCCTGTGGTTGCAAAAGCCATAGCACGTAAGAACGTTTCTTTAGCACGTCTAAAGACATTTTTACGTTGGCCCCAATAGCCTTTGGTATTCTTTAATAATCTTCTGTGGCGCTTTTTAGTCATCACGCCACGTTTAATACGTGTCATTGAAGATCCTCATAATAATGCGCTTTACGCATATCTAAACAATAAACAAATCAATTCTACCTATTAGGTAGCAACTGTATTAACGTGCGTCGCTGCGTAGCATCTACATACGCGCCTTTACGCAGATTACGTTTTCTCTTTGCAGTCTTATTAGTCAGTTTTTTGCGCCTATACGCTTGTGGACGCTTTACAAGACCTGAACTCAGTCGTATAAAACGTTTTTTTGCAGTTGTGCGCACTTTCATTTTTGGCATACATCATTCCAGTCGTTACTTTATCTCTTTTAAATAATATACACGTGACCACATTTGTCCGATACTGGTATCCCGCTCTTGTACAAGGTTTTGCAGAATTCCAAACTCTTCGAACGTTTTATTAATCTTGCCAAATAACTCGGTACCTCGTTCTTGCTTGGACATGTTTTCACGCCCCTTGAAGAAAATCGTGATTTTTACGTGTTTTCCTTCTTGCAAAAACTCCATAACATGCTTTAATTTCGTTTGATAGTCATGTTCCCCAATAGTTGGTCGTACTTTTATTTCCTTGATCTGAATAACTTTCTGCTTCTTTTTGGCTTCAGCTTGCTTTTTCTTTTTTTCGTACAATACTTTGCCACAGTCCATTATCTTAACGACTGGTACATTATCTTTGCCTGTTTGCGAAAGCAAGACCAGATCAAGTTCTGCCTCTTGTGCCAACCGCAATGCCTCATTGCGGTTAACTATGCCAACATTTTCTCCTAAATGATTAATGAGCTGGACCTTTGGAGCCCTTATCTGTTCATTAATCAACGGCATAAGATCCTTTTTTTCTTTCAATGGTTTACATACCCCTTGTACGTAGGTTAATTCTATCAACTACTTATTATTTTCTATCGCTATAGCTTCATGAACGCTTGCTATAATCTTGTCGGCAAATTCTGCATCTGTTTTTAAGCATTGCAATGCTTGATCTCGCCCTTGGGCAAAATTGCTATCTTTATACGAGAACCATGCACCACTCTGTTTGACAACATTATAATGAAGTGAAGCATCCAAGAGATCCAGCTCCTTACTAATTCCTTCAGAAAATATGAGATCAAGCTCGACAGTCTTGAAAGGAGGAGCAACCTTGTTCTTTACCACCTTAATTAACAGTCGGTTGCCTATGTGCGCCTCATTTTTCTTTAAGCTCGCAATCTTTCGAACATCAAGCCGTAAAGACGAATAGAACTTGAGAGCATTACCTCCAGTAGTTACCTCTTTGTTTGCATAAGGCATAGCACTAATGTTCTGCCTGATCTGGTTGATAAACACCAGAATTGCCTTAGATTTATGAACAACTGGTGTCAACTTCCTGAGAGCCTGCGACATAAGACGTGCCTGCAGTCCGACATGTGTATCACCCATATCACCTTCAAGCTCAGCTTTGGGTACGAGTGCCGCAACCGAGTCGATAACGATAATATCAACTGCCCCAGATCGGATAAGCATCTCAGCAATATCAAGAGCCTGTTCTCCATAATCTGGCTGCGAGATAATCAGATCATTGATATTTATGCCAATATTTGACGCATAAATCGGATCCAATGCATGTTCAGCATCTATGAACGCACAAATGCCGCCACGTTTTTGTGATTGAGCAATAACATGGAGTGCGAGAGTTGTTTTACCTGACGCCTCAGGTCCGAATATTTCAACTATCCTTCCGACAGGAAACCCTCCAACGCCGAGTGCCTGATCAATGAGAATCGAGCCTGTTGAGATCGATTCAATTTGCTTGAGACCTGCTTGGCCCAGTCGCATAACGGCACCATTGCCATATTGCTTGTCAATCTGAGAGAGCGTTGCCTCCAGAACCTTCAACTTTCCAGTTGAAGGTTCTATTGTTACTTTTTTTTGTTGTTCCTTGGTTGGTTCAACGGTATCTTTTTGTTTCATAGAGAAATCTTTTATAAATAATCTTCTACAGGTATATAATCATCTTCCCGTGCAGTATTTGCCATTGACTCACTTGTTTTTATTGTAGCATTTTTGTATAAAGACGCAACAAAGCCTTCAACAAAATAGCTCGAATATTCCCGTTCAAGCTTTTTACGCAGCTCTTGTTGCTTGTCCTTGAACACCTTAGCATCGAATGATTCAAGCGCATCTAAGCGCACAATATAGCCATTTTTAGAGTCTATGCGGCTTGCTATGCTACCAACATGGTCAAGCTTCGAAAGAAGGTCAACTGGAATGTTCTTCTTTTTAAGTCCCTCAAGCACTTGGGTATCACCCGGGTTGACCAAATCAGTTGACTCGACTGACCCAGCGACCGATTTAGCTAAAGTGGCCAATGGGGTCCCGACAGCTTGAGCTGCCACCTCTTTTATCATTTTATTGAAGGCTTTGTCGGCACGCTCCTTGTGGAGATCCTCAACAACAGCCACCTTAACTGATTCTAATGAAGGAACTTCCCGTTTTTTAATTTCATCAAGTCTCACGGCAACTGCCATACTATTATCGTAATAGGAACTCAGAGACCCTTTTTCTCGTAGTCCAAAGAGAATCTTAGCTGCTTTACTTGTATCGCTATCCAGTGCAGAAATGGTATTTTGTATAGCCCCGTGAGCTTGAACAAAATTATTAAACGCTGTTTCATCATTCTGATCGACTAATGAGTGCATAGCATCAGAAAACTCTTCTTTGAACTTAGCAATAGTGAGAATCTCTTTGATTTCATCCTTAACGGCACTTAATGGCTTATATTCGGCAGGTTTTTTAGAAACACGCTGAACAATTTCAATACCACGAGCCGTGGTAACGGGTTCACTTATATCCCCATCATTTTTAAGCAAGAAGGCTGTTTTTTCGAATGTTTTGTCGTGTGTTCCTTTAGCAAATAATGCTACCAACCCACCATTTTTGGCCGTTTCCTTGTCTTCAGAGATCTCTTTTGCTTTAGCGGCAAAAGAATCAGGCTTTGCCACTAATTCTTGTTGTAACTTGGCAGCTTTATCGAAGGTAGCCTGATCGGTTCCTTTTAATAGAATAGTACGGACCTCGATCTTTAGAGGAACTGACACAAACTTTTGTCCTTTATAATCTTGATAATAGGACTCAATATCCTTATCTTCGACCTTGACCCCGTAGGTTTTGGCATCAAATGTCCAGGTAGTACCAATGCGTTTTTCCGGAGTCCAGTATCGTTTTGAAGCACGATTTTGAACTTCAAAGAACCTTTTAATTTCTTCATCTTTTAGCTCTGTAACCTGTTCTTTTTTAAGTATAGGGGCATAGGCAATGGTCATAATCGAATATTGTTTTTTTGCAATATCTTTCATGAACTGCTCTTGTACGGCAAACTGTGGGACATAGGGGGCGACATTAACCAATTCGAGAGTAACTTCGCGTGTTAATGCTTCTTTGATCAACTCATTAAGCTCTTCATGAGAAATACGCTCATGAGTAAGATACCTACTTAAAGCAGCTGGGTTGATTCCGCCTGTTTCATCAAACACATAGGCAGGCAATATCTGAGTAAGTTGTCTTTGAACAACCCCCGGGCGTTCAAGTTCTGACTCAATATATCCAGGAGTTAAATTAATATGGAGTGACTCTGCAGATTCATTAAGCAGTGTTTCGCGAACAAGTGTTTCAAGAGCCATTGCTTTAGGGTCGGAATTGAGACCCATAGCTTGTATAAAAAGGTCGGCATATTGACCATACTGGGTCCTGAGTCTGCGCAAGAATTCCTGTTGGATATTGGTATTGCGTTGATATTCTTGTTGACTGATTTCCATACCATTGACAGTTGCTATAGCACCTCCACTAGCACCTGCATGAGTTGTACGTTTGAACAAGCTTGGGAGTCCCCAGAACCCTGCCACCGAAATAAGGGTTAACCAAAGAATGATCTTGAATCCGGGACCCTTCAAGTATCTGCGTATAGCAATTATCACGGTAGACGTCCTTTATATTAATAGGTTTATAGTATCAACCTTGCACGATACGCACATCATGCAATTTCTCTTCTTTTTTAAGTATAGCAACAACAGAATTTAGTGCATCTTGATCTTCATAAGGCTCAGTCACAACCTGGTACCAGGTGACAGATCTGCCCTTAGAACTTCTACTTATTCGCTCTTTAATTAAAACAGGGATCTGTTTTTTGTTCAGTCGTGCCACAAAAGCTTCAGCATGTCTGAGCGACGAAAAACCAGCAAGTTGCGCATAATACTGTGTCTTTACCTCAAGACCTTGTTCAGGCGCAGCTTCAGTATCACCAGCCTGGGCTACCAATTCTGTATCAGAATTGTCGGCACTATCATCCCCATCCTGACTATTAGTATCTCCGTCTTTGTCATCATCATTAGCTACACTTGCCAAACATAAACTATTGTATATCTGGTCGGCAAAGGCATCACGAGAAATTGTTGTACTCCATTCTTGAGCACCGGTTCTTTTGCCCCAGAAATAGCCTATGGCAAAGCTCCCCACATTCAAAAGCACCAGCACTACAAGTACCCAACTGGCATGCTGAGAACTGATAACAACAGGGACTTCAGCCATAATCCACGTACGAATTTTTTTAAACACTTCTTATCTCCTTATTGTATATCGCAAGTCAATCTCTCTGATAGTTGATTAATATATAAATAAGGATCAGACAAAGTCAAGTTGAGTTCTTCAAGAGTTACTGCTTGCTTGCAACAAGCATCGGTAGCAAGGTTCAGTTTAAGCATTCTCCAAAATGTTTCTTGGCGTTTTGCATAGACTCTAGTTTTTTGAGAGATCCTATTGACGGCTTCGTCCAAGCTTATTTTCCCATGCAGATACTCAAACAAGTCTGTATAGCCAATCAACTTTTTACCATGCATAAACGATTCCCATTCAGTCGATACCAATGCTTTACATTCTTCTATCCACCCATGCTGTATCATAAGCATCACCCGTTTATTAATACGTTTATGCAGTTCAGTGCGGTCACGACCTACCCAAACAATGTGCGTATTGCAAAGAGGGCTTAACCGTCTAGTATACTCTGATGGCTTGATCCCACTTGAATACCAAATATTTAATGCCCGTGTGATTCTATAAGTATCATGAGGATGGATCTGTGCAGCACGATGTTGATCAATAGCATTCAAAGTATGCCAGTCACCTGCATAGGTTGTAGTCGTATGCCCAGCCGTAGGAGGATACAATATCGATTGCACATAAAATCCTGATCCACCAACAATGATAGGCATTTTCCCTCGCGACCAAATATCACTAAGCACCGGGATAAGCATATTTCTGTATTCAACAACGGTACAATTACGTGGCTGATGAATGACATCAAAAAGGTGGTGTCTGATAAACTCTGACCGCCAATCTGGTTTTGCAGTACCTATTGAACATGGTGTATACAACTGTCCCATATCGGCATTGACTATCTCTGCTGGAATTTTTTTGGCTATAGTACAGGCAAGATCACTTTTACCTACTCCAGTCGGCCCAAAAATTACCAATATTCTTCGCTCAAATTGCAATAGTAAATCCCCTTAACTTATATAACATTACATGAAATTTTTATACGTCGTGTTGTCGCCCTTAATCTTCCTCGGGCCTCTTCTTCTTTGGTATGGGTTGCTATAGAAATCTCTTCCACAAGCAGGTTTTCCGTTTTGCTTAAAATATTTTTCTCACCAAATGAGAGATCTTTTTGGATAGCTATACTCGTAAGTTCACGATATATCCTGCAGACCTCTTCAAGATCTCCAGTTCTGATGGCACATTGATAAGCTTTATTTTTCTTGCTCCAGTTAGCCATAGCCGCATCAGTCTTTTTATTAATGGGTTCTTCTAGCAATTTAAACATATTTTCAATATTTTCATTTGAGCTAATTCTTCTAATACCTGTTTCTTTCAAATTATCGATTGGAACTAAGACTGTCATATGGGTACTCAATACAGTAAGTTCAAAAAACTTTGTAACGCAGCCACCTATATTTTTTTCGACAATACGATCAATTTGTGCTACTCCATGGCCTGGATAGACAACTTTTTCCTTGAGAGAGAACATGTGCCACCCTTTCCAGCAAACAAAAGAGTGTAGACTCAGAAAAATCCTATTCAGGTATTATCAGTATATCCTAAAAAAATCAAATCGTGAATGAAGGGTTATAGTATATGAATATTATTGGAAAAATCCTTTACGTTCTTCAGTTGTACAAAGCCATTTGCCGGTCGAACATAAGAATTTGATGATAGGTATATATTCGCGCGATCGAGCATAATCTAAAGGCGTTTCTCCTTTTTTATTTCTCAAATTAGGATTTATCTTGGATCCATATTTGTCAAAAAGAGCTTTTTTGAACCAATCCGTATCCCTGGACCATAAATAATCTATCATGATACTTAATGGTACGTCACCATTATTATCCACTGCATTCAAATCCGCTCCATGACTCATTAAAAGATCTAAAACTTTCGTGCGAAAATTTGGATCACCAATACCACCAATCCAATGAAGTGGCTCTCTACCATAGACATCCTTGGCATGAATATCTGCACCATAATCCAAAAGGAGTTTCATTATCTTAATATTGTTATCATTCATAAAAGATTTGCTGCACAGCATATGTAATGCAGTATTACGATTGAGATCATCAGAAAGTACATTCGGGTCAGCTTTATGTGAAAGCAAAAGCTTTGTTCTTTCTAAATCACCAAGATCAACTGCCAGCATAAGTCCTGTCCATCCAGCATAATTTCTGGCATTAATATCTTTGGTACTATTTTTTAGAGCTAAAGCTATCTCATCCGGAGTAGCTATCCTATTGAGCCATGCTTGGCTTATGGCAAAGTTCCACCATAAAATGGTCATGCCTACGATGATAGAAAAGAACGATAAAACAGCAACAAAGTTTTTATTCACGGTAGTTCCCCTTATAATTCATATTCATCACTACTTTGCATACATCACTTTTTATACATTTAACTCTATAGACATATATCTAAGATTAAGATAGCAACTTAAGATTTCAAATTGCAATATATCAAAAAAGAGGGACTGAAAAAGTTAATAAAATAGAGTACGCAGGTATGCGGCCGCGCCTTTCCCCTTTAAGGAGTTTTTGTTTTTTAGTATCGTGAAGCATAGTCGTTTTTCAAATGCCTCTTTCAAATGCCTCATGAAGATTAATTAATAATTAAGAATTATTGATTAAATATTGATTAAAGACTTTTAAGATCGTATATTGGTTAGTCACAACTATTTGTCTGGAGCACGTGAGATTGGTTCGTGATATAAATCTAATTATTTTGTAGTTATATACCTTAGTACCAAAGTACCAAAGTACCAAAGTACCAAAGTACTAAGTTCTTTAGTGCTAATACTTTCTACCCACCTTTACTTTACCACTTACGCATTCTTACTTATTCTGACGTATCTTGATTCTTCTATATTTTATAAAATAAACTTAATAAAGCTAATAAACCTAAATACATCATATACCTAATAAACCATACACCTATATTTATACATATGGTTATGCTTATACTTATGTATCTTTCTGTTATTTATCTAGATCACCGAATGTCAACAAATTACCGATTACCGAGTACCATCAATACAAATATTAACCACCGCTTCACCCAGTTGTCGATCGTAGATGTAAGATTTGCCTATGTGTCCGCTTAGGGCGAATTAAGTCTTCCATGTAATTTACTTTAAGTGCTTCGAAGTTCAAATTTCTTCCTTTTTCTTCCTTTTATTTCTTCATATTATTTCTTCATATTGCATCTTTCATCTACAAGGGTAACTAGGATTTGTCCATGTTACACGGAGTCAAGGCCCTAAGCATTTCTCATAACCCATGCACAGAAATGCTTAGGGCCGCAGACGGAGTGGGCTGCGCGCGCAACGGCTGCCATACACCCCCTACCCATCCATCAAATTCCAACCAAGTATGAGGTCGCAATAAGTTGCACATAAATATTAATTATGCGACATAAAAGTTTAGTGAAATTAACTAAGATTTTCTGAATAAAAGCAAAAAGAAGTCACACAAAAAACATTAAGTCTTAGCTTGTTTTTTGTGTGACAATATGCGAACTTGATGCAGGAATTTGAACGACGGGCATCTCCGATTGTTCATAATCAATAATGGTATTGAGATCATAGTCTTGCCTTAATAAGACAATAATTGCCTCCGCTGGACCTTTAGTTATTGTCTGAACAATATGATTATCCATCCCCATAATTGAACTAAGTTAAATATGTACAAAAAGTCAATACTGAATAACGGCTATCAACTCATTCGCAACCTCCTATTACACAGAAATAGATCTACTTGAAAGCCATAAAGAAAGTTGAGTGCACAAAACTAAGATTTTCTATATAATCGTTGACAAATCATCTCTAGCATGTACAGTATTATAAAGGATAATATGGTGTATAAAAATTACTGGAGTTTTCAAGATAAATAAAGATAAAAAATAAAGAAAGGCTTACATGAAAAAGATCATAGGTATAGACCTTGGTACTACCAACTCGGTCGTAGCAGTTATGGAAGGATCTACTCCAAAAGTAATTCCCAATAAAGAAGGGTCAAACATAACCCCTTCGGTGGTAGCATTCACTAAAGACGGAAAACGTCTTGTTGGTATACTGGCGAAACGCCAAGCTGTCACAAATCCTGAAAATACTATCTATTCAGTAAAACGCTTTATCGGGCACAAATTCGATGAAGTTCAAAACGAGATAAAAAATATAGCCTACCATGTGGTCAAAAGAACAAATGGGGATGTCGGCATCATGGCCCAGGGCAAAGAATATACTCCAGAAGAAATTTCGGCAGCAATTTTGAGCCAATTAAAGCAAACAGCCGAAGACTATTTGGGCGAATCGGTAACTGAAGCAGTCATAACCGTTCCAGCCTATTTCAATGATTCTCAACGGCAGGCGACCAAAGATGCTGGCAAAATAGCCGGTCTTGAGGTCAAGCGTATCATCAATGAGCCTACCGCCGCTGCTCTTGCCTACGGTTTTGACAAGAAAAAGAGCGGGACCATAGCCATATTTGACTTTGGTGGCGGAACCTTTGATATCTCCATCCTTGATGTTAGCGATGGGGTCATTGAGGTAAAATCCACCAATGGCGACACGCATCTTGGCGGCGATGATATTGACCATGTCATCGTTGACTATATCATTGATATATTCAAAAAAGAAAATGGTATCGATCTTCGTCAAGACAAAATGGCTCTTCAACGACTCAAAGAGGCTGCAGAAAAAGCAAAACAAGAGCTTTCTTCTATGCATGAGACCGAAATCAATTTACCCTATATCACAGCCGATTCAACGGGCCCAAAACATCTTACCATTAAGCTGTCGCGAGCAAAACTCGAGTCACTCTGTGAAGATATTTTCAGACGTTTAATTGAACCTTGCAAACGAGCTATGACAGATGCAAAGGTTTCTAAGGATCAGATTGATGAAGTGGTCCTGGTTGGTGGTTCTACTCGAATTCCTAAAGTACAGCAAATAGTCAAGGATCTCTTTGGGAAAGAACCAAACAAATCAGTCAACCCCGATGAGGTTGTTGCCGTTGGTGCAGCCATTCAAGGTGGCGTACTTGCTGGCAATGTTACCGATGTGCTTTTACTTGATGTTACCCCATTATCACTCGGTATCGAAACTTTAGGTGGTATTTTCACGAAGCTCATCGAGAGAAATACAACGATACCTACCAAAAAATCTCAGGTCTTTTCAACTGCTGAAGATAATCAAACTTCTGTTGATATTCGAGTATTTCAGGGAGAACGTGAATTTGCCAAAGATAATAAGTTCCTTGGACAATTCCGGCTTGATGGTATACCTGCTTCCCCACGCGGCGTTCCGCAGGTTGAAGTAAGCTTTAATATTGACGCAAATGGCATTATGCATGTAGGTGCCAAAGATAAAGCAACCGGCAAAGAGCAAAAGATCACCATCACCAGCAGCAGTGGCTTATCAAAAGATGAAATCGAGAAAATGGTTAAAGATGCCGTTGAACATGAAGCGCAGGACAAAAAAGAACGTGAAACGGTTGAAAAACGTAATAGACTCGATGCACTTATTCTTGAAATTGAAAAAACTCTGCGTGAAAACAAAGATAAGCTGCAAGAAGCTGATATCAAAACTACAGAGCAAGCCCTCGAAAAGGCAAAAGCAGCACTCAAAGAACATGCCAATAATGGTGACGAACTTCAAAAAGCAACCGATGAGCTATTACAAGCTTCGCATAAAGTAGCTGAGTATCTCTATAAACAGGAGCAACAAAAGCCTGGTACCAGCAATACATCTGAATCCTCAGACAAGAATAACAATGGTAATGATCAAGAGCCTATAGACGTCGATATCAATCAGTAACAACGTTAATCGCTTCTATTAAAGGACACCTCCTTGAGGACGTGTCCTTTTTTTTGTTTTGTTCGTTATCATTAATCATACGTAAAAAAATCTTTTTAATAAAAATTAAAAGTAAATATATTAATATTATTGCAAGATTGAATTTTTTTGCTTTATAATAAAGGCAAGATGATTGCAATCGTCATACGTATTGGTTCAACAGCGTCTTTTAAAGCTGTTACAGTTAACACACAAGATAAACCATTAAAAAAGGTAGTATGACTATGAATAAGATGTTGGTTAATACTGGAGATTCAGTTGCACAAATAGCTAAACATAGAAGTATTTTGTTATGCATTTTAGCGTTTTTTAGCAGTGTAGTGCTATCAGCTCAAACAGAGGCAGAACGCGCAGCATCTGATAAAAAAGCATATGAAACAACAGTTAATAAATCATTATTAGAACGACTTCCTACCGAAGCCCACAAAAAATACATCCTAAAATTAGACTATTTTACCCATCGAATGTTGAGTCTTCTTCTAACTTCGATAAATAATGCCGGACTTGGCGATGAAAACACCAGAAGATTGAACACATACATCCAATCACTACTCGGCAGCATTCCGTATGATGAAACGATAACAGCAGCATGCCGATATGCATTTAAATCTTTTGAAACATCTTTTAATGAAAAAATAAAAAGCGCTTCGCTTCAAAGCGAAGAGAATATCAGACGTGGAATGAATCAACCGGAAGTAGACGCTGCCTTGCTCCAACTCAAAATACAGGCACTCAAAAATTCATTGCCAGAATTTAACAAAATTTATACACCTGCAAGGAAAGACGTAAATAGAGCAGATCAATCGCACGCTTCAGGGTACACTCTAATCAGATTACCGGAAGAATTTACCCAAGGAGAAAACATACTTAGATTTGCCCGAGGAGAAATGAAATTTTTGGACTCTATAGGAGCTCTGCAGCGCAGAAACTATTGATCAAAAGGAGGGAGCGTATACTTCCTCCACATTTTTTAGTATGCGGTTAAGCTATTTCTTTGTCATACAACAGCCTGATTGCTTCACCAATAAGTGCAGAACGATCAGTTTTTTGTTTATTCTGTAAACGCTTGATATAAATATGCGTTAAGGCACTATGATCATCTTCAGTCAGATAATAGGTTGCCTTTATTTTTGAACCGGCAGATTGTTCTGTCTGTTTTGCAGAACTCGTCTCACGAGCATGATCTGTTTCAGAACTTTCTCCAGCATTTGATACAACAACATCTCGCGATTCTTGCTCATCTAAATGCATATAATCATCGAGAGATAGCTTTTTCTTTAGATTTTTTTGCGTCTTGCTTATATTGCTCATGAATATCCCTTTCGATTATCTCTTGAGCTAAACTCATATAGGCGACTGCTCCTTTGCATGTCGCATCATATTCAAAAATAGTTTTACCGTGTGATTGGGCCTCATTAATCTTAATATTTTGCGGAATTGCTGTCTTAAATAACGTATCCTTGAAAATATCTTGGACTGTTACCAGAATTTCTCGGGCCAATTTTGTTCGTGTATCATAGGCAGTGATAAGTACACCATTGATCGCAATTGTATGATTAACTAATGAACCAATGGTTTTGTTAACAAATTGAATCGTATCAATAAATGTATTTACCCCTTCTAATGAAAAATAACCGAGTTGAATAGGTAACACAATTTCATGCGCAACCGTAAATACATTCATGGTAATGGTACCAAATGTAGGAGCACAATCGAAGATAACAAAATCATAAGGAAAATCTTCGATTCCTTTGAATTTTGTCCGTAAGCGATATTCCTTTGCTGGCATTGTCGATAACTTCACTTCTGCGATAGCAAGAGATAAATCACTTGGTATAATATCGAGTCTCTTTACTGCTGTACGCTGAACAACATCAGAAACTGAAACATGCTCACTACACAACAACTCAGCTAATGTTTGCTTATTAGACGTTTGTATATTCAATCCGAGACTCGTATGACCTTGTGCATCAGTATCAACTACCAGTACCCTATGCCCAAGACTGGCAAGCGCAGCAGCTACATTGATAACAGTAGTGCTTTTACCCACGCCACCTTTATGATTGGCAACTGCTATTAATCTCATACTTCTCCGCCTAGGCTGCTATTTTTTGCAGCATAGATTATGTTCATAACTCACTCTAATGTTTGGTATCTAGTATGAAAAAATATTATTATTGTTGTCAAGATCCAAGATGTTTTGCCAGTACAACATAAGGCTTTTATACTGGCAAAAAGTTAGTAAATATCTAACATGTTTTTGTTCATTGCTCTCGCTCACGAGAAGTCTATTTTTTTATAAATATTCTAATTCTCGCTCATGAGATACTCAGAAAATTGCCTCCATTAATTTTACATAAGGTCTATTCTAGCCTCCATTGATCAACCATAATTCTGAAAAGTTTGAATTATGAAGCTCCCCGCAGCTTGCTGCGGGGTATCTATTCCAAGACTAAAAACATTTCACTTACTTTGCCCTCTTAATCTCTTGCTTTATAAGGATTACGAGGCAAGCCTCGGGAAATTGCACCCACTTAGTTTAAAAAAAATGAGCTAAAAATGAGTAGCCTACTTCTTAAAGTTATTACAAACGAAAATTTTGTAAATTTCGCAAAAAGTAACTACTCAAAAAGTTGAGGTATAACCCCAATCACCAAAAGATCTGATCGACTAGCCATAAAATTTTCTGTAGTATTTAGAGCATGGTAAACAAAATAGAACTTGCGAAGATGTCGCAAGAAGC
>JAKASV010000010.1 GCA_021818945.1 bacterium | reverse complement strand
ACTCATAATGTGTTTATTGATAAAATTGATCATACAACAGATCAGTTTGTTGAATATTTAAATCAATCAAATTATGCATACAAATTTTTGTGATTTTAAGTGGACGTTTGGAATATTCGCACTATATCATGGTTATCTCTTTGCTGAAATCACAATCGATTAACATAGGATAAATCAGGCGCCAATAAAAACAAGGCCCGCTTTTTGGGCGGGCGATACTTGTCCGGCGTAGTCTTGACGAAGACGGATCTTCGTTTTTTATTTTATATTTTTTGCTGCGGCTCTTATTTGGAGCGGCTTGTTTGTCAACTGTAAGGAGCAGCATAACGAACGCGGCAAATCGTTGACGCTCATCGAGAGCTGAAACAACAGCCATAGTTCGACCTTTATTGCGAGTCATAGAACCTCACTCATGCATAAAGTACTGCAAACACAGTACTGAACTGGTTACTACCAGTTTGATGCGTACATTAAAGTATTATTGGGTTATTAATTGTAAGCAGCTTATCTACTGAGTAGATCTGACTTCTTACAGGAAAGCGGATGTCCTGCTTTGAGGCAGAGTATGTGCCAGCAATCTGATAAACGAATCAGGTACTGGTTAACCCTTATGTGTGGAACTATGACCATTGTATTGCCCCTTTTGGAACGAATGCTTCAAATAATAAATTGTTATTATATTCAATTTATCGCTGAATGCAAGAAAAATATTTATTTTTATATGCGTAGATGCATATTGCCAGAATATGGCTTTAGGAAAAGGGCTAGAAGAGAGAGATGTATAATGCTTTCGCTGTTGCATGGAAGCATTATAACACTTATTCTAAGTTCCGTAGTCTATGAACACAATACTTTCATGCGATATTGTTCATTGTTTCTAAGTTGTTCTATCATGGCTGTTACAGCTTCATCTAAGGATTTTCCATTGACTATTATTTCAGGGAACATAAGACTCATAACCGTATGAATCCCATTCTTGTCCCGACTGGTTGAAAATGAAGTAGTTGTAAGTGAACTATTAATAAGTGCTTCGATCATAGGAAAGGTCCTTTTTTATATGATTAATCAATTACTTTGAATTTAAAACACAGTCAGAGTACGTAAAGTACTTAGTGATTGCAAGTGAATTTTTATACTAATGAAAAGGATGTATCGCAAAATAAATATTACTCTATGTGATGGGTTAGTAGAGAGTAGTTTATGAAGCCAGCCCTGACGGCTGTGGAGTCATTCTTAACTGATTCCGGAATTTCTTATTATTTGTTGAGTTTGTTCTATTATGAGGTATTTAAACTTTGATTTTAAGGTGAGCTTAAACATATAAGAAGACCAAGCGGTCTTTGCATGGTCTTCTTGGTTTAATATATTTAATGTGTAATGAATTCCGTACAGGTTGATTTAGCGTCCTTTTTTTGGTTCCAGATAAAATTTAAATTTATAGCCTAAAGCATCAGCTACTTTTGAAAGTTTAGCGACAGAAGTTCTTACATAGCCACCGCTTTCCAGTCGAGCAATTGCTGGTTGCTGTAAATTTAATTTTTTTGCAAGATCTCTTTGGGAATAGCGAGCTTTAATTCGAGCTCTAATAAAATCTCGCGCAAGTTCAAATTCAGGGCGCAAGGCTTCGTAAGCAGCAACTGTTTTTGGGTCTTTCATTAATTGTTTTTCAAATTCTTTAAAACTAACTCTTTTAGCCATTTCTCTTTACCTCCTCCATGCGGGTTCGAGCTATTTCAATTTCATTTTGTGGTGTTTTTTGTGTTTTCTTAATAAAACTATTTAAGATAATTATTATCTGTTTTTTTTCTATGCAAAATAATGCGCGACCTATTCCTTCTTGTCCTTTGGCTCTAATTTCAAATAAGCCTTGACCCATTGGTTTAATATGGGGCATTTTAACTTCATGGGGGCCGAACTCTTCGATAAGCTTGGCTATCCGCCAAAACTTAGCTTTTATGCCCTCGGGCCAATCAAGAATTTCTTTTGTGATTTTCGTATCATAAAAATCAATTTTCCATTTCATTAATAACTCACCTTTCATTTTTTTTTAGATTTGCTCTAAATAATGATAACAAATTTGTTATCATATATCAACAAGCTTGTGGACATTAAAAAAATACTTCTGACTTTGTTAATATTTGGTACAATTTTTTATAGCTACATTTCAATTTTTAACTGAGAAAAACACCATGAAAGCAATCTTGATAGCCCGAGTAAGCACCGAAGAGCAAAAAGAAGCTGGTAATTCTCTACCTGCGCAATTAAATCGACTTGAAAAATACTGTCGTAATAAAGGCCTTGAGATAATCAAAGAGTTCAGCTTTGATGAGAGTGCTTATACGACTGAACGGGGTGAATTTGACCGCATCATCGATTTTGTCCTTGCTCAAACTGAAAAGGTCGCTGTTTGTTGCGATAAAGTTGACCGACTATCACGTAATGTCTTTGATAAGCGGATTTCAGTGCTTTATGAAAAGGCCCTAAACGACGAAGTCGAACTGCATTTTATATCTGATGGGCAGATCATCAATAGCCGAATATCAGCAGCTGAAAAGTTCCAGTTTAATATAAGTCTTGGATTAGCAAAATACTATTCAGATGCTATAAGCGACAACGTCAAACGTGCTACGGAGCAGAAACTACGCAAAGGAGAATGGCCAGGTAAAGCTCCTTACGGATATAAAAATATCACCCTACCTAATAATCAGACAGATATTGTTGTTGATGATGGGTTGGCCTGTATAGTGCAAAAGGCATTTGAGCTGTATGCCACAGGGTCATACTCTATGGATCTACTTTGTAACAAGCTCAAAGAAGACTGTCATGTGGATTGGGCAAAGGGTTTTCTTGATAAGGTACTCAAGAACCCATTTTATTATGGAGTGATGGTTTGGAAGAATAAAGAGTATGCGCATCAGTATCCTGCACTCATTACGAAGCTTCTCTTTGACCAGGTTCAACAGATAAAAGATGGTTTTAACAAAAAGCCCTTTAAGTATGCCGGACAGCCGTACATCTACAGGGGTCTTTTGCGCTGTGCGCAGTGTGGCCTTGCTATAACGCCTGAAAAGCATAAGGGGCATGTCTATTACCATTGCACCCAGTATAACGGCAAGCATGGGGCAAAATGGTTGCGAGAAGAGGAGATCACAGAGCAGATCGGCCAAGTATTTAAGCGCATGCAGGTGCCGCCCGAGATCTTGAAGCAGATTGTAGAGACATTAAGTGAGGTTCATCAGAACAAGATGGATTTTCAGACTAAGCAGTTTGATGAGCTGACTAAACAGCATAAAACTGTCATCAAGATGATGGACAATTTGTACATGGATAAACTGCGCGGGTGTATTACAGAGAGCGAATATGACAAATATTACCAGTCGCTCCGGTGCCAGCGAGATGATCTTGACTGTAAAGTTGCTCAACTTGAGGAGGCTGAAGATAACTATTTTATTACTGCAAAATACGTACTAGAGCTGATTAACCGGGCATATGAACTATTTATTGGTTCTGAAGTTGAGGAAAAACGGCAATTAATCAGGCTGGTGCTATCGAACTTATCGATCGATGACGAAAAGATCGTCTACATCGTGCAAAAGCCCTTTGATTTAATCATAAATTGTGCTGATGATCAACTATGGCAGCCCCAAGGGGATTCGAACCCCTATCTCTGCCGTGAGAGGGCAGTGTCCTAACCCTTAGACTATGGGGCCATGTTTAAAAAAGATCATTATTATCATATAAAATATTGAGGTAATAGTAAATGTTCATTTTGCGGTAACCTCTTGTGTATTACTTGGTGCCTGGTAAACTATTAGCCTGATTGTAGTGCCTATTAAAGCTAATTATTCCATTTTTCGGCTCCCATTATTGTATGAAACTGCGAAGGTTATTACCATTATTTGTGTTTCTCCTTTGTCATTATACGGCTATGGCTATCGATATTGATCGATCTCCAGGGGTGACAACTATTACTATTAATGCGGTGACGGACATGTATAAGGAAGCTATCGAACATGAATGCCCTAAGCCTTTTTATGTCGAAAAGTTAACCATAGATGCTGACGTTTTTATTCAACTTGATGAAATGCAGTATCTGATTGGGTTTGGGCAAGGGGATATAGTCGATGCATCGGCTCTGAATAAAGCTTTATATTATCTCATTAAAAAAAATGTCTTCGATACTATTATACTTACTATAAAAAAAAGCCCAATAGGCGTTGAGCTGCATTTTAGCTTTTCTGCTTTTTGGACTCTAAACAATGTCAAAGTTCAAGGTATCTGGTTTGGGAAAGAAGCCTATAAGCAACAATATGCTATAGATCAGGGTGAGCCTTTTGATGTCGATAGGCACAAGGATTCGGTCGCCAAAATCAAAGAAATTATCCAATCTGAAGGATTTTTAGATGTCCACATCGATGATCAACTTATCTATGATAATAAAACCAAAGGTGTAGGCGTAAATCTTACGATCAAAAAAGGTGAACAGTTTACCATTGCTGCGGTTAATCTCAAAGTTGAAGCAGATAGAGCCCTTGATAGTAATGAAAAAGATAATGTTCGTTCTGAGATTTCATCGTTGCTTGCCAAGCGAATTATGAATAAACATTATTCAAAAATTCTTATGAACAAAGAAACGGCAAATTTAAAGCAGATGTTAACACGACGTGGTTTTTTACATGCCGATATTTCGCTCACTGAGACTATTGATTACGAAAATAAAAATGTGAAGGTCCTATTTGCTCTAGACCTGCATGCAAAAAAAGAGTTTATCTTCTTTGGTAACAATTTCTTTTCTAATCGTCAACTGTTTGAGACGGTTATGGCTTTTGGGCGTTCTGCTTGGATGGTGCCGCCTTCAATTTTAGCTCAGGAAATCGTGGCAGCTTACCAAAGTAATGGCTTTTGGCATGTGTCGGTTGAATCCAAAGAAGAACCAGGCCGCATCTTTTTTGTTATAAAAGAGGGGGCCCGGGTATCGGTCAAGGAAATTGTGTTAAAAAATGTTGTAAATTTTTCGCCTCAGATGCTCGTGAACAAATGTATGAGCTCTCTCCTTGCGCTCAGATATTTTGATGCCAAAGTGCTCCAGAAATCGATCGAAGATCTTGTATTATTTTATCAAGATGAGGGTTTTTTTGATGCGGCTATTGTTGATCAGGAGAGAATAGAACTTGATGATGCTACCTGTTATCGGATAGTTTTGACAGTCCAAGAGGGGTCACGTCGTTATGTGCGCTCTGTAAAATTTGACACGTTCGAACAATTGCGTAGCGATTGTCCTGCCGTTGCTGATATTGATGGACAAAAACGTGTACCTTGTACAAAAGCTCTTATTAGCAAGCAGCGTCTGTGGATTGAAACTCAGCTCAAATTGCAGGGCCGTACAAAAGCCAAAGTTAAAGCGGAACTTATACCAGTAGACAGCATGATCGATCTCGTATGGCATATCGATCTAGTAAACTCTCAGGATAAGTGCGGTAAAACAGTGCTGGTTGGAACACGTACGGTTCCCTTTTCAGTTGTTGCCAGAGAGTTAGACTACTATCAAGGCGATCCTTTAAAGAAAGAAGTATTGAAAGAATCGTTAGCTAATGTGAAAGCTCTTGATATATTTGAATCTGCCAATATTTATCCTGACCAAAGCTCTGGGCTCGGTTATGAACGGCCAATTATGCTCAAGATTTATCCGAGCGATAGATTTGAGGTACGAACGCATGGAGGTATTGGATTGATGCAGATGCGTTGGCCAGTAGCTCTTGATGGACTTACCTATAAGCTGGGAGGCGATTTTATTGTAAAAAACCCAACCAATTGTGGGGATCAAGTAAGACTTCATGTTGATGTAACGTGTATAAGACGTGATATAGTTGCGAGCTATATTCGGCCCTGGATATGTGGCTTGCCAGTCAGAGCTTCTTTTGATGCCTATAGTAATAAATTTGAACAACAAGGATTTTTTTATGACAGAGAAAATTGGTACCAGGTCTTTCAGCAAGGTTTTTTGGCTAATGTATCCGGTAAACGCGGGCGAATTGATTATGTATCTAACCTCGGTCTTGAATGGATGAAAATAAATATCCGTAAAGAATATAGTTGTATTGCTGATCGGATTAGCAGGGCTTATAATATTGATCCGCTGTTGCTTAATAAAAATATTCCCTACTTTTTTATTGAACCGACTATAACGTTTGATAATCTAGACCAAAAGTTAAATCCTACCTGCGGTTCATTTACCCTGTTTTCTTGTAAGGGGATGATTCCTTTGCAAGTACCCGGAGATTTAAATCCTTATCTTTTAAGGTGTTTGCTGGAACAATCCCTATTTGTGCCTTTTTATTCGGTTGTCTTTGCAATACGTTTACGCGCAGGCTATATTTTTGGACCTCCTATTAAACAAATAATGCTTAATGAGCGATTTTATTTGGGTGGCGCCCATTCATTGCGTAGTTATTACACAGACGGTACTCCGCCTTTAGGTTGTTTTGTCGATGATTGCGATCGTAAACATTTTGTGCCTCAAGGAGGAAAGGCTATGGCCAATGCAAGTTTTGAGGCACGTATGCTTCTCTATGCGGGACTACAAGGAGTTGTTTTTCAGGATTTTGGAGCATTGAGTGATAGCCGATTTTCTGAGATAAAAACTCGGGGTATTTTGGCTGGTACTGGCGTGGGTCTTTTATATAACACCCCTATGGGGCCCCTGCGCTTTGACATTGGATGGAAATGGTCATGCCCTGAACCATTTGATCGATCTTACTCCTGGTTCTTATCTCTTGGGCAGGTATTTTGATTGTGGCAACTATTCATTTTTGATTTATACATAAAAAAGCGTTATTGTTACTATGTTGGTTCCTTTGGCGTTTGGTGCGAAAGGATAGGGGGATTTTCAATTCGTAGGAGTTTTGTGACTCATGGAAGATCATTGCGAGCATTCTCATTGTTGTGGGTCGCATGTTTGTGATTCAAGTCTTATTATGAAAGAACTGGTCGCACATTTGCCCTATGCAATTTTTTCTGTGGCCTTTGCTTTAGTTATTTTAAGTTTTATAAGCTTTTTCATGGTTACACAAGAAAATAGCGAGGTTTTGACGAGTGGAGCCAAGATATTATTTCATAGTTTCCATTTTATGCATTTGGTATTTGCAGCGACTGGGACTATTATAACTTTTTTTAGATTTTCACGTGGATTTATTAAGGCGATTATCATAGGTACTATTTGTCCGGCTGTTTTTTGCATGATGTCTGACGTATTGTTGCCTTATCTAGGTGCACGTATGCTTGGGGTTACGATGACATTGCATATTTGTTTTGTTACTGATATTTCGAAAGTAGTACCTTTCTTATGTGTAGGTATTTTAAATGGTTTTGTGATGAGCAGACATCGCACATCACTGCAGCCCATGTACTCAGTTTTTTCTCATAGTATTCATACATTAGTAAGTTCATTAGCCTCTACATTTTATTTGGTTTCACATGGTTTTGTTGGTTGGTACCATCATATTGGATTTGTTTTTGTTTTTCTCATTATAGCAGTAGTGCTGCCCTGCTCATTGTCGGATGTTGTGGTTCCTATACTCTTTGCAAGGTCACGTAATCATGAATACAAAAAGCATTAGACTTGAGCATGTCAAAATGCGATTTGAAAATGAAATAGTCTTTGAAGATCTTAACTTGACTATACCAGGGGGTAAATTTTTTGCTATTTTAGGACCAAGTGGCAGCGGAAAAACGACTTTGCTGCGTCTTATCGCAGGATTTGAGACTGTTGATGCCGGTTCTATTTATTTGGGTGATCAAGAAATTACTTATATGCCAATTAATGAACGACGAGTCAATACTGTTTTTCAAAACTATGCATTATTCCCTCATTTGAATGTTTTTGATAATGTAGCCTATGGATTACGAGTCAAATGTATTGCTAAAGATGTTATTGAGCAGCGCGTTGTTGCAACACTACGTATGGTACATCTTGAAAAAATGATTTATAGATCTATACAACAGTTGTCTGGCGGGCAACAACAACGTATTGCATTAGCGCGTGCAGTTATTAATGAGCCTGACGTACTATTGCTCGATGAACCTCTGGCTGCCCTTGATATGAAATTGCGGGAACGTATGCTTGTAGAACTTATCGAATTACAAGATACATTAGGTTCAACGTTTGTCTATATCACACACGATCAGATTGAGGCCTTGACTGTTGCAGATTCGATGGCGATTATGAATCATGATGGTGAAATCGAACAAGTAGGTACACCAAAAGCAATTTATGAATTTCCAACTTCCTCTTTTGTTGCCAAGTTTGTAGGTAGTACCAACATGTTCAAAGGTATCCTCGAAATCGATGGCAAAGGTGCTGTAATAACCATTGACGAACTGGGGGCATTTGCTGTTGTCTTACCTGCTGATAAAGCATGGGCACGTGATGGGGCAGAAGTACTTATGAGTTTACGCCCAGAAAAAATTGAGATTAGTAAACAGATGCTCTCAGGATTTGCTAACCACATGAGGGGTACTATTCGGACGATTATGTATCATGGAAGTTCGACTCGTTATAATGTACAAGTTGCTGGTGGTACTATAGTCCGCGTCTTTGAACAAAATGAAGAGCATTTTCCTCAAGAAGTTATAGATTATGATGATGAAGTTAATTTATATTGGCAGAAAGAAAACGTAGTCATACTTGAGCGCTAATCATGAAAAAAAAAGCTATTAAATCATTGATTGTAGAAAATGCACAATTTTTCGTGTCGATTCCATCATTTCTTTGGATTATTCTGTTTTTTTATTTGCCTCTGATGACTGTAATCGGCAGAAGTTTCTTAATAAAGACGAGTCTGTCTTTAGTGCCAACTATCAGTTTGTCAAATTATGCAACATTTGTTGATTGGACCTATTTTGCAATTATTAAACGTTCTTTGTTACTCGCTTTTGGTACGGCATGTGCTTGTTTGTTGATTGCCTATCCAGTAGCTTATTATATTGCACGTACGGTAAAACATGGCAAAAATGTTTTATTGTTTTTTATTATGCTTCCATTTAGTGTTAATCTCCTCATTCAAGCATATTCCTGGTTTTTTATGTTAGGAAAAACTGGCCTTGTTAATAAAGTATTACTGTTTCTTGGCATTATCAGCCAACCAGTGCAATTCTTGAATACCCCCGGGGCTGTGTATGTTGGTATGATCTACTGTTATCTTCCTTTTATGATCTTGCCCCTCTACGCGGTTCTTGAAAAAATTGATAGCCGTTTTATAGAAGCATCACTTGACCTTGGAGCTAGTTGGATTGAAACATTTGTGCGGGTCATCTTCCCTTTATCATTACCCGGGATCAGTACAGGATTTTTTCTTGTATTTATTCCTGTGTTTGGCGAGTTTGTTATTCCTGCACTTTTAGGTGGAGGAAAACAAATGTATGCGAGTTCTCTCATATCTTACTATTTTTTGACTACACGAAATTTGACCTTGGGGTCAGCATTTACCGTATTGAGTAGCGTAATCGTACTATTGGTCGCATTCTTCATGTATCGGCGATTAAAAAAGATAGGCTCTTACAAGTGAGGATTTTCGTGAAAACTTCAGTCCGTTCTATTTCTTTGCCTATTTTTGTCACATGTTTTTTTCTGTTTTTATATATTCCTATTATTGTTTTGGTGATTTTTTCTTTTAATTCATCTCCTATGCCATATGAATGGTCTGGATTTACTACCGATTGGTATAAACAATTGTTTGTATGTAAGCAAGCTTGGTATGCATTAACTAATTCGCTCATCGTCGCTATTTCAAGTGTTACTTTAAGTATAGTAATGGCCTTGATGCTTGTGTATTATGGATCTGGGACATTTAGTAGACTTTTTGTGGCTTTTTATGGAAGTCTTGTCGTACCGGAAATTGTATTGGCAGTTGGATTATTAGGTTTTTTTTCCCTGTTTTGTGTGTCGCTTGGTTTTATCACGTTGATTGTAGGCCATACACTATTAGGCCTTGGGTATGCTGTACCAATAATTCATGCGCGCTTTTTAGAATTAGAAAAACATTTGACAGAAGCGTCACTCGATCTTGGCGCTACACGCACACAAACTTTTTTTCTTGTTATACTGCCACTGTTAATTCCTTCTCTGTTAGCTGCCTCCTTACTTATTTTTGTACTTTCTCTTGATGATTTCCTGATCGCATTTTTTTGTGCAGGTGCTGAAACTCAAACTTTACCCTTATATATTTTTTCAGTTGTGCGTTCTGGGGGCTCACCTATGGTTAATGCTCTATCGACAATTATGCTTCTTGTTGGGAGTCTGTTGATTTTATTAATGGCAATATTGCAGGCTCGCAAGGTAATTTCATTTGGCGGCTAAAATTGTAGGGATATAGATATGCAATCGGATTACTTGTGGACGTTTGCTGTGCGGACATCTATGGTGACTTTTTGGTTAGGTATATTGGTACTATTTTTAGGGTCTTCACACATCATGCAGTTATGTAGACCAAATAGGAGTATCAATATTTTTTCATGGCCCATGCTTTTGGATGTTTCGTTTTTGGAACAGTTTGAGCGTGAGACCGGTATCAGTATTAATGTTAGTTACTACGAAACTAACGAAGAACTATTTAGCAAGTTGCGAACAACAAGAGGTGCTGGCTATGATCTTGTTATCCCTTCAGATTATGTTGTTGAGCTTATGATTAAAGAGGGACTTTTACAAAAGCTTGATAAGAGTAAAATCACCTGTTGGCCAGATCTCGATCCTAAATTGCTCGGGCTTTATTGCGACCCTGGAAATACCTATACAGTTCCCTATTTTTGGGCTGTATATGGCTTAGGTATTAATAAAACTTATTACAATGGAAAGCTTCCTGATGCATCCTGGGCTCTCATCTTTGATAAAATGAAGGCTCCTGCTGCTGTCGGGATGCTTGATGCAGCCCGTGAAGCAGTGTTGTTGGCGGCATTTTTTTTATTTGGAAGTTCTGATATAGCTATGACTCAGGTACATATTCAGGCTATAAAAAAACTTTTACTTGACCAAAAGGCTTGGGTTGGTGCATATACAGAAAGTAACGTTGAGCATTTACTACTCAGCAAAAATTGTCCGGTGGTTGTTGCTATGGGCCCAGATATTTTGAGAATTAAACGCAGTAACGAAAATATTGATTTTGTGGTACCAAAAGAGGGAAGCTTCAAAGTTGTTGATTCATTGGCCATCCCTGCAAAGAGTACTAAGACAGACCTTGTGTATCAATTTATCAATTATTTATTTAGACCTGAGGTTATTGTACATCATCGTTCTAAATTTGGTATGTGCTGTCCTATAAAAAAGCTGCAGACACAGCAAGAACTATTATATTGTCCAGATAATGAACAGTTTTCAAAAATGAAATATTTTAAAACGACCATCCCAGAGACATTGTTGAATGAAATATGGATTCAGCTTATGGCACAATAATGACACGTTTTTATGAGAGTTATTTCAGCAATAGGAGGTATACTTATCAAAGTTTTATGTTATAAAAGGGTTGACATTCTTGCATAAAAAAACTAGAAGTAAACCAAGGCCCTAATTTTTGGGCGTTGAGTATTGTTGAACTGGTTGGCAAGCGCAAAGGAGGCGTATGTAATGAGAGAGATATGTCATAAGTATTTACGTCCAAATGCAAAGAAAGAGTATAGTGATAAATTTTTAAAAAAAGGATGAGCTTATGCGAAAAAATATAAGCACAAAAAAGCTGCTCTTAGGCTCACTTGCACTTTTGTATAGCGGTGTTGCAGTGCAAGCAAAAGTAGTTTGGCACGATTCACATACGCCAAACCTTGATGGTTCAGATCCAGTACTTGAAATTCAAAGTAATTCAATTTTAACCTCAATGCACGATCATCATTATGTTAGTATTACTGCATCGAAGCGCCCAATAAATGTATATTTAACTCAAAAGACCGATCCTACAATAATCAGTAGATCCAAGCAAGTTGATACCTTGTTTTTGGAGCCTAAAAATGCTAATATAACTTTCCATGTAACTCAAGATCTTAAGTTTGTTGGTGCTAGTGCTGAAGATGGCGGTCATCCATTATTCATTGCCGTACGAGGCGGCCATAAGGTTATTTTTAGAACCAATGGTAGAAAAAGTATCACATTAGAACCAAATGGTCTTAATGGTGGAAGTGTTAAGCTCTATGTCATTATGGATGGCACGATTCTAGAATTTAATCGTGCTTCAGCACACCTTGAGGATAATATTTTTATAAATCTTGGCTATCGTGCTGCCTTAGGATATGCGTCAGACAAGGCCTTGAGTGACGAGGGTGTTGGTATTATCCAATTTAATCCAACAAACCTTGATAAAGGTCGTATGGCCTTGGCTATTGATAACAAAGCTTCGGTTCTCATTAGCGGTCGCACCATAAAGAACCATCGAGCAGAATCATATGACCTTGTCTATGCTGATATCGAAAAAACCTGTCCAGCTGGATGTCAGGCTATTTTTGGAATCATTAACAGTAATCCTGATGCCTCCTCTAGGCTTCTGGTTTTGAACGCTAATAAAACGTTAGCTCATCATCAAATTTGGCATCCAAAAACCTATTTGGGCAAGACCTATGGTTTTGTATTAGGTTGCAATGGTAAATTGTCGCTTGGAACACTTACCTTTCTAGCCTATGTAGGACTTTCGTTAGATCAATGCCTAAAAGGGTCAGAGCATATGCCATGTGGCATTGATTCTGTCATTGACGGATGTCTTTGCGAAAATTGTGCCGGCTTGAGCCATGAAAGTCTCAG
Organism: bacterium; assembly: GCA_021818945.1. Lineage (GTDB taxonomy): Bacteria > Babelota > Babeliae > Babelales > Vermiphilaceae > JAKASV01. The sequence goes on along the minus strand of JAKASV010000010.1, from coordinate 22,057 downwards.
TAATGTTCCTTTTGAAAGAATCTTTAAAAAGAGAAATCCATCGGCATTGATTGTAGATGGCTATAATGATAAGGCGGCTCTACCAGCCTGCATAGATTTGGCAGCTCAATCAGCAGTAGTCTTCTTGTCGGGTGTTGACTGCGAAGGTAAAATTGAAAATGATCTGACATCTGAATTTCCATTTACCGTGAGCCCATCAAAGCGTACCCCGGGTGCCGGTAATATGTTGCTTGATGTCGAAGGTTGTTTGACTGTAGCCGGTGCAGGAACAGATCCAATTGCACATCCTACAAAGCTCGAAATTTTATCGCTGTTCAGTACACCAACAGGAGCTACGGTTCTCATAGACGGAACAGGCAGCAAAAACTTCCCTGCACGTACTTTTGCAAAACATGATGGTGCCTATAGAGCCTACAATTCAGGCTATTTCTTCTTTAATAACAATGCCATCTTATACAAAACTTTCTTAGTACACACCGATCAAAATCATAAAGTTTGTGATAATGATGACCTTCGTTCAGAACCAACCTATGTGGGTGGAGAAATTAATAAGTTGACTGGCAAAGCACGTCCTAGAGTAATTTTCTCCGATTCAACGTTGATGGTTCATACGAGCTTGGCTTTAACGGGTGTTGATTTGTTAGTTCCTAATGCACTTGAATGCTGTCTGCCATGTGAGGAACAAGAGCTATCAGCTGAAAAAGCAAAATGTATTGATTGCAAACAGATGTATACATATCCTTGTCATCGTGCACATCATTTTGCTCATATGCATCAAGCTATAGAAGCTGATAAAGAAAAATCAGATGATGACCTTGTCAATGCTAAACCATGCGACAATCTCAGTAAATTTACATTTTTCTATAATGGGTATGCCAAAGATAATGGGACTGGTCGCCAAATGATTTTAGGCACCTATCCAGGGTCTACTACATGTGATTGTTGCAATGTTGTCAATCAGGATTCTCATCTTGATATTATGCAGCTGGCTGATCAAAGTTGCACATGTTCAAATATCCATGAACTCGTTCTTAATGTTGCGCCAAATAATAGCACCATCATTGAAGGTGTGCCTGCCGATATTACTGGTCAATTCTCGATCAATACAATTTTCTTAGGCCATGCAAGTAATACTTCGGTTGGTTCGCCTACAGGACAAGTTCCTGAGCATTTCTCCTGTCCTACGCTGACCATCGATGGAAATTATTTTTCATTTAATTCTCGCGGGGGAATAATCAATTATCCACAAGCAAGCAATATCTGCGGACAAGGTGGTATCTTCGTAGACAATAATGGAACCATAAGGGCAATCAATACCTGTGGCGTTAACATGGGTGTCATGGTAACTAAGAGCGGCAATGGTGTAATCGATTTACCAGGACCGATTGTTCGTTTTGGCTATGGACTAGGTGAGGCTGATTGGAAACTTGATTTGAGTAAAACTCCAGTAATTATTCCTGCGGGGTCTGTCCTTTCCGATTATGTACTCAACTGGAATACCATTTGTAAAGATCCTAACTTCTTGCCATTTATATGTACTTGTACGGCTTGCCCAGCAAACGCAGCAGCAGTAGCAAATGTGACCGGTTTACCAACGGTTCTAGGTGAAGTTGATCAATTGTTCATTAGAGGTTCACGTATTGGTGATCCAGCCCATATCAAGGTTGGCAATGGTGGCAATGTACGTGAACTCATCTTCCCCGATGCTTGCCAACAAGGCTTTGCCCCTACGGCTGTGATTGTTCTTGAAAATGACGGCAAAGTTGGATTAGGATCTGCTCATACAAATGTTGACTCGCTTGCAGCCTCGGTAGTTATGGGTAATAATGGTATCACAATTATTGCTAATGGTGATAGCCGTGTACTTCTTAATGAAGATATTGTCATTAACAATGTATGTCATATTGTTCAAGGTCCAAACTGGGCATCTTCAAATCGCTTGCTTATTGAATCTGATTGCTGCAGAACAATATTGGTAAAGAGTTCAGGTGTTCTTGACTTAACTTCATTCACGGTTAATGGGGTTGTTGTAATTGGTGGTAACGTCAAACTTGTACTTGAGCCGGGAGCAAAAATAATTCTTGGTACTGTCGAACTTAAATTCTCCGAAAATGCGGGTATTTTCAGTGAGCCTGTATCGAAAACTCTTTTGCCTACAACTAAGCCAACAGATTTAACTGCACTTGATGCATTACGTGCCAAATTTATAGGTTCTACAGGTATAGTTAGATTTACCGGTTGTTCATACTTTATTATCCCTGAGGGAGCATTTGTAGGCGTTGAAACAATGCCAAACTGTAGCATCAATACGAATCTAAATTTCATCTTAGAAGACAGTGCTCATTGGTCAATAGGTCAATGCAGCCTCATTGGTGGAGCATTCCAAGTTGGTAATACATCAGATCAGGGCACAGGCGCATCAATAAATTTCTCATTACAGATCAATGGTAATGACGCTGAGTTTTATATAGGTCAAGGAGCATTCGTAGGACTTGGATCTGCAATAGCCTATAAACTCTATGGTTCGGTACCAAATGAATGGTTAATAGGTCAGACCTATAATGTTCAATCAATATCGATCAATGTTCTTAATGGTGTATTCAGTCATAATATAATTTGGGATGGTAATAGATCTAGCGAGCAATTCTCACTCGTAGGCTCGGCAATGGCAATAGGCGGTGGTAGTAGTACCCCAACCTTTACCATTGACTTTAGTGGTGATACAGATGGTCGTACTGCCAACCTTTCGCGTTCAGCTATACGTGGTGGCGGAAACCTTTTCTTAACATCTACTACAACTCCAACTGGCATGAATATCCAGAATTTAAATACATCTACGGTTGGTATTCTTTCCTCGGATCCATTGTTTAGGTTGCCACTTGATAGACAATTGAGCGGTTCAGCTTCAGTTGTATTCAATGATTGGAGAAATGCTGATATCCTAGGTTCTGCAAGTCAGTATAATTCTCGTTGTGATGTTGGTCCATTTATACGTAATGAGATGATGGCTGGGTATGTTGATCGAGGGTTCATCCAACGATTGGTACAAATCGCAATCATTGGTTCAGCAGGAACGACAACAGATCAATCTCATTCTATCGATATTGGTGCAGCAGCTATACGGCTTGTTCCATCAACCAATCCTAATCAACCACGTGCTATCCAAAATATGAGCATTTTAGCATAAAGTATCATGAGCGGGGGGCATGAGTGTGCCTCCTGCTCCCAGTGTCTGTGGTTAATACTATTTAACTCCAAGACCAAAGGAGAAAGATGAACAAAAAAATACTCATCCTTGTGACCGCGATAAGTATGTGCGGTTGTCAAGGACTCTTGGCGGTAACTGGTGGGCTCGTATCACAGTTGAGCCTACAGAGAGGAGTCATTCATTATCCTCTTGAAGGATGTGATCCTGAAAATCCATGGCAGGTTGATGCGTGGGCAGCAGGTTATTGTCGAACAGCATGCAAGGCATTTATTTGTGATGATTGTAACTGGGATGGACCAACGACAAAAACTACCGATTTAAGCAAATTGTTTTTTGGAAAATCCTGCTTTTTGGGAGAAGAAGCGTTTGCGAATGGCCTGTTGACAGTTCCAAGCGGGTACCCAGCTTTGAGCTTTGCAAAGATAACGCCAAGTTTTGAATATAATGAGTCTGGTGTGTTCATTGGCATGCATGCCCAAAAAGACATCTGTGATTCATGTTGGGCTATAGGATGGCGTGCAAGTCTTCCTATTTCACGTGTTGAGGTGCAGCAACGGCGAAGTTGCCAAAGTGAAAGTATTGAGGAAGATTTCGGCAATGTAATTGTCCGACGTCAAGAATTTACGAATTCAAATGCTGATGGCTCCGGTCAAAAAATGAATAATGTCAACGGATATCGATTAGATTTCTTAAGTGCCTTGCAATTTCTCGATGGTTCGCCAATGGTTGCCTATGGTGATGGGACGAGCGATACGACAGTTGCAGGTATACCGATCACACTATTTACTGAACGTGGTCAAGCACCAATTCAGGCAGCTATAGCTCCAATGTATGTACTGGGTGCAGATAATGGCAATATTGCTAATGCAATAACAATTGGTACGCCTACGGGTGTTTTAGAGAGCAATAACTTAGGTCGCAATGTAGGCCCTGCAAATCCGGCAGATCCAGTGGAAGTCGCTACTTGGGTATTGAATGCACAGGGGACTAACTATAACACAAACATTGGAGTTAATGGTGACCGTCTTGCATTTAGTCAAACTGTAGATTATGCATCTGGATTAGCACTTGATCGTACTCAACAAAGGCAATTGTTCTTGGTTCCTAATTCAACTGGTGCAGCTGGCGATGGGATTCTCATTGAGGATGCCAATGCGGTCCAAAATGCAATTGATTATGTATTAAATCGCATGAATTTAACAGAGGCAACAGCGCTCAGTTTCTTCAAAAAAAATGGTGTAGATTTTTGTACCTCTGATTGTGTAGTAGGAGCTGGAGATCTCTATACCGAATGGTATGCAGGTTATCATATGCCTTGCTGGTACCTTGATATGTTGGTCGGTTCTAAATTGCCTACAGGCAAAAAGACTTGTGATGCTAAACGTATCTACTGGCAACCTACGGGCAATAATGGACATTTTGAATTTCGTGGTGGCCTAGAAGGTGGCGTACATCGCAGCTGGTTTGCATTACGGGGTATGGCAACCTTTACTCATGTTTTTGATCATACAGAAATGAGAGCACCGGCCTTTGCAGGAGCAACAATAAAGAATATCCCTGTTGGCAGGTCAGTCCCAGCACGTGTTCAATGGGGTTATTTCTGGGGCAACCTTGATGTTACTTTATTCCATCCAAAATGCTATGAATGTGGATTGGTATTTGGCTATGAATTATACGCCAAACAAAGTGATAAAGTCTGTTTCTGTAAATCAACTGCCAAAGATTTCCTCGGATTTACTCATAAGCTTGATGATACAATTTTAGAAGAAGGTACCAACACTCGTTTACATAAGATAAGAGGCGAGTTCTTCCACCGCATCGGTTGCTGTGAATACTTCGGTGGAGCATATTATTCTCTTGCAGGACGTTTTGCATTGAAAGAAACTGAGTTCCATGTTGGTGCGGCTATTTATTTCTAATAAATTGAATGCTAATTATGGTGTTGCCTATAAGTAATGAATGAGGATCGATACTATGACAAAAATAATAAAAGTAGCTCTAGGTTTTTCCTGTTGCGCACTGGTGATGACCAATTGCTGGTTTGCACAAGCCGCTGAAAGAGGATTGTTTGATTTATCTGCACCAGATAATATTGATATGGCTAAACAGCAGATTATGAATGCATTGTCTGATTTGAAAAAACTTGTTCAAACAAGAGCGCCACGACCAGATGGAATATGTAATGAAGAAGGGTCATTATCGGTGTCCCCTTGTGTAGACGGAACTTTTTTAGAGCAGATCAAATGCATTTTGTGCAAACTGACTGCAGTAATAGGTGAAGTTGACTATGAAGGAACATGGGCAAAACTTCTTGAAGAAATTTCTTGTGAGAATGCAAAACATCCAGAAATTCCTCAGGATTATGCTGCAGTTGCCGCTGTAGTTGCAAAAGCATTGACAGAGATCTTGCAGCGTATTGGCTGCCCAGAATGTGAGAATGAATTATTGCCACCAGATGTCCTTGGTACTCTTTGCTATATTTCAAGTCAAATAGACGTTCTCGAAGAACATGCTCAAACGATTCAGAGCAAGGTATTTTTGATGAACAGCGAAATCAATATTATTGATTCCAAGATTGATACTATCGAATCCAATATTTCTGCTTGCTGTACCGTCATTGGTACTCCAAACGAAACTATTGATTGTACATCTATTGATAATTTAATGACCTGTGACCAAATTAATGCTACAGATCTTTCAATTATTCAGTGGCTCAAAGCAATATTCTTGAAGTGTCAATAATAAACTACGGCTCAAAATTTTGACACAAAGCCCCTGCATGTCGGGGGCTTTGCTTTTTGCATGAACATAATTTTGGAGTATTATTAATATAATTCGACTGTTTTTAATGAGAAAGTCTTGAATAGGATTAACATGGCGAATAAAGATAAATTTTATGTGACGACTCCAATTTATTATGTGACTGCCGGACCCCATATCGGATCGCTTTATACGACTGTTATTGCTGATACTATAGCACGTTATAATCGATTACTTGGCAATAACGTGTTTTTTCTTACTGGAACCGATGAACATGGGCAGAAAGTTGCACAAGCTGCTCAGCAGGCTGGCATGGAGCCTAAGGCTTTTGTAGATAGCGTGAGTGAAGCTTATAAAAAAGTCTGGAACCTCTACGATCTAGAGTACACAGATTTCATTAGAACGACTGATGAGCGGCATAAAAAGGGTGTTTATAAATGGATTGAAACAGCTACAAAAAAAGGGGATATCTATAAAGCTCGTTATGAAGGTTGGTACTGTGTTCCAGATGAGACATTTGTAACTGAGAAAGCTGTCGATGGAAAAGCTCCCTTATGTCCGTCATGCGGCCGTCAAACTATACCAGTATCAGAAGAAAATTATTTTTTCAGATTATCTGTGTATCAAGAGAAATTACTTAAGTTTTATAAAGAAAATCCAGATTTTATAACTCCAAAAGAGCGCCTCAATGAAGTGATAAATTTTGTTGAATCTGGGCTTAAAGATTTGAGCATTTCTCGAACAACTGTCAGTTGGGCTATTCCTTTTCCGGGTGACGAGGCCCATAAAGTCTATGTATGGGTTGATGCGCTTATGAATTACGCTACAGCTGTTGGATATGGAGATGCAACTAAAGAAAAAGAATTTAACTATTGGTGGCCCGCCGATGTTCATATCATGGCCAAAGAAATAGTAAAATTTCATGCGGCCTATTGGCCGGCGTTTTTGATGTCAGCAGATTTACCGTTGCCTAAACGGTTACTTGTACACGGCTGGATAACTGTTGATGGTCAAAAAATGTCAAAATCATTAGGTAATGTTGTAGATCCTGTTCCATTGGTGCAAACCTATGGTAGTGAATCTGTTAAGTTTTATCTTCTTCGCCAATTACCTGTTTCCCAAGATGCTGATTTTAGTTATGCAGGTCTTGAGCAGCACATAAATTCAGACCTAGCTGGTGGACTTGGAAATTTATTAAATCGTCTTGTAGCCCTTGCTGAAAAAAATGGGCTTCAGACTATTGAGAAACAGGCAAATTGGTCACTGCCGTCACGAGAACTGTATGAAGAATCTATTGCAACCATCAAAGAGTATCAAGAGCATCTGAAAGATTACTATTACCATATGGCATTAGGCAGACTTTGGAGGCTTGTTAATCAAACAAATGCCTATTTTCATGCCCAAGAGCCGTGGAAATTGGCCCAAAAAGAACCAGAACGGTTTAAAGAAGTGCTTTCTGCAACAGCCCACAGCCTGCGAACTATTGCATTGTTGCTTTGGCCGGTTATGCCACAAACTATGGAAAAGCTTTTTCAAAGTTTAGGGGTTCGCTTTGAACTTTCAAAGGGAGCTTGGGCAGGAATAGATTTGGCACAGTGGAACAGTACATTCACCTTGACTAAGATCCCGACATTATTTCAAAAAATTGAAATCCCAACAACTAATGCAGAAAAAACAGCTCAGGCAAAACAGGCCGAGACAATACAGGACACTACTATTAATATCGATACTGTAGCACAGGTTGAACTTGTTATTGGTACCATAGAACATGCTGATATCGTTGAAAAATCTGATAAATTATTAAAATTGCTAGTGGATTTTGGATCAAAAGGTAAGCGCACTATTCTTGCTGGCATCAGAAAATGGTATTTACCTATAGATTTAATAGGTAAGCAGGCTGTCTTTATCTATAACCTTAAACCTCGCTTAATGATGGGGCATGAGTCTCAAGGAATGCTTTTGATTGCTGAAGATGCGGCTGGAGGGCATTTTATTGCCCCTGAACAACCTGTTGCAAATGGTACCCGCTTGAAATAGCTTTTATATAGAGATGTTAGCAACGCTTAAATTCAGCGAAAAAATTTTAGACATAGTGACTTTCTGCCGATTCAAGTCTTGAAAACGCAGAGAGTATTTATCATAGAAGATTAGTTTATAGTTTATCTTGGGACCCGTTGAGTATTCCTGCTTGAAGTTAGCTCAATTTGTTTCTTGAAAAACCATAAAAGTTCAGCAAATGTTTAGGGATCTTTTTAAGTTTTTGACTTTTAGGAAATATTTCGCGTAAGCTATAAATAGAATCATGTAAAACAATTGTTGACGGTTTTACAGAGTAAGTTTATGGTTCTTGTATCAGCGTTTTTTTGAAATAGTAAAAGTTTAGATGATGGTATCATGAAAAAATTATTAATTGTAGAGTCTCCGGCAAAAATAAAGACCATAGGGAAGTTTTTAGGCAAAGATTTCAAAATTATGTCAACTATGGGGCATGTTAAAGATTTACCCGAAAATCGTATCGGGGTAACCTTGGATGATTCTATTGATATCGAGTATGTGATTTTAGAAAATAAAGAGAAAACTGTTGCTGAAATTTGCAAAGCAGCCGCAAATTCAGAAGAAATTTATCTAGCTCCAGACCCTGACCGTGAAGGGGAGATCATAGCCTGGCATATTGACCAAGAGATTGAAAAAACGGTAAAAGATTCGACTCTTATTCATCGTATTTCGTTTAATGAAATTACTAAGGACGCGATTCTAGATGCTATTGCTCATCCTTCGGTGGTCGATGTAAAAAAAGTGGCTGCTCAACAGGCTCGTCGAGTACTTGATCGCTGGGTTGGGTATGAAGTTTCTCCTATTTTGTGGAAACGCATAGCAAAAGGTCTTTCTGCTGGCCGCGTGCAATCTGTAGCCTTAAGACTTATTTGTGAGCGTGAAGAAGCGATTCGCAATTTCAAGCCAGAAGAATACTGGTCAATTACCGGCTTATTTGCCCATATGGATGGCTCAATTCAAGCAGAGCTTGCTCAAATAGGTAAAAAGAAGGCGGAAATAGGCAACAAAAAATTAGCAGATGAAACAGTAGCAAAAATTAAAGAAGAGACTTTTGTTATTGATTCGGTCGTCGATAAAAAACGTATAAAAAATCCATTGCCACCCTTTATTACCAGTACGTTACAACAAGCGGCATTTAATCGTCTTGGTTTTACCGTAAAAAAGACGATGCAATTGGCACAACAATTGTATGAAGGTATTCCTCTTGAGGATAAAAATACTCCTATAGCATTAATTACCTATATGCGTACCGATTCTATACGTATTGCTGAAAGTGCAATTTCGCACGTAAGATCCTTCATTTCGAGCAATTTTGATAAAAAGTATTTGCCTTCAAAGGGTAATGTGTATACGAAAAAATCAGGCAAGGCGCAGGATGCCCACGAAGCTATACGCCCTATTGATATTAATATGACTCCAGAAAAAGTTGCCAAGTATATCTCTAAAGATGCCGCAAGGCTCTATGAACTTATCTGGAAAAGGTTTGTCGCATGCCAAATGGAATCTGCCGAATATGCGCAACGCCAAGTTACCATAAAAGGTGGACAATTTGTGTTTAAAGTAACAGGGTCGACATTGTTGTTTGATGGGTTCTTGCATGTCTATGCTGCTGACGAAGATGAAAAAGAAGAAAAAATTGTTTTACCAGGTGAGCTCAAAGAAAAAGATGCCTTAGGGTTAAAAACTGTTACACCTAAACAACATTTTACCCAACCACCCCCAAAGTATACTGAAGCTTCATTGGTTAAAGAAATGGAAAAAGAGGGCATAGGCCGTCCTAGTACCTATGCTACAATTTTGCAAACGATTCAAACACGATCATATACAACACTTGATCCAAAAAAGAGGTTTACTCCTACCGAGCTTGGCATGACAGTCAATAAATTACTAGTGTCAAATCTGCCTGATATTATGAATGTCAAATTTACTGCCCATTTAGAGGAAGATCTAGACAAAATTGCACAAGGAGAATTAGAGAGAGACAAATTATTGCGTGAATTTTACTCAACATTCTCTAAAGATTTAAAAGCTTTTGCCGGCGATGATGGTAAAAAAATTGCCGAACCAACGTCAATCAAATGTCCTCAGTGCAAAAAAGGTCAATTAGTGATACGTTTTGGAAAGGCGGGTGAATTTTTAGGCTGCAATAATTTCCCTCAATGCAATTTTACATCCAACTTTAAGCGTAATCAGGCTGGAGAAATAGAGCTGGTGGCAGCTCCTGAGCCCGTTGTTCTTGAGCAAACATGCCCACAATGTGGCAAGCCATTACGGCGATTGGTTGGCAGGTTTGGGCCATTTATTGCCTGTTCAGGGTATCCTGAATGTAAATATATTCATCGTGAAACAGCCAGTTTTATTTGCCCTTTATGCAAAAAGGGCCAAATAATAAAGCGCCGTTGGAAAGGCGGGACCTTATGGGGTTGTAATCAATATCCTGCATGTCAATTTGCAATATTTGGTGATATTGAAGAAATACCATGTCCAGAATGTAAAACTCCCTATCTTATTAAAAAAATTGATAAAGAAGGGAATGTTACACTCAGCTGTGGCCAAAAGGGATGTTCTTATAAAAAGATACTATCTCATCAGGCCAATAATAATGGAAATGATATTAAGCATTAAAATCTGTTTTTTATGATAATTGGGTCTTTTGTGAAAATCCAAAAACTTTTGTTGGTGATATTAATGGGATTGTCTTTAATAGATTATGCAATGGAACAACCTGATTATCAATATGAAAAAAATGAGAGTTCTTGGAAGCATCAAAATGTAGTTACTTTAAAGTTGATTGATGACTATCTACAAAGCTCCATAATATTTTTTGTTCCCAAAATTACTACCATGGTGCCAATGATTGGTTTTGCGAGCTGCTCTTGTAACAAGTATGAAGGGTTAACTGACAATCCAGCTCATAGGCAGGACATGGTTGATATGTTTAAAAAGGTCCTGGATATACTTGTGCGTAAAGGTTTTAAGACTGTTAAATTCTCTGCAAAATTGCTTGATGCTCCAGAATGTCTAGCCCCATTTATACGCAATACTCATGAAGTTCCAGTTATTAGTCAAGAAGGATCAGAGATTACCACATATACAAGATTAAAGTGAACCCCTTTGTCAAGACCATTTTTTTTACAAAAATAATACCATTCAACATAATTAATCTTCCAATGTTGTCTAAGACCTAGAACAGAGTTTCTCAATTGCACCGCTAATACCAGTAAATGCTTTCCAAGCAAGAGTCACTGCACTTATAATATCTGCATAATTCTCAAAGCATCGATTAGCAAGCCATCCATGTTTTAGCTGTCTCCACAACTGTTCAATCGGATTTAATTCAGGGGAGTATGGAGGTAAAAACAATAATGACATATTGGAGGGGATTTTTAGCTTTGTTGTTTGGGGTTATACCTCAACTTTTTGAGTAGTTACCTCTAGACCAAAGCACTCTGTGTCTATTTGAATTACAATTTGCATTATGGCATGTATTATGCTATTCTTTTGTTAAGAAAAATAGGTGTATAGATTGTTATGTATAGATTGTATGTATTGGCTTGCACGAGCCATCCTGATATACTAAAATGCAGTGACCTACAAAGAAGGGTGAAAGGAGTTGTGCATGCGTTTATTGGATTCTTGGAAACAGTCTTTTGGGCTTTTTGAACGAAAAAATCTTGCGGTCTTTGTGTTAGTTTGGTTAAAGGCTGTTGTAACTACCTACAGGCAGCTTATAGAATATTTGATTGCACCTTTTTTTGTGGTTCAATTGTTGTGTTTATGTATATCGTTTAATACTATGCATGTAATGAATAACATAACTTATTTGGTATTCTTTATTTTTCTCTTTTTGACCGTCAGGTCGTCGGTTTTGCGCAAAACCTGGTTCTATTATAGCCACTACTTTGCCCATGGTTTATTTTTATTGCCTTGGCTCATGCTTATACTTTTTGTGTTAAGTAAAATAGGGTATTGGTGGTGGGCTATTGTGACCATGTTTATCGCCTTTACGGCTTTTTTCTTCTTAGACTCACGACCAAGTTTGAAAAATTTTATGGAATCGCACTTACGTGGTGCGAAAATGATTATGTATAATTTCCCTATCTATCTTATTATTATGGTTGTTTTGTTCGGAGTTTGGTGGTTGTATATGTTCCTGGTACACGCGATTAATACCGTTATACCGGTGCCGATCATAATGGCTACAGCTGTATTTATGCCGCTTGAGACTTGTCTATTGGCAAACTTGTATATTAAATGGTATCACGAACAGTTTACTATCTATTTTGATCAGCCCAAATAAATGTAGAGGTTATGTGAAGATTTCGGTTATTATTCATACGCTCGTTTCTTATTTCTTGTTGATACTGGTCCTATTGCTATTGCTGATCCCGGGGCTTTGCTTATTTCTGATGCCACAAAGTTGGCGCTACAGAAGTAGGATTTTTGCCGGTTTTATGCATTGGACATACTGGCTGTTATTAAAGTGTACACTAGTACCTATTACTTTCAAAGGTGCTCATAACATATCGCACGAGCCAGCAATTATTGCTGTCAATCATCAATCAAGTCTTGATATCCCGCTGATCGGAGTGTTGGTTAAATATAGCCCCCATGTGTGGCTTGCGTGGAGTGAGCTTTTTGAACTTCCATTCCATTATTTTTTGCTCACGCGCATGGCACTGCCTATTGATGTAACAAGTTCATTGACCGCAATGAGGTCATTAATTAAGGTTCTATCGGTCATCAGCGATTACAAGCTGCATGCCATTATTTTTCCTGAAGGTGCTCGTTTTACTGATGGTCAGGTGCATGACTTTTTTGCTGGATTTGTTACAATGGCCAAGAAAACGGGTCGCCCCGTGGTACCTGTTCGAATTTTTAATGTAAACAAGGTATATCCACCGCACTCGTTCTTTGTTTATTGGCAGCCTATTACGGTTATTGTAGGTCAACCTATGTATATAAAAGAAGATGAATCTGATCATGCTTTTAAAACACGGGTACATCAATGGTTTTTAGAACAAACTGAGAGGTAGCAATGGATTATTTTGTGCGCTTTGCTCAACCCTTGTTTCTTGGTCTTGGGCTGCTTGCATTGTTAATTGCTCTCGCTCTGAGGATATGGATTACAAAAACGCCGATCTATGTATATCCGCTTGCAGATGTATTAGAAACTCAAGGTTGGTCAAGTCGCCATCCTTTTCGTAAAATTTTATCTATACTCAGATTTGTTATGTTATCATTGCTTGTTCTTTTGATTGGCAAGCCACAGCTTGTTGATAGTTCTAGCAAGGTAATTGTTAAGGGTATTAATATTATGATTGTGCTTGATGTTTCAGGTAGTATGCAATTTCAGGATTATGCTGATGATGAACGGTCTCGGTTTGATGTTGCACAAGACGAAGCTATCAGATTTATTAAAGCGCGTACCAATGATGCTATGGGATTAGTACTTTTTGGTAAGGATGCTTTGCCGCGCTGTCCGTTAACTACAGATAAAAAAATGCTTACAGCGATCGTTCAAGAGGCCAAGATTGGCATTGTCAACCCTGAAGGGACCGTACTTGCCCGTGCTATTATAAGTGCTGCCAACCGTTTAAAGAATAGCAAAGTAAAAAGCAATGTTATGATTGTGTTAACCGATGGCGAACCTTCTCCAGAAGATATTGATCCTTCGATAGCCATCGAAATTGCAAAACAGCTGGGCATAAAAATCTACACGATTGGCATCGGGAGTGACCAAGAAAGGCTCATTCAGCATCCGCTCTATGGGTTAGCGATGTTGCCCAAAATAAATAGCAAGCTGCTTGAAACTATTGCCCACCAAACAGGTGGCCAGTTCTTTTTGGCTCGCAATGCTCAAGACATGCGTACAGTCTATGATACCATAGACACATTAGAAAAAACTGAATATGAAACACCGCTCTACAACAAGTATTATGATGTTTTTATACCATTTGTTTGGATTCTTTTTGGATTGTTGATTTTAGAGATTTTGCTCACTTCTACTATCTGGTTTAGCATATGAATATTGACATTTCAGGCATCACTTGGGGTGCTACTGATAATTGGATTGCCTTAGCTCTAGTTATAGGATTAATGGGATTACTCCTGTATAGATTCATGCGTACGTATCGGGTAGTTAAACAACTTGCAAGAACTGAGCAGGCACGCCCTTTTTTGCGTTATGTGAATACCCCTAAAACAGTCTTTAAAATAATCTTATTGTTAGTTGCGAGCATAGGGTTGTTTTTGGCGTTACTAAGACCTATGTGGAACAAAAAAGAGGAAACAGTCGAACAAGAGGCGCGTGATTTGTTCATAGCGCTTGATATTTCTAAAAGCATGTTGGCAACAGATTGTACTCCAAATCGATTGATCTGTGCAAAAAACAAAATAAAAAAGTTGTTGCCTCTGCTTTCGTGTGAACGAGTTGGACTTATTTTGTTTTCTGGCTCAAGCATCATTCAATGTCCTTTAACGACCGATTATGAGGCATTCATGATGTTTTTGGATGCTATTGATGCACAGACTGTGTCATCTGGAACAACAGCCATTGATCAAGCAATTGCCAAAGCAATGGATGCTTTTGGGGCAATAAAAGATAAAAAAAACAAATTATTAGTTATTTTTACTGATGGGGAAGACTTTTCGAGTAATCTTGCAACGCTCAAAAAACAGGCAATATCTCAGGGGATGCATATTTTTACAGTTGGAGTTGGCACAGCAGAAGGAGCTCCGATTCCTTTGTATGATCCGTATGGTACACAAATTGGGCATCAGCTTGACGACAAAGGAAATGTTGTGATTACTCATTTGAATGAGGGGATATTGAGATCGGTTGCGCAAGATTCTGGTAGTATCTATGTATCGTTAACCAAAGATGATTCTGATCTTCGTTCATTAGTCCGAGCGGTTACCGCTTTTGAGAAAGAAAAGATTGAAGATAAAAAAATTGCATTGCTTGAAGATCAATATCATTATTTTTTGGTCGTCAGTTTGATATGTTTATTGCTTGAATGGATAATATAAATGAGTTGGGGGTCTATGCGTAGTATAGTTTTTCTATTACTTAGTTTTGGTTGTTCTTATTGTTATGGGGAATGGTTTGCTCATGATCGTGCCGTCTATGATACACAACGCCAAGATTGGGCAAGTGCTCTTAGACGCTTAAATGAGAGCTTAATTGATCATCCTGATGATCCTTCATTACTGTACGATGCGGGTGTAGTTTCCTATAAATCTGGCAATTATAAACAAGCACAGGATTATTGTAAGCGTGCAACCAAATCAAAGATTATTGAATCAGGGTTGCAAAAACAAGCATACTTTAATCTTGGTAATGCCCATGTTGCACTTAAAGAGTACAAAGATGCGGTGGATGCCTATGAACAGGCTTTAAAATTAGAGCCTTCTGATGAGCGGGTCAAACATAACTTGCAAAAAGCAAAAATGCTTCTTGAGCAACAGAAAAAAGAGCAAGAACAAAAACAGAATGAGAAGCATGAACAAGAAAAACAAGATCAGCAAAAACAGGAGCAAAATAAACAACAAGGTCAGCAAAATAAAGACACGCAAGATGATAAAAAACAACAGCAGAATGGTAATCAGGGTAATCAAGATAAAGATCAAAAGAACGAACAAAAGCAAGATTCCAAGCAGGACAAGCAAAAAGATTCACAAGGACAAGATCAACGTAACCAGCAAGGTCAACAACAGCAGGATAAACAACAGCAAGGATCCAATGGAACTGATTCGAAGGACCAACAGCAATCCGGTGCTCAGGACAAAAAAGAAAAACAACAACAAAAAAATTCAGGCGGCAATGGAAGAGAGCAAAAGGAACAAGACACAAGCGGCAAACAGCCTGATCATAAACCAACTGATAAGACTAGTAATGATAGCCAAGAACAAGGGCAGGGTGATCAAGGGCAACAACAAAAGCCTGAGCGAAGTCCAGCCGATACCGAAGGTAATCAGCACCAGGATGCTACTGGCGAGCAAACATTCGATGCTCATAATCAATCTCCTATGCAACAAGACAAAAAATCCGGCCATCGACGTCCACAACCTGACGATACTCAAACACAGTTGCCAACGCAAGCAATGCAATTAAAGCAAGGAGAAAAGCAAGCTCAAATAGGCAAACAAGAACCAGAAGGTAAAAAGATTGATAAACGTCTGATGTGGGTTATGGAAGAACAGGAACGCAAAGATGCGCAGCGTTCCAAAGGGTTAATTAAGGGTGTCATTGGCAAACAATTGGTGGGGCAAGATGGTCAGCATTGTTGGTAAGTACCGATATATAGCATTGGTCGTTGGCATGGGCGCATGTATTTCTGCTATGCCGGTAGAATTAAAGGTAAAATCTCTTGAAGGAGCACCACTGCAAATGGCTGGAGTTGGGGTTCCTTTTTTAGTGGAAGTGACGGCTAGTGGGCGTGATGCTTCACAAAAACCAAAAATAGCGGGTCTGGATAAATTTCAGGTTCAAACCGCAGGAATACGAGTCTATTCTATCAATGGCGATGCTTCGACAACCTATACATACAAGGTTCGTGTTGATAGTCCAGGCAGCTTTGTCATTGGTCCTGCAGTTCTTTCTATTGACGGTACTCAATCACAATCGAAAGCAGTCCGCATTATGGTAGGTAATAAACAGGTCATAGATCAGGCTTATGCAAAAAAAGTGCGTGCAGGTACCAATGATGCTTTTATTGAACTTTCAGTTGATAAAAATCAAGTTTTTGTTGGTGAGCGTTTTACCTGTTCATTAACTTTTTTGGGAAAAAAAGGTACGGTCAAACTGGAGGCTCTAGAAGAACCGAAAATTCCTGAATGTACTATGGGTGCAAAGACAGGACCCTTAACAGGATCACGTACAATCAATGGCGTGCACTATGAATCTATAACGTGGACATGGCAACTGTTTCCCAAAGCTGCAGGCACTATAGTAATTCCAGCCTCTGGTGCAAATTATCAAGTAGAACAAGAAGCGAATGATAGTTTATCATTTTTTTCTCCTTTTTTTAAATTTCGTGCTGAACGCAAACGTACCTATTCAAATGCTGCCACAATAAAAGTTGAATCATTGCCAGAAACTAAAGCTCATGTTGATGCTACTGGCATATTTAAAAGTTTCGATTCAAAAATTAATCCATCAGTTGCACAGCAGGGGGAAGGAATGGTGCTCCTGCTTGAACTAGAAGGTGATGGTGATCTTACACAAATAAAAACACTTCAACTTCAGGGTATGCCTTCAGCTTTAAAATGGTATGATTCTAAACAGTATGTTCGCGATACTCTTGGTGTCCATGGATTACCGGTGAAATGTTTTGAATATATCGTGCAAGGTCTTGAGCAGGGTTCATGGGAAATACCTGCTCAAACATTTACCTATTTTGATGTATCAACACGTCAATATGCGATGTTGAAAACAGTAGCCTGCCCTGTAAAAATCAAACTAAACCCTGCGACAAAAAAGACACTATCTTCAGAACAAACAACAAGTCCAATCCTGAGCAAGGAACCTGATAAAACCGATGATGTATTGCCACTCAATACGTGGGGAGCGTTAAGGCCTAGTCATCAACGTACACCCATGCCATGGTGGTTATTTTTTGTTCTTGCATTGTTGCCCTTGTTAAAAATAGCTTTAGATATCATGCGTCTTTTTATAAGGCATCGCGCAGATTATTTTAAGCAACAGTTTGCATTCAAACATGCGCGTAAAAAAATTCAGCTTGCTGCTCGTGAAGGGGCATCGCAACGGGTACACATAATTTTTATAGAGTTATTTGCAGATCGTTTAAAATGTGCTCCTTCAATAGTTAGTCAAGAAGTTATAGAACAAGCATTGTCAACGAGAGGATTTTCAGAGTCTGAAATGCGCTCATGGCAAGATTTTTATATGCGTATGCATGAAAAAGCTTTTTTTGCATTGTCGAGAGATAGGTCTGAAAAGGACTCTTTATTTAATGAAGCAGCCGATTGGGTTAAAAAATTGGAAAAAGTTCTATGAAAAAACTGATTATTGTAATATCTCTTGCAATGGTGTATCTGCTCGATATACATGCAGGCAATGTTCAAGAAATATTTTTAAAAGCTAATGCAGCCTATATTGCAGGTAACATCGATGATGCATTAAAACAGTATCAATCTATTGAGCCTAAAGGTCATGCAGTTCTGTATAATATGGGTAATTGTTATTACCGTTTGGGCGATTATCCCCAAGCTGTTCTGCAGTGGCGCCGAGCACAAAAAGATGCTTCATTGCGCGACTGGGCAACTTTAGAGGCTTATATAACCAGTGCCTACGAGGCTTTAGGGACATCGAGTAAAAAATCGATTATCGATACTATACATACATGGATGAGCCGTATTAATTCTATATTTTCTATAATGTTATTGCAGATTCTCTTTCTTGTCTGTTGGCTTGTTTTATGTGTGTTATTACCTCGATTAATTCGTACATCTGGTTATGTTAGTTTGGTTCTATTAAGTATCATGACGCTGTTAATGGGGCTTTGCCTTTTTGTAAAGTATCGCGATCAAAAATATCCTCTTGGGTTAGTTTCTAAAAATTCAATTTCCGTGTATGCTGGACCTGGGCAGGATTATGCTTTAGTAACGCAAGCTACCATGCTAGAGTTGGTACGCGTGTATCAGAGGCATGATGGCTGGTTGAAAGTGATTATAGATAAAACTGGATATGGATGGATTCAAGAGGCTGATCTTGCTATGATATAAGAGAAAAGGTTCTATTGAGGTGCAATTACATGGAGATTCAATATTAAGTTTTCTGTAAAAAGCATACTGACAGGGGTAGTCGGTATAGTATGTATCAGCATCGTGATTATGTTTGGTTTTCTCATTGTTGAATACCGGTATTTCAAACATCAGGCTGAAAAGATTTCGGCTTTGCAGACCGAGTATAAAAATTATGTATTAGCCGTTCGTAAGTTATTGCGTGGTTCCAGCTTTGTCAAAGATCAAGCTGGGCAAGAACTAGCATCACCTGATGAAAAAAAAAATGATGAGGCCAATAGTCTGCTCATAGTCAATCGTAGTCCTGACTATGTTAAAGAATCTTCGATAGCTTTTTTCAAAAGGCATCGTATGGAGCATCTTTTAAGCAGAGTTGCTGCAACAGAATGGCTTGAATATACTGAGCAGGCACTTGCCGAACAAGCTAATCAACCAATAAAAAAGAGAGTAAAGGCGCAACACGCAAAAAATAAACGTGGAATACGGCGTCGTTTTGCGATGAGAGCTAAAAAGTCAGCATCTGCGCGTATGTTAACGAACAAGAGTTCAAAAATATTTTCTTGGCCAATAGAGCCTTCGAAATTCTGGTTAAGTTCTTTGTATGGTCCGCGTAAAAATCCGAGTGGTTGGAAATTTCATCATGGACTCGATATGGGGGCATTTAAGGGGACTCCTGTCAAGGCAGTCGCTCCAGGTGAGATTACCGAGGCTCGGCACGATTCTCATGGCTATGGTAAGATGATTGTGGTTACTCATGGTAACCAGTACCAGACGCGCTATGCGCATTTAGATAAGATTTTAGTGTCTGTAGGGCAGCATGTTGAACGAGGGACAGTGATCGGGCGCGTAGGGGCTACAGGTTATGTTCGTGGCCATCATGATGGCTCCCATCTCCATTTCGAGGTATTGACGGCAAACCATACCGTTAATCCTCTGCATTTTCTTGGTTAGGCAGCCTAATAATGGATTTGTGAAAAATAGATTTTTCGGTAGAATAGATATTATTAAATATTTTTTCATGTTATTTTGGTATACTACATAACTAGACAGTATAACCGCATTTTTCAATTATCTTTTTAGTTGCATAAGGGAGTTTATGGTAAAAAAGTTATGGAACTGGATAACATCTGATAGTACGCGAGAATTGTTTATTCTTTTAGCTATTGTTATCTTAGTTCGGACCTTTGGTTTTGGATTATATCAAGTACCAACAG
Source organism: bacterium (assembly GCA_021818945.1). Classification (GTDB taxonomy): domain Bacteria; phylum Babelota; class Babeliae; order Babelales; family Vermiphilaceae; genus JAKASV01. Next base: position 2,053 of record JAKASV010000010.1, on the reverse strand, counting down.
GATCGATGGAAACTACCATGTTGGTAGGTGAACGATTCTTTGCAGATAAATTAACACCATTATTTTCAGCTCCAAAGTATGGTAATGTTATCTCATTTAATGATCCTTTGTATCAATATTCGACAAATCCTATGATGAGAATTTTTCAAGAGTATTTCTGGGGGCCTTCAAATTGGACCAAGCGCGTCATAGGGGTACCAGGAGATAAAATTCATGGTACTGTAGAAAATGGCCATCCGGTTGTCTATGTCAATGGAGTTAAGCTTGATGAGCCATATATTAATAAGTATCCGCTTATCGATATATGGACTAATGATGCAAAAATTGTTTTGCGTCAGGCCAAGGAGCAAGCGTTGGCTGAAATAGATAAACGACAGATGGATCCTCAGCAATATTCCTATTTACTTGAAACTATTTTAGATAAGTATCATTTAAGAGTTTCTTATGACCCGAGCAAGCCTTTTGATAAACAAGAATTTTATACAATGAAAGAAAATCAAGTATGGAGATTTACTGCTAACAATGAACTTTCATTGACTATGCCAGGAACCCCATTGCCGGCAGAGCGTGCCCAAGAAAAACGGGAAGGAAATAGCACCTGGAATGGTACCGATGAATATACTATTGAACTTGATGACCATCACTATTGGGTCATGGGCGACAATAGACTTGGCAGTTGCGATTCACGCTTCTGGGGACCTCTTGATGGACGATTTATTCATGGCAAAATCCTATTTAGGATTTGGTCTGTCGATAGCCGTGAATGGCTTTGGATTTGGGATCTGTTTAAGCATCCTATAGAGTTTTGGTCGCGCGTTCGATGGTGTCGTTTTTTTCAGGTAATTAGATAAAAACTGTGCATCAAAAATCTGTTTTTAGTTTGCAGAGAAGTTATTTTATGGTAGATTATTGTTGACTTCTATAAGTTCAGGTGTTTGAAATAATTTGTGCTATCAATTGGGCGGCATAGCCAAGTGGTAAGGCATGGGTCTGCAAAACCTTGATCCCCGGTTCAAATCCGGGTGCCGCCTCCAATCTGACCATGCATGTTTATCATAAATCCAGGTTGCCGGGATGGCGGAATAGGTAGACGCAAAGGACTTAAAATCCTTCGGGCTAACGCCTGTGCCGGTTCGAGTCCGGCTCTCGGCACCACGATTTTTAAAAAAATACTTGACAAATTTCCACAATCAAATATTGTACGAATAGTTACTGTTTGTTTGCTTAACTAACTTGAACATTTCAAAATAGGATAGGTGCATGAATAAAGCAAAGTTAGTTGAACATATGTCGAAGGCAACAAAAATGCCTAAATCGGCTTGTAAGGAATGTCTAGAGGCTTTCATCGCAGCTATTGGCGCAGCATTAAAAGGTGGCAAACCAGTAGTATTGACTGGATTTGGAACCTTTACAACGATGAAAAGAAAGAGCAGAGTCGGTATCAACCCAGCAACGGGTAAAAAGATGCAAATTCCTGCAAAAAAGGTTCCTAAATTCAAACCGGGAAAAGCACTTAAAGCAATGGTTAAGTAAGACTATTTCTACGTAGTGCATAGAAAGAAACCGCTTCGGCGGTTTCTTTCATTTGGTGCGCTCGGCATGAGCGTTGAATTACCGATGCATTGGAAATAATAATAAGTCCTGCTATTGATAATCAGCAAGCATGCCATTCATCTATGCAAAAGAATTGTTGCGTATGAAATTCTATAGTGCGCGATGTAAGACAAGAATCTTTCAGGATGCTATTAATCGCGTTTGTGTCAGATTAATATTTTGTAAAGCATGATCTGATCGATTTTCTGAGATCTTTCCGTAATTTGAAGAATATCTTGTAATAGAAATTTAATTATGCTATTTTGTTTTTTTCTAATACTATGTATTTACTTATTATTCGCTATTGCGATAGCGCCATATCATGTTATACTGACTTGCTTAGTCTAATATGAAATGCAACACGTTTCAGGTAGAATATAAAAAATGAAACAAATCTACCAATGAAAGGTGTTGCAAATTATGAGAAAGTTTACTCAAATAGTATACAATGAACGGGATA
>JAKASV010000009.1 GCA_021818945.1 bacterium | reverse complement strand
GGCAAAGTTAAGCGTTTTAAAATTATCTCTGATAAATATCGCAATCGCAGAAAACGTTTTGGCCTAAGGTTCAATCTCATTGCGGGGATTTATAACCATGAGTTGTAGTTTCAGAAGAGGTCTAATGACTCAGTAAACACCAATCTTTATATTGGCAGTATCAAGTAACAGACAACATAAAACATCAATAAACATCTTTCGCTTGTAAAAAGAGACCCATTTATGGCACTGTTATTATGATAACAACCATAAAAAAGGAGCTTTCATGTCTTTTTTTGGACGTATTTCACTCGTAGTTCGCACATTCTTCAGAGTCACTTGGAGTGATTTTCAATTAGTTCATGGCATCTGGAAAATCAAAAAAATCCCCGGCCCTTTTGTGTCAATTTTTGGAGGATCTAGATTTGCTATCGACGATTTTTATGCTAAACAAGCTCATCTTTTAGCTCAAAAATTCGTTGCCTCGCATATTAACATAATGACTGGCGGAGGGCCGGGCATTATGCAAGCAGCAAGCTGCGGAGCAATCCACGGCAAAAAAAGCACGAGTATCGGTATTGGCGTTACTGAACTCAAAGAAGGCAAAAACCCATGCTTAAAAGAATATTTTGAAGTAAATTATTTTTACACACGAAAATGGCTTCTAACGCACTATTCAATTGGATTCGTTGTTTTTCCTGGAGGTTTTGGCACCCTGGATGAATTAGCAGAAGTTATCACCCTCATCCAAACCAACGAACTTCCTATGGTACCTATAGTCCTTATAGGCACGCAATACTGGCAATACTTTATGCGTTGGCTCACGGAAGAAGCTATGGCCCATGGGGTTGTCACAGAAGCACACTTAAAATTATTTACTATAACAGATGATCTTGACAAAGCATTTTGTTTAATAGAGCAAACTTGTGACAAACTCTAATCATACAGAAACATTAAGCATAAGGAGAGAAAAAAGTGAAAATATCATTTTGCCGTGAAATCTTTTATCTTATGGTGCGCATCGCTAAAATTACCTGGGATTTTGTGCGCGGGCTTTGGGCTATGCGCAACATCGAACAACCAATAGTTACTATTCTTGGCGGCCTGCGCGTAAAGGCCGAAGATCCTTATAGTACGCAGGCATTTGACGTTGCCAAAGCATTAGCCCAGAATGGATTTTCAATTATAACTGGAGGCGGCAAAGGTATTATGGTCGCAGCAAATTGCGGCGCTGCCAATGCATGCCCTACTAAGGACAAGTGTAATTGTAAAACATTAGGAATTGGACTTACGCACATTAACCATGGATTTGAAAATCCCTGCGCTAAGGTTTATAAAGCCAACTATTTTTTCATTCGTAAATGGTTCCTTTTCCGATACTCTGTTGGATTTGTTTTTTTCCCTGGAGGTCTTGGCACGGTCGATGAACTTTTTGAACTTCTCAATCTCATCGTTTTCGAGATGACCGATCCTCAATTTATAATACTTATCAACAAAAATTATTGGAAACCCATGATAGATTGGTATGTTAATACAGCGATGAAGCATGACTTCATCACGTTAGCTCCCCATGAGGTATTCATTATAGTAGATACCCCACAAGAAGCTTTAGAAAGCATTCTACGCAATCGCGCTAATCGACCTTCACATCACAAGCAATACCAATAATGTATAGCCAGACCTTGACCTAACTCAAATACATTTGAGACAAATAATTGGTAATAATGATCGAATTCGGCACATCTTTTACTTTCAAATATATTACTCTATGGCAATATTATCAAAAATTTTGGCCTTGCAGTCTCATATGTCATGAACCAGGACAGCCCTTTGACAGTTGCCTATTTTTTGCGATACTTAACTAGATATTTACAAAGCATAAAAGAAATTGTTAATAAATAGGCTGCTTGCGCAGGGAGAATTCTATACATGATTAATCATAAAAAAATTATTATTATACTGTTTTTATTATGTGGAACTCATCATATTCAAGCAATCAGTCTATCTTTACCTTTAAAACGTTTGTTAACTACAGCTTTACAATCAATCAAAAGGCACCCGTTCATAACAGCTGCTTGTGGCACTTGCGCACTCACTGCCTGCATATGGATATATAAAAAGCTAATAGATCACAAACATCCAACAAATCCGCTACCGCAATAAATCATGCATTTGTTCTCAATGGGCTTATAACCCATGAAAGAGATTTCAAAATAGCTGATCAACCACAAGAGAGAAAATATAACCAACTAATCATGAGTACACATTCTGATCTTGAAGCTCCCAAAGAAGCCAAACAGACAGAAAAGTGATATCTAACTCTATCAGAGCCTATATACCTCACTATTTTTCTCCGCATGAGGCAAAACATGAATCTCTTGGCAACATCGTAATTGCATGCCTCATTGAGCATAAGGAAATCGATGGACAATTTGCTCGAACTATACAACAATTTGCATCCTATGTCGCCCGTGGTTACGGCAAACCTGTTCACGTAGTTTTCTTTTCCTGGAACGGAAGTACTGAATCGACAAATTTTCTTCAAATGTCGCACAGTTTATGGCAGATAACATAAAAAACATGGGGGGCATGAGACCGCAAATTTGGATGGTCACCCAAGGAAATGGGAGTTCGGTTCTTGACCAATTCGCCCAACAACTTGCCCATGATCAAAGATACATTCATACTGCTGTACATTTTAGTAATACCTTGCCGACAGACCACGCACCCACAAACATCTCAAGATTGTACCATCTGCATGATCAAAAGGAGGCATATTCATATGCTCCATCTTTCAAGGACCAAGAAGTTCATAATATCTTTGTTACATTACAAAATCGGGAACAACAAGAACATACGCTTCAGAACAACATAAGCCCAGAAAATCTTGTATCATTAGTATTTGACATAGATTCTCATTATAAAAAACAAATTGCCCTTAATGCTTACTGTTCACGTACTGTAAACAAAGATCCTTCATCATTCCCTCTGACAACTTTACAAGATATTCCAGATGAAATCGATGAATATACTTTTGCATATCATCATATGAGACGTACGCAGGCACTAGAGAAATATGGCGCCAGCATAGTAAAATAATCTAGGTCTTTCGCACCGGCATGTCATGCATCTTGCCCGATAACTTAATTCTGCTTATTGCATGGTAAAAAAACATATTTTCATCATAAAAGTAACCTAAAATAAAGCATTTTTTACATATTTAAAAAAAATTTGCGATAAATTGTTGACTCTCAAAACTCATATTTGCTAAGGTAAGTATTGAGGTAGAGAGGTGATGTATTGAAATCAACCGACCACCCAACCTTGGGAGACTTCAAGGCCTAGTGTCTTGTAAAAACTCAGGAATGGTGATTGATTGTTTCATCGTCTAAGATCTGAGCAATTGGGTTTTAGGTTTATCTAATCTCTGCCTCATTCATTTTATACATATTTATTATATGTATTCTCTAAGGAAACTTTCTAATTCCTAACGCTTGCCAATCTGCCAAAAATTTTTCTATGCCCTTATCGGTCAATGGATGAGAAACTGCTTTTTCAAGCACAGCTACAGGAACTGTTGCTATGTCTGCTCCTGCTAATATAACCTCATGCAATTGATCAACACTACGAATAGATGCAGCTAAAAGCTCAGTATTATATGAGTATGTATCTCGCATATTGGCCATATCTTGCACTAATTTTATACCCGAACTACCAATATCATCAAGACGTCCCATAAAGGGGGAAATATAGTCAACCCCCAGTTTACACATCGCAAGCCCTTGCGTTAAAGTAAAAATCAGCGTTATGTTGAGCGAAATATCTTCATCTACTAATCTTTTGATAACTTCAAAGTATCTACTATGACAAGGAATCTTAACAGTAATGTTATCAGCCAAAACTGAAATCGCCTTTGCCTGTGCATAGACTATATCCGGATCAAGTTCAGTCACTTCAACACTCACAGAACCATGGAGCAGCAGTTCACAAATTTCTTTGATTATTTTTTTAGGATCGCCACCAGCTTTACTCAGATGCGTAGGATTAGTTGTAACCCCATCAATAATTCCGGTATGTGCCCACTGCTTTATAGTCGAAATGTCAGCAGTATCGAGAAATATCTTCATACAAACTCCTTCTTTGTTCACTATGTTTATTATTGCCATTGTACTTTAGGTACTATCAGATTAAATATCATAATTTTTAAGGCACAAAAGCAACCATTAATTAAAAATTTTTAAAAAAAATATTGACTATAAGAAATCAATTTTTATACAGTAAGAGTGAGGTGGATGAGGTAGTAAGAAGCACACAGTCCATGATCAACTATATATTCTGATATGGATGTCAGTGCAATACCACGATGCATCAATTGATGCATAGATAAATCTCCACCTCATTCTTATGTATACAATAAAAAAAGTAGTAAAATTGCAATTCAAGTATAAACATGTATGCTTTTTTTAAAATATCATAATGCACTATATGTAGTTTTGAAAAAAGGATGTTGGCATGAAGGAATGTAAGCATATATCACAGTCAAATTTCCACAATTCTGTCAGCTACTTTTGGCAAGAGAATAATAATAACAACAGCAAAATATACACTCAGTATCAATCTATTGGTTTTCACACTGTAAATCGAGAAATTGGAGAGCAATGTCTACTATTGCACTCCGTATGTAGGCATGTTAAAGTATGCACGCCATTATTTAAGAGCTATGTTGAGGAGCTTTGCACATGAGGCAGGTGTTTTTAGACCGCGGAACTATCGTAGTAAAAGAAGTATGCCGTCCGTTACTTGATGATTATTCAGTCCTAGTATCAGTTCACTATTCTTATATTAGTTCTGGTATTGAAGTTGCTGCAATTAATAATTCTAGACAAAGTCTGTTTTTAAGTAATATACCAAAAAAAATAGAAAAGGTACTTTCAAGCATATCTGCTCAAGGTATTGAAAGTACAACGACACTCATTAAAGGAAAATTAAGAGGCGAACTTGAAACTCTCGGTTATTCATGCTCAGGACATGTTATTGCAACAGGAAAAAAAGTTAAAAACTTTCGCACTGGCGACCTAGTTGCATGTGCAGGCTCCGGCTTTGCAAACCATGCAGACATTGTCTGCGTTCCAGAAAATCTGGTTGTTCGCATCCACAAACAAGAATATCTAAAACAGTCTTGTGTAACTACGCTCGGCGCTACAGCCATGCAAGGGCTACGTCGCGCCAATGTTCAAATTGGCGAATGTGTATGTGTATGGGGACTGGGTATGCTCGGACAATTGACAGTACAACTTGCAAAATGTGCTGGCTGTAATGTAGTAGGAGTAGATATATTACCGGACAGACTCTCCATGGCACTTGAATGCGGAGCAAACGCTGTTTATGATGCTACCGATGCTGACGTCATTAAAGATATCGTTTTTTGCACCGGACAATATGGTGTCGATGTCACTATCATTACAGCAACTTCAAAAAGTGATGCAATCATACAACAAGCTATTCAAGTTACACGCAAAAAAGGAAAAATCATTGTCATCGGCGATGTCGGTATGAACATGGATCGCAACCCTTTATACAATAAAGAAATTGACGTTCTTGTCTCGTGTTCATATGGACCCGGAAGATATGATCAACTGTATGAACAAAAAAGTCAGGATTATCCATATCCGTATGTTCGCTGGACTGAAAATAGAAATATGCAATCATTTGTGGATCTTTTGGAAAATGGTCGATTAAACCTTGATCCGTTAATAACTTCTGAAACCCCGCTTGAACGCATCGCGTATGCATACGAACAGATTGTCCACAAAAAACAATTAGGCATGGTTATTTCCTACGGCCCCAAAACAGTTGAGCCTGAAGGCCGCAGCACCAATCTTGTCAATCATAGTACACAATACATCCCTGCACGAAAAGGCGGCATGACATCTGTAGGTATCGTGGGAGCTGGTGGGTTTGCTAAAGTAACCCTTATGCCTATCATCTCAAAATTGTGTGATGTTAAAATCAATGCAGTCGTAGACACTGATATAGCTCGATCATTATCAGCTTCAAAGCTCTATGGTGCCGCGAATGCTCTTGTTGATGATAATGATTTATTTAAAGATGATTTAATCGATGTTGTCATCGTATCGTCACCCCATAAATTTCACAGTCAACAGGCATTGCGTGCACTACATAATGGCAAGGCTGTATTTATGGAAAAACCGATGGTTACCGATTTTGAAGAGCTCAATGAATTTAGAAATTATTTCAAATCTAATCCACATGCACCTGTGTGCGTCGATTATAATAGATCGTTTGCCCCATTTGTAAGCAAAATTAAATCTGCTGTTGATCAGCGAACATCACCACTTATGATTCACTACCGAGTCAATGCAGGATATCTACCCAAAGATCACTGGGAACAAACAGAAATAGGAGCTGGAAGAATCATTGGAGAAGCCTGCCATATAATTGATTTATTCTGCTATTTAATCAACAGCAAGCCAGTATCAGTCTCGGTTGAATCTCTCCATTCATCTAAGGATATGCTTTTCCCGACTGACAATTTTAGCGCTCAAATACATTTTTCTGATGGCTCAATAACCACATTATTATATACATCATTAGGCCATTATCGTTTAGGCAAAGAGCGGATGGAACTATTTTATGATTCCAAATCCATAGTGGTACATGACTATGTACGTATGACTGGTTATGGATTACCTTCTTCATTCTCAACAACTTCTACTATTGCAGATAAAGGACATGAAGCATTAATCACTTCCTTCTTTGACAATGTCAAAAAGACACCATTTGTAACACCCATTCCATTAGACCACTTGATACAGGTTGCTGAGCTAACCTTACTCATTGATAAGCTTGCCTGTGAAGGTGGAGGTAGCAAGGAACTCAGCTAAAGATCTATGAAGTTAATAGAATATGAGAATATGTATGTATTAATAAAAAGGATTTTGCTATGGCACCACATATGTTAAATAAATTGACAGTATCATATGCACTTACATTCTTGATGATCTGTTTTTTTAATCTCTCTCCTGAGTCTAATCAAACTGCGTCTGACTCAAAAAAAGCTTTGATATTTGGCGTTACCGGGCAAGATGGTTCATATTTGGCAGAATTTCTTCTGAATAAAGGATACGAGGTCCATGGCACAAAACGCCGTTCATCATCATTTAACACTGGCAGGATTGACCATTTGATGCAAGAAGCTGAAAGAATACAACGATCACTATTCAAAAAAACCGATTTTATCGTTCACTATGCAGATGTTACCGATGCCACCAACGTTACACGTCTTATTAAAGAAATACAACCAGACGAGGTCTATAACCTAGCAGCTCAAAGTCATGTCCAAGTTTCATTTGAACTACCTGAATATACAGCAATGGTCGATGGAATTGGAACTCTTGTAATACTTGACGCTATCCGATCACTCGGGTTAAAAGAAAAAACACGCTTTTATCAAGCATCAACAAGTGAACTGTTTGGACTTGTCCAAGAAACACCTCAACGAGAAACCACACCTTTTTATCCTCGCTCACCCTATGGAGCTGCAAAAATTTATGGCTTCTGGATAACAAAAAATTATCGGGAAGCATATGGTATGTATGCTTGCAATGGAATCCTTTTTAATCATGAATCGCCACGTCGGGGAGAAACCTTTGTAACCCGTAAAATAACTCGCGCAGTAGCACGTATCAAAAAAGGTTTACAAAATGTTTTATCACTTGGAAACCTCGATTCCAAACGTGACTGGGGTCATGCACGTGATTACGTAGAAGCTATGTGGCTTATGCTCCAACAAAACAGCCCGGAAGATTTTGTGATAGCGACAGGAGAAACTCATTCAGTTCGTGAGTTTGTCGAACATGCTTTTGCCTATGTTAATATCGAAATTGTCTGGCAAGGCAAGGGTGTACAAGAAGTAGGTATTGATAAAGCCACAGGAACTGTGCTTGTACACGTTGATCCGCGATATTTTAGACCTACAGAAGTTGATTTATTATTAGGTGACCCAAGCAAAGCAAGTAAACTTCTTGGCTGGAAGCCACATATTACCTTCCAAACGCTGGTTAAAGAAATGATGGAGGCTGAACTCGCATCACTTGAGATTACACATTCTTAGAAGGATTTTATATGCACAAATTATTCTCAGCTGGATTCTTAACTCTTTTAGGCACTATCTTTAGCACCTACAGTCAAGCAATGGTATATGACCTTGCAAACAAACCTTACAGTCAGGCACCCTGGGCAGCACCTTACATTCAAAAGGGATTAGCCCCTTGGGTATTTGTTGATTTTGACGAATCGATGCAGACTAATCTGTATCCCAATGAAATAGCAACAACAACTCGTATCACAGGCATCGACGGCAAACTCTTGTATCATTCTCTCAAAGGACTCTATAACAAGAACAATCTTTCAAATATTTTGCCATCAAAAGAGCTACATATCCCTAAAATAATTCACCAAATATGGCTAGGCAGCCCAGTGCCCGAATGCTTTAAGGCCTATATGACTTCCTGGGTCCAATTCCATCTAGATGGTTGGCAATATATGCTGTGGACGGAAAAAGAAATTAACGCACTCGAACTGTACAACAAAAAATATTATGACGAGACCGATAATTACGGCATAAAAGCTGATATGGCTCGCGTTGAAATTCTTTATCAGTATGGTGGCGTATACGTTGAGACAGATTTTGAATGTCTACGACCACTTGACATCTTGCATTACACCTATGATTTTTATATAGGTATACAGCCTCTAGACTCACAATTTTTACAGCTTGGTATTGGTATCATGGGATCTTGCGCAGGTCATCCAATATTAAAACACAGTATTGAAACTATCAAGGATGATTGGCATGAAAAAGGCGCTCCCAAAAAGACCGGGCCAGTGCATTTTACCAGATCATTCTTCCTGATGTCCGATCTAAATGGAATGATTGATATAGCCTTACCTGCCAGTTATTTTTATCCGCTCGGCTGCTATCAAAAGACTTTCGAAAAAGATGATTGGATTATTAAGGGAGCATTTGGGATACACTGGTGGGCAAAAAGTTGGATGCCCGCGCATTATCGACCCTACAAATTTAAGTCAATACCGAATGAAGAGTCTACTCAAAGCTGGAACAAGTAAAAATCAAGTTTATGTCAGATGGCAAGTGAATTATTATTCTCGATGTGAAGATATATACCAATGGCCATTTGAGCCAGCCCGAATCAGACCATACGCTCCATCAAAGCAACCTGCTTTAGACATACATTGAGAACCGGAAGTACAGGTATACACAGAACAAGGCTCAATTTCATATACCTTGTTATTTTTTAAAGGTTTCCATGTCTTGAGATTACTTTTTTTCAAAACAACTATGCCACCAGGAATGTGGTCGTGTCCACGTACTATCGCACACAGGCAATATTGGTACATATATTTTTTATCAATGCGTGAGGCAAAATGCTTGATAAATTGCTCAAAAACTGACTTGCTCAATATTGTTTTCTGATCCTGACCATCCGGTTTTTTTGCTCGAACTTTCGCAATATCTGCATCATCAACAAATGTACCAGTAACAAACGATCTGGAATCATGACAAAGCTGGTCGCGATATCCAATAACACATGGCGACTTATAGCATTGATCAATATGTTTTTCGACCAACTTACTCATAAAAGCATCAGGTCGCCATGCCATGTCACAGCTTCCATGGCAAAACATAAGAAAATCATACCGTTGCGTACTTGGCATCTGAAGCCCAACAAGAAGGACCTTTGGCAAAGATTTCCAAATCATAAGCATTTTTAGCCAGACAAGTTCTGAGAGACAAAATTCCTTCTTTGTGCGGCCAAAAGCACCATACCATTCTTTTTGGAATCCATTAATCTGAGCATTCGATGCATCTTCATGGTCACCGCATAATAAGAATACTTGATCCGGATTAAGTTTTTGTAATGTTAATAATGTTTTCAGCACTAGGATCCCTTGACAGCCATCGCCAGCATAATCACCCAATCCAACGACATAACAATCTGGTTTTAAGTGAAACTGATCATCAATCAAGCCATCCTTATACATCCGTGCTAAATGATTTTGCAAAGAACTAAAATTTCCGTGCAAATCACCTAATATGGCTATCTTACTGTGCGCAGACAAAATCATACCATGTCCATCAGGAGCACCGTGCGTCCGATAATAATCGATGCGCTCATCAAGTAAATCACGCATTACTTCAAGACTTATAGTTGGTTGAAAAAGCTGATTCCACGTAAAATGCAATGTCTTAATTGAACTTAATGGGAGCGTTTTGTGTATCGATGGATTATCAAAAGCAGAAATCTCATAATATTCATCATGCAAAAACTTGCTCACAACCCCGAATGCCCATGTAGCATTCTGAAGGCCAAACATCACAATCTGCCCAACTTCAGGCTTAATTGTACGTTTATCTGAAAATAACTTTACTTGTGAATCAGTTAATTGGATGTGCCTTAAATTCTCCGGTAACTGTATCTGTTTATGTGACACAATTGCATAGGTAACAAGTGCGCAACTCAGAACACACAAACCTAGCGTTAATTTTAAAAATGCTCTTGTATAGTGCATAAATTACCCCACATTTTCAATAGTGCAAATTCAAATATAATTTTTATACTATCTATTCTTTAACTCAGTATACGCTTTGCTCTACTTTTTTCAATCGTCTGAAATACTTGCCAAAATTCGTTCCTTGATATGAGTGGTCAATATCCATGCATCATTTCTAATAGAAATAATTCCATATGCATCATGTTTAGCCCACTCTTTAGGCAAGGCTTCAGGCGACGAAATAAACGTATATACACTACGCATGTCTACAGGATAATCATGTCCATCCTCTAATTTTTTCCAGCTCACACCATCTTCAAGAGATCTTTCGAGCAACTGAGTAATCCCGCCCTCCATATGTTGATGTCCTCGGAACAATGCCCTCAATTGGTATCTGTAAGGGGCAGTTTCATCTAAGGTCGTGAAGCAACGTTGCAGACAAACATTAAATAATGCCCAGCTCCACATTAACCCATCACCACCCCGCTCTGACTTACACATAAGATGAGGATTTCGTGAACCCGTAGCATAAAAATCCATCCAATTAAAGTCATTGTCGACACTCAAGTCTTGCAATGGATGGGTGATTATACCAGAGAGTGGACTGCATGCATGCTTTTCGATAACATGCCCCAAAAGGTGCTGTACATTCTCTACTCCTCCATGGCTGAACATAATGCAATCATAGAGATTGCCACTTGTACGGCCTAAAATTACCGCATGAGGCATCGTTTTGAATAATAGCGACAAATCATTCAAAACGGCCAGAGAAAATTGATTTTTGCCGAACTTGGCTAACCATTCATTTTTAAAATCAGAATCTCGAAATACGTTCTCGCTTTCATGATTACCGCGAATCAAAAAAACCGAGTTCGGATTTGCTAATTTAAGATTCATAAGCACATACAGAATCTCTACCCCATCAGGACCTCTATCAACATAATCGCCGGTACATACAAGGGTGTAATCAGGATGAAGTTTTAATTTTTCAGAAATAATCCCCTTTTTATACCAATCCTGCATATGATGAGCCAACGAAGAAAAAGATCCATGCAGATCGCCAACAACTATCACCTTTTTTTCTGGTTTAAGAATAGATGACTGCACAAATGGGGTTTCCTTACTTTCAATTTTTTTTAAGTAGATATCAAGAATCTCGTCAAACATTGCAAGGCTCACCGTTGGTTGATAGATACAATGCCAAATTGGTTTTAATACAGCCATAGAACTTTGATCCAAAATCATGTGGGAGCCATTTTTTAATAGGTTTACCTGGTACCGATTAAAAGGTCTCTTTTCAGTAACCTTTGCCAATGTCCACGAATCAGACTCCTGCGAAACGATTACCAACTCGCCAAGCACAAAAAAAGGACTGACATCTTCTTTGCCCATAGACCTATCAATAACAAGGTCTTTTTGCAACAACTTATGTCCACGAAAATAATAGTCTTCTTTCGACGTATCCATGGCAACAGATAACAGATTAAATAGCAGAATTGGTAATCCCAGTAATATTTTTACATGATTCATTGCACATCCCTTAATAATAATTTTAAGATTATTTCATCAAATTTAGATCAACAAACACAGAAAGCAGGAGAAGCTAACATATATCAATTATACACAAACATAGTATAAATGCAAATTCTATTAGGACTTTTATGCACTGTGCCATCAGCTCTGACTGGTAGAACTATGACTTCCATACAAAAGGAATCAGATGGGGATAATTAAAGCAGGTCGCTATATAATAGAAACAAGCAATGAAGAGCGTATACTCTTTCCCGCATCAAAATTAACCAAACAAGATTTAATTAACTATTATACTCAGATTGGGCCTATTATGTTACCCTATGTAAAAAAAAGGCCCATATCAATGCAACGCTTTCCGAATGGCATCAATGATGAGAGTTTTTATCAAAAAGATGCGCCCGACTATTTCCCATCTTGGATCTCAAGAACTTCAATTGCCAAACAAGAGAATGGCCGCGTGAACTATGTCACTATCGACAACGCGGCAACACTTGTCTATCTGGCTAATCAAGCTTGCATTGTCATTCATATTTGGTTAAGCAAAGTCGACAAACTAGAAATCCCAGATCGCATGATTTTTGATCTTGACCCATCTGGTACTAATTTTTCAGAAATTCGCAAGGCAGCTCTTATGTTTCATGATTTCTTATCAAAGATTGGCTTAGAATCATTTCCCATGACAACAGGTTCTCGGGGTATACATGTTGTCGTGCCCATAAAACGGCAACATACTTTCGATTGGGTCCGCTCATGCGCGCAGACTATAGGTTCAGTCTTTGTTAACAAATATCCATCAATGTTTACTCTAGAAATTCGCAAAGAAAAACGTGGCAACCGTATTTTTATCGATACCTTGCGTAATGCATTCGGCCAAACAGGCGTCGCTCCCTATTCTGTGCGTGCAACACCGCATGCCTCTGTGGCAACACCATTGTATTGGCATGAGGTTGCCAACGCCAGACTAAAACCAGATCTGTATACGATCAAAAACATATTCAAACGACTTGAAACTATAGGCGACCCATGGCAATCAATTAACAAACATGCCTGCTCATTAACTAAAGCCTGTACCATTGCTTACAAGCTTCGAGAAAATTAAATCAAAAAAATTATTCCTTTATGGACTTCACAAAGTCCAACATTGCTTAGTCTAATATGAAATGCAACACCTCTTTCTTGTATAATTATCTTATTCTAAAAATAATTATACATTAGAAATGTGTTGCACTTCATTTTAACTTAAGCCATAAAACAACTATTTTTATAAAATCATCTCCACCCTTACTTCTTACCCCCCTTGAGTGCCTCAATAGCTTTTTCATACAATTCTACTGCTTTATCCTTGATATCCCCCGTATTTTCTTTGACTTTAGTAATAAAGTCAGCAATCTTCCCTTTAATTTCTTCATATTCTACATCTCGCCCAAGTTGTTTCAACACAGAAACACGTTTTTCTAGCTTCTCAGTTTTCTCTTGCAAAGCCTGCTTTAAAGCCTCTTTATCTGTCTGAGGCAAATTTTTAATCCAATCAACTAATTTAGCTGCCTTTCCATGAAGCTCATCAAACTTCTCGTTCGCATCCTCAGGGAGTACTGCCTCGAACTTCTTTTGTAAAAGCATGATATCTTGAGGTAATTGATCAAACTTGAATTTTAGTTGTTCACGCCATTTCTTTTTCATTTCAGGCGTCATTGTATGAATTTTTTCGATCTGCGCAACAACCTTGCTTTTTAATGTTTGAAGCTCCTTTTTCTGTTCAGCGCTCAACTTTTTCTCAATCTGCTCTTTTAATGTATCAATCCGGCCACCAATTTTATCAAGCTTGTATGCAACCATATCTAAAAGAGCTTGCTGGTCTGACTCACTTGCTCCTTTGAGCCAATTGACCACATTTGACAACTTCTCACTTGTTACGCGTGCAATACCTTCATAAACAGATCCAGGCTTCTGAACAATTTTCTTATTTTCTGTGACTCCACCTGCACAAAGGACCATCGATGGACCAAGACTCATCAATACTAATATTTTTTTCATGATCATTCCCTTTAATAATTTGCCACACATCTAATACTCTTCAGCCGAATTTGTCCAATTTTATTTCCCCCCTCCTCTGAACCTCATTATCACTTAACCATCACCATCAAAGTCAGACTATGCCCCAAAAAACATCCTAACTATATCAATTTAAAATTCTATCTTACAATACATTGAATAAATTTTTAAAAACGGTATGTTCTGTCTATATAAATCATTGATTAGCCAAATGTATAGACACAGTGGACATCCCGCACGTAAACTAAAGTAACACTATAAAAAATCAATAAAGGAGATTCTATGAAAATATTATATGCGCCATGGCGCAGCGAATATACAAATGATACCAAGGAAGGGAAAAATGAAGGAGCATCAGAAGAAAGCTGTGTATTTTGCAATCAATTTGCAAGTGATAAAGATGTTGAGCATGGCATCATAAAGCGATTTGATCACTCGATAATCATACTTAATAAATATCCCTATAATGCTGGCCACATACTCATATTGCCCCTCAATCATGTCGACAGCCTTGATAAATTAGCCCCAAAAATTCGAGCAGAATTGATGGAACTCATAACTGCAAGTGTTGGTACCATCAAAATGGCGCTCAAAGCTGAAGGTGTAAATGTAGGTATCAATATAGGCAAAGCTGCTGGCGCTGGCATACCAGCACACCTTCACATTCATCTATTACCACGTTGGAATGGTGACACCAATTTTATGCCAACCATAGGTAAAACTAAAGTAATTTCTTTCGATTTAAATACCATCTATGAGACATTAAGCAAGGCATTTGCGTCAGTAACTCTTTAGAGGAAAAGAAAAATGCGTTATTGTATTGCCTCGACATTGATCTTGTGTAACATGTATGCAATGGAAACTTACATTAGACCCAAATCATTAGCCACTCTTGCTGCTGGACAAGCAGCTCGCATAATCATAGCTAACAATGCCCTTGAACGAGCTGCAAGGGGCATATTAAATGCAGACCCAATACCAGCTATTACTGATCAATCAATACATGTAGCTCAATTTATAACACGACAAAACCCAGGCATCGTAACATCCTATACGCAACAGTGCCCGATCGATTTCAAAGAACTTATGGCACCAGCTACAAAACATTTTGACATCGTAAAATTTTCGTATGACGGCTCTAAACTAGCAAGTCGTGTCCAGGGTCGCGGATTCTTGGGACTGGCAATTTATGATATAGAACAACAATCGAAACTCGTATCGTTTCTTGATACATTTCGTGACAGCCCTATTGACTGGGTTCAGGGCAGCGACACCTTGGTAGTCATTGACGCAGAAAAGAGACCCTGTTTATATGATTATAAACGTAAAGATTTTTTCAATCGTTGTCCTTTAAAAACTTTATGCCAACCATGCATATTCAGGGACGGCACTCAAGCCTTAGCAGCAAATGAAACAATGGTCTATACGTGGGACTTACATAAGAACACCACGTGTCCTTTTTATACGCATGAACAACCTGAACCAATTATTCCATTGACGTACACTCATAATAAGGATGCTTTATGCTGCAGCGCAGATGCCCTCATGCTACTTTCAGAAAAATCAACGTATACGTCTTCATTTATTCCCGGTCTGCGTACGCAAATGACATCAGTTATGCTTGCACCCGATAATAGATTTCTCATTGTCTGTTTACGCAATGGAACTATCCAATATTGGGATCTGCTGACAGGAAAACACCTGCATGACTGGACTCTTCATGATCAAATCCATCAGGGCAACATGGCTCCAGATGGCAACATGATTTCATGCGTGGGAATGCGCAATCTTTTACACCTTATCGATACAAGGATACATAGATGCCTTAAACATATTTGTTATTTTCAGCAACCAACTAACCACACATTTTATTCTTCAGATTTTCATCCAAACGGTACTCTACTTGCCACTGCTGGAACCAAAACTCTAGCTCTTTGGGACTTAAGAAAGCTTGTTATTCTTAAAGAATATCTTTTAAACAAGATAACTGCAGAACAAGCAACATGTCTGTCCACGATTCACAGCATTATAAACACATAAGATTCATATATAAATTTAGTTTTATGTATCTCAAAAAATGGTTGGGAAGAGAGGAGTCGAACCTCTACTCCAGGAGCCAGAATCCTGTGTCCTGCCATTAGACGACTTCCCAAAGACGATATAAAGAGTATAGCGTCAATTATGATATTGAGCAATATTGCAATAAATTTCGCATGGTAAATAAAACACTGTTCTCTTTTTTTACCTGCACGGCGGATCTCTACATATCTAAGTCAGTCTGCTATGATAATTATATATCTAAAGATTGTAATTGCATCATTGAAAAATTAATATATAATAAATTTTGTGCAATTTTTTAAATAACAAAATAGATTTATAAAATATCATAAATATACTTGTATATACAGATAGGAAATATATGAGAAGGCGTTTCTTCTTTTTAGGACTGACAATTATTGCAACTATTTTTCAAGCAAGCACCCTTGTCTGCTCAGAGGCTGGCACCAGTGCCGACCATGCCATTGAACGTATCGCAATTGGTACATCCTGGGACGCTCAAGCATTACATACATGGGCCGTGAAAAATACCGATATACCCTGGTCTTCTAGAAATTTATTGATAGTTCTTGGCATAGGTGAAACAGAAGACAGTGAACTTATGGACTGCAAGAACACCATTCTTCAGGCTCTTAATAACCCTAAGGCATATATTCTCACACGTGAATCTTTTTGGCTCCAGATTCTGAAATTAGATCAAAGCAAATTTAGGGCCTATGGTCTTTTGCCATCAATTTTATCCTCTTTATGGGACTGTTACCGCATACCCCATAGCGGCCTCTTACTTTTGACCCCGCAAGCTCATCATCGCGTAATTATAGACAATCAATCTATACCCTTTGGCCAATTATTTGAGGGGCCTTCTGGATTAAAACTCGACACGTTTGAAAAAATAGAGCAACCTTTTGCCCTGCATTCATTTTCAGAGCGACCCTCTATGATAGAACAAAAAAGCGTGTTGGGCACATTCAAACAACTATTTGTGACAAAAGAAGAACAAAGGCCAGGACAGATAGCAATCGTTTGGGATATTTTTCTTGATGACGTCGGAAGCCGGGCGACAATTGCAGGATTTAGTCACCATCAATTTAGAGATATGCTTATTTTTTTTAATAATGATATCTGGACAAACCTTTTGGTATATCTTGCTAATTTTAGTGGATCTTTTAGCAATAGAACATTGCCCTATCTACAAGAAGATGGCGACCCTATTATACTCAATTATACGGTTATCAACCCGGCATCCCATGCAGGAGAAAATACGACAAGCTTTATTCTAGATGATATTAACCCGCGAAAAGATACCTATTCTTCAGAATTACATCAAGGACCATTGACCAGTCGTGATATCATGACGGAGTTTCCCGGCATATTCATATCTCCCATTCCAGTTATAGATGAACATTGCCCTCATATTTTTTATAACCCGAATAATATTCCGTATGTCCGATGGCCAGCACACGATGATTTTGAAATTCTGGAGACACAACTTATCAAAATTATTACACCTCAAGCTATAGATCATACATCAGAGAAGTCACGTATCATCACTATCAAAAAAGGTACCGCACTTATCCTGTTAAAAGCTCATGATTTACGGAACATCACACTCTTTTTGTTTGATACACATACTATTCCTACCGTTGTTAATCAAAGCAACTCAAAAGAAGTATGTATTGAAACATTAATTCTTCCCTATAACTACATACAGACAGCTGATTCTCCAAATGTACTTTTACCACTATTTATGTTCAACAGCCCTGCATCGTCCGATGCCCCAACAAGCTATTTCATAAAAAACATACGCTGCGGCAACCTTCACTGGCATAATGTTACTATAAGTAACAAAATAACGAACGAAACTAACTCTGTGTTAACCCGAGCATCCTCCTCTGTAACCCAAGAATTATTTGCTTGTAAAGGTCATCAGCTCGCATATACCACATTAACATTTATGCCAGGATTTAATACAAGATCAGTTAAAAAATGTACTAGATTAACAAGTTGGGGTATTCCAGCTGCCCTTATTTTGTCTGCTCTTGGATGTTTAATTGCAGGAGCCATACCTACTGCTGCTCATCAAGAATCCCTCATGTCTACAAACAGCTCATCATTGACGGCTGATCAGCGTATGCTTTCAGCAACAATATGGGCCGGTATAGGTCTTACTGGGTTGGCAGGTCTCTCATTCTTGGCATCTAAGATTACAAATCGGTCAATGGGAAAAAAACTCTCTCAGGATACCAGTACCATGTCTACCAGTCTGCTTTCGCGCGAGCAGATGAGTGCCTATTCTGCTCGTTTTGATGCCTGCTATGAAGGCCGCTTGCATGAAGTGAGAGTAAGCATTAATGATAAACCTGCTGATGAAGGAACTTCTTTACTTAGTTGATAACAGGATTACGTCACAGCAATTCTCATTGTTTTATTCTTGTATAAGGCAAACAAATTATTTCAAAATCATACAAATCAATTTACATTAAAATATCTAACGATATAATGATATACTCAATAATTTTTCAATAAAAAAATTCTACAAAGGACGGCCATGAATAAAATCAAGCTTTTTACTTTAGCGATAATAACATTATCAGTCCTAATGCCAAAACTATCTGCAATGGATACTACTGCAAGACAAACTCCCGTGATTGAACCCTATTGCGAAGAACGTGATTTAGCCGAAGTTCAAGACATTATGGACAAATGCTCGGTCTTGAGAGAGCTATCGGGCAGACCAGCAGATGACGCCGATTTTGGTCTTCAACTACAACCCAAAAGTCCCCCTCTTACTACTATCTTAAAAAACGATCATAGCGAGAAACTATTTGAACGCTTAAACCTCAGAACTTTAACAACCTCTTATACGAGTGTACTTCGTCTAAAAAACAGAACAGTCGGGTTCGTCTGTTATTCATCACTCATAAAAGCTCCCATTGTTAGCCAACATACCACCAGGCCTGAAGCCTTCGGCACCATTACGTTAATCGGATTACATCCAGAACAAGATAAAGTTACATTTAAAAACATCAGTTTCAAGGAACTCCTTCTGAGACATGCTATAGAACGACTCAGACATGAATCAGCGGTCGACACTATCGAGACCTTTATAAAAATCGGACATGACACAATGCAAGCTCTTTATTCAAAACTTAATTTTAGATCAATACCTTGCGACCATCCCGGTGAATATTTCTTGTATACCCTCTCTATCAAAGACTATCCTGATTCAGTAAAGTAAAGCTTATATGCTTGCTCTAAACAGCCGGTCCTTATTCGATCATATAGATCCTAGCCTTTTGGCCTTCTTGAATTTTTTCAATTTTCTTTTATACTATTATGCAAATTAAGCTTTAATATGTTATATAAAAAGCTTAACGTGCGAGTTTCAGTTAAAAAGCTTTCTGTAAATCGGGTACAATATCATGGAATCAAAATGCATTCGCCAAAAATTTGTCGATTTTTTTGTACATAAAGGGCATACCCATATAGCTAGTTCATCTTTAATTCCGGCACAAGATCCAACGATCTTATTTGCTAATGCTGGTATGAATCAATTCAAAGATGTCTTTTTAGGAAAAGAAACCCGAGCCTACAAGCGAGCAGTGACGGTTCAAAAATGTGCCCGTGCTGGCGGCAAGCATAATGACCTTGAAAACGTCGGATTTACCAAAAGGCATCTGGTTTTTTTTGAAATGCTTGGCAATTTCTCCTTTGGTGATTACTTCAAAAAAGAGGCTATCGCCTATGCATGGGAATTCATAACCAAAGAAATGGGACTTCCTAAAGAAAAACTTTATGTTTCGATTTACAAAGATGATGACGAGAGCTATGAAATTTGGAACAAGCAAGAAGGGGTTCCTGCCCATAAAATCTATCGTCTTGGTGAAAAAGAGAACTTTTGGGCTATGGGAGACCTGGGACCATGCGGACCATGTACTGAAATTCATATTGATCGTGGACCTGCATGGGGCTGCAAAAACATAGAAGAATGTGGTCCTGCATGCGACTGCGACAGGTTCCTTGAAATCTGGAACAATGTGTTTATGCAATATGATCGCCAAAAAGATGGTACGCTAAAACCACTCACAAAAACTGGCGTAGATACAGGCATGGGGCTAGAACGGCTGTGTACTATTATGCAAGATAAAGATTCTGTGTATGATACCGATTTATTTACCCCTATCAGACACAAAACAGAAGAAATTACCGGACTTATATATACGGAGCAACCAGATCTGTTAAAGGCAGCATTTAACGTGGTTGCAGAACATGCACGTTCCTCATCAATGCTTATCGCTGATGGATGTGTCCCTTCAAATGAAGGACGCGGCTATGTATTACGTAAAATTATTCGCAGAGCAGCTTTATTTGCTCGTAAGCTTACTGAGAAAAGTCTTTTGCCAGAGCTTTCAGAAGTCGTTATAGAGCAATTAGGCAGCGTATACACTGAACTTGTCCAACAAAAAGAGACGATCACCAAGACTTTGCGCCAAGAGGTCGAGAAATTTGCAGAAAATTTGGTACGAGGCCAATCATTACTTGAAAAATATTTTGAACAAAATAAAGACACAAAAATTATACCTGGCGACCAAGCATTTAAGCTCTATGATACCTATGGGTTCCCCATAGAACTTGTTACATTAATAGCCAAAGAAAAGAGTTTTGATATCGATTGTCTTGGATTCGAAGAAGAAATGAATAAACAACAAGAACGCTCAGGCAAACCTATTCACGAAGCTCTAGACTACCTGCAACTACCGGAACATATAACCTGTGAATTTACTGGTTATGATGAATTGACAACCAAAACAAAAGTTGTTGCCATCGTCGATGAACATGTTCAACAAGTTACCAGCATCAAAGCAGGATCAACTGCTTGGATTATTACTGAAAAATCCCCTCTCTTTGCTATGGGTGGCGGACAGTCACCAGATCGGGGTTCTCTCATTGTCGATCGTGACCAGGTAGATACCCAAGATGTCCGACTCATCTCTGGCATGGTTGCTGCTCTTATACATACCCCAAAGACTATCAAAGTTGGAGATACCGTTACTGTTAAAGTTGACGAAGAATATCGCAATGCTATCATGCGCAACCATACTGCAACGCACCTATTACAAGCAGCGCTCATTGAACTAGTTGACAAGAATATTAAACAATCGGGTTCTTTTGTAACTGCCGACTATTTGCGCTTTGACTTTACAAGCAATGCTCAGATTTCACATGAACTTTTAAACCGCATAGAAAAACTGATCAACAAAAAAATTCAAGCAAACAAACCACTCGAAATTGAGTATCTCTCCTTTGATCAAGCAAAAAAAGCAGGTGCGCTCGCTTTTTTTGAGGAAAAATATGTTCCTGAAAGAGTTCGTGTCGTTTCAATACCTAAATTTTCAGTTGAACTTTGCTGCGGCACCCATGTACATGCAACCGGGGATATTGGCTCTTTTAAAATTACAGAAATAAAGACTATTTCAGCTGGCAATCGTCGTATTGTTGCCTATACAGGACAAGGAGCAGTGACACTCTTTCAACGTCTTTTTGATGACATGAAAGAACTAAGCAATGAATGCAAAGTACCTCAAGAAGATATTTTAAAAACTATACGTGACTACAAAAAAAATAGTAAAGAACAGAAAACCATTATTAAAACACTTAAAAAAGACCTCCGTAAAGCTTATGGACCCCAATGGTTATCTGAAATTGAAAGTATCAACGACATTCCTTTCTTGTTTATACATGTGGACAATTACACACATGACGAACTTAAAGAAATTGCGATTGATTTAAATAGCAAAAAGCCCGGTTTTTATGTCTTAATAAGCTCAGTAGATGACCACACGCTCTTTGTCGGTCAACTTTCAGGCACTTTAGCAGACAGGGTTAATTTGAAAAAATTTGGCGCATGGCTAAAAGAAAATCATCATATTAATGGTGGAGGAAGCAACTTGTTAATCCAAGGCGGCAGCGGCAAATTTGACAGCAAAATTAAGGACTCTATAAAAGACTGGCTTAGAAAGCTCTAAAATAAGTTATAAAGATATGAACCAGCCCCGTTTGAACCGGGGCTGTCTTTATGCTTTTCTTTGCTTTGGCGCACTTGTTCGTTGTGTTACTTTAAACAATTGTCAAAAATTTTACCTATAGATCATTATTAAGCATACCTAAATCGACAGCTGTTTGATTCACTTTATTTTTGATCGAATAATCTGCGCCAACACTCAACAGGTACTCAACAATATCTTTTTCTTGATTCCAAGTAGCAAGAATTAATGGTGTATTGCCTTCTTTATTTTGAGCATTTATCATACTCTTTTTTAACCTATGACCCGATATACCAATATTAGCTTCCAGTAAGGCTTTTACTGTAGGCAAATTTCCTCTGGTTACAGCCAAGTGAAGAGGCAATTCATTTTCTTGATTTGCAATCATAGGATTTGCATGAACCTCATTGATCAAAAACTTTACTAGCATGGCTTTGCCTGCATCGGCTGCTTTATGCAACGGAGTATTACCATTTTTATCAGGAGTGTTAATATTGAGATCCTTGTACCTACTAACCCAAAGCTTGAGTATATCCAATCTTTCTTTCTCGTGATAATCCCTAATGCCAATAATGGCATGCACAACTGTTTCTCCATTAGGACCAGACAAAACAGGATCAGCATGATGATCAAGCAAACTCTTGACAATATTCGTCCAGCCACAACTAGCAGCATCCCATAAGGGCGTCGCTTTATTGGCGTCTTGGGCATTGATCTGAGCACCATGCTTGCACAAAAGATCAATGATACGATCAGCATTAGACGGCGCTATAGGGCTACTATTTGCAAGTATATGCAATGGCGTTTGTCCCAAATAATTTTTTGCATTAGGGTTTGCACCAGCAGCCAGAAGCATTTCTATTATTTTTTCATCACCCTTGCTGACCGCTTCATGCAAAGGAGTTTTTCCCTCTTGATTAGCAACATTAACGTTTAGCCCACCGCTTATTAAAGATTGTAAAAGATCTTTTTGTCCAGATTTGATAGCATCGATAATTCTTTCATCACCATGTACCTGCGCAATAAAGATAAAGCCTAATAATAGACCAATCCGAAATAACAAGTTCATAACAACTCCTTCTTTCCCCGAAATACCCTAAATACTCTTTCTTAATTTACATATTAGCAAATCTATATTCAGAATATCAACAATATTTATTTTAAATAAAAAATTTTATAATACATATTGACATTTTTAACAAAAAGTCTCAAATTTATACTTGTTATCAATATTTTTAAGATAAATCAAATAAAGTTAGTTAATTTACAGTTGTTTACCATAATTATAAAAGAAAGGATTATCCCCAATGTTATCACAAAATGTAAGAAAATATCTTGTTGCCAGTTCATTAGTATTATTAAGCCATGTTGCACATCTTTTGCCTGATGCAGGCGGATTGCCATTTTGCTATCATAATAGTCGACTTTGGTTCTTAATTGGTCGAGAGGGTTTTGGCTCAGCTCAAGGACAATGGACCGATTTTGGGGGCAAAGCAGATAAGCCGAGTGAAGCTCCTATGACAACTGCTGCGCGGGAATTTACTGAAGAAACACGTTATGTGTTTGGCAAAAACAATTACGGACATAGTATTGCATGGTTCCAAACGCATGTGAATTTAGATATTCAAAGTCAATGGGGCTATCATATGTTCCTTGTAGAAGTACCCTTTATTGATGCAGGAATACTAAGGCACGGTCCTGCCGTACCTCATTATGAAAAAATTGACTATGCTTGGGTAGACGCCAATGATTTTCTCAATTTTGTTGCTCTTAATAATTCAACGCAAAAAGCATTAGCAACGTATAATGGTATGCGCATCAGGAACTGTTGTTTCCAAACAATCAGAAGAAATCTACCACAGATAAGACAGATGTTAGCTCAGTATCTGCAGCAACATCAGCCTACTACTGCTGCTGCCGCGGCACCACATCATGCACCCGCACCTGCTGCCGCTGCACCTACACCTGCCACATATAAAGCAAGCCAAATAACAGTAATTGAACATCAACACGGCCAAACGGCAACTGGTGAATTATTATTTTGCAGACATAATGGCATCATCTATACTCATTGTCCAGTTGATGGCAGCATAATAACCATGCTTAGTAGTTCTTATGCCATTCCTTTTGAATTTGAAGGTGATCAATACACAACAGTGAGCGAGGCTTTTCAAGCCCATAACGGGCACCAACTGGCACGTCAAGCTAAAATTAAACTCATGGCCGACATTTATGCAGCTAAAATTTTTCAAAATAAGCAACTTAGAGACAGCTTGAGGAGCACTGGCAATACTCATATTATCAACAATACCGATCATCCATTTTGGGGCAGAACTAACAACACGGGTGATAATGCCTTAGGTCAAATACTTGAGCAACTTCGCAGCTTGTACTGTCGTTAACATATACAATTAGCTCTAGATACAAAATAGCCCTCTGATCGTCAGATATGGTCAGAGGGTTTATTATTGAAAAAAATGTTTTCAACTAAATCGGTTTGTTCATTAAGAAATTTTGCTATAATAATATGGTACTGCCAGGACTTTAAAAAATAGGAAAGTTAATGAAAACAAAAATTATTATCGGAATCTTACTCTTTATTTCGCCTTTTATGAGAGCAATGGAAAAACAGCAACACTATTTACATTCTCTCGCCATTAAACTAACAACACACAAAAATACGTCAGGGAAAATTGTAGAGATTCCCGATGATACGGAAAAAGCAGAATGCACCATAGGCAGTTTTGATTTCTCGATTACACAAGAAGGAGAGTTTAAGGACAAAACTGCACAGGTATTGATTAGCACTCATGACACCCATAAAACGTTTATTGACTCTTTTCAGTGTCCACTTTTACCTCATGCTACATCCAGAGTAACATTTGTCCATGATGGTGAATTTTATGAAGCAAGTGCCACTCCTCTATTTTTAATGAGACACTAACACCGGATTTCCAACAGATCATGCAGATTATCTACGTATATATTCAAGAAGCATAGTAACGGCATCGTCAATCAGACATTCCACATCTTCAGCCGATTCAGAAAAATTTTGTAATACATACGATGGAACCTGCTCTTTTTGTTCAGGTCTACCTATACCAAAACGCATACGAAAAAAATGCTCTCCACAAGCTGAAATAATTGACCGCAAACCATTGTGCCCTCGTGCACTTCCACCCTCGCGTATTGATATTTTGCCAAATGGTTGTTCAAGTTCATCATGAACAACCAAAATATTTTCAGGTTTTATACCACGCTTAGATAAAAAGGGAATAACACGACCAGAAGTATTCATAAATGTTAGGGGTTTAATAAGAAGCAGTTTTTTACCATACACGGTAACTTCTGCCAAAGACATCTCTTCTCGTTCACGCCATACACCCCCTTCTCTATTAGCCAAAGCTTCTACAACGCGAAAACCTATCGAATGTCTGTTATGATAGTAGCCCTGACCTGGATTGCCAAGTCCAATGATTGCCAAGATTTCAGGTTTTGATGCTTGAGTCATCGAAATTCCTTGGGTAAAAAAAACCGGCCAAGAAATGACCGGTATTATCTATGTGCTAATTTTATCATCAGGTTGTACGCATTAAGCCTTCGCTTTTGCTGGGACACTCTTTGAATTTTCAACTTCGCTATGCTTATTCATACGTTCTGTAAACTTGCTTGTATAATTGACATTTGATGCTACATAAAGCACTTTTCCTGAATCGATATCAACAACGACATCAAGCTCTTCAGCTTGGGCAAGTTCAGTTGCAGTTTTTAAAGCCTCTTTAGTCAGTTCTTCATTTAACTTTGCCTGCAAACGCTTAATTTCTTCATCTTTTTCTTGAACCATACCCTCAAAATCACGGCGCATTTTCATGAGTCTTGCTTGCTCACTCTCACGAGCAGTTTCTGCCATGGTCGATTCTTTGGCCTTATATTCATTAACCGCTTTGGTTATTTTTTGTTCTTCAGCTTGAACTTCTGTGCCGGATTTTTTAAATGCAGCATCAAGTTTACCTTTAATATCTTTGCCTACTCTAGAGCTATTAATAACTTCTGTTGAACTAACATACCCAACTTTTCCGGGTATTTTAGCAGCATCAGCCAAGATTAATCCAGTAACACATGATACTAATACTACACATGAAATAAGCATTTTTTTCATGAGAGCAACCTAACCTTTCGTTAGAAATAAAGTATAAACACGACATAAGAAAAATACCGTTTTCTTAATCTTTCGTCAATGCCAGGCTACTGGTCGAAGCTAGGCAAAAAACTTTGAAATATTATTTTCTTTGCCATGCGCAATCCATTTGCGTAGCTCTTCTAAAAACAGGACAGAAGATGCAACTAGGCATATCACAACCCAATCTTGTAGCGAAAGTGGTACCGTTTTAAAAATAGTCTGCAAAGCAGGGACATAGACAATACTAAGCTGTAAAAAAAGGACGAATAAAGTACTTGCAATAAGCCAGTGATTACTAAACAGCCCAAGCGAGAAGATAGATTTGCGCTCAGAACGGCAGTTCCAGGCATTAAACCACTGGAACATAGCCATTGACATAAGAGCAACAGTTCTTGCATACCTAGTATCTTCTTTGTAATACAAAATAAATAAGCCGAGTGACCCGATTGCCATAGGCAATGCCATAAATAAGGTCTTTTTTAGAATTGTACTGTCAACTAAATGTTGATGTTTTGTGATCATTTTTTTGTCGAGCAAATCTTTTTCGATAGGCTCCATAGAAAGAGCAACATCAAGAAATCCATCGGTAATCAAATTAAGCCACAAAATTTGAGCAGCTGTCAACGGCAAAGGAAACCCTGGATTTATAAAAAGATATGACATGGCAAACAACATAATAAGTACTTCGCCCATGTTGGTAGCAAAAAAGTAAAGGATAACGCGACGCAAGGTATAAAAAATATGTCTACCCTGCTTGATTGCAGTCACAATGCGTACAAAAGAATCGTCAAGAAGAATTATGTCTGCTACCTCTTTTGCGACCTCTGTTCCGATGCCGCCCATGGCAATACCGATATCAGCTGCAACAAGAGCCG
Organism: bacterium; assembly: GCA_021818945.1. Taxonomy (GTDB): domain Bacteria; phylum Babelota; class Babeliae; order Babelales; family Vermiphilaceae; genus JAKASV01. The sequence continues at coordinate 7,929 of JAKASV010000009.1, read as the reverse complement.
GAACGTCATTCACGCCATCGCCAGTCATGGCAACCACATGCCCTTGCTTGTGTAACAATCTAACTAAATTTAATTTATTAACAGGAGTTACTCTCGAATAGACAGTGGTCGACCCTAACTGTTTTTTCTGTTCGGATATAGAAATAGATTCAAATTCTTTTCCATTGATAACTCGATCGCCCTCCCTGAAAATCCCTACCGTTTTAGCAACATAGAGCGCTGTTTTTTGATGATCTCCTGTTGCCATAATAATAGAAAGTCCCGCTGAACGCGTCTGTTCAATTACCGGTGCAACATCGTTGCGTATAGCATCTTGAATGCCACAAAGTCCTAAAAATGTTGCCCGATTGAAAATCAGTGCTTCAATTTTTTTACGATCAGAATTGATAGACTCTAGTACGGCTCCATCAACCATCTTGTATGCCACTGCAACTACACGTAACCCTTTTTCTAAAAAATCTCCCAATTCATTTTTGACTTGTGGAGGTAGATAATCTACCCAAGTAAAGATTGTTTCGTGGGCACCTGATACAAAAATCACGCCCTGCTTATTATGTAGGCACACAACTGCATGATATTTGAGTTTTGAATCGAAAGGCACCTCAGCCACTTTGATCCACTCTTTTTCAAGGGAATCACGTGTGATTCCCATTTTTTGACCAAAAATAGCCATCGCAACTTCGGTGGGATCTCCTTGAATGGTAAAACGATCTTGCTCAGGCGTACGACTGACTTGCCCGTTACTCAATAGAATGCACGCTTTGCCAAGCATGAAAAAATTTGGATAAGATTCACATCGATCTACAGGATGATCGTTCTTATGTATTAAACCTTCAGAATAATAACCTTGCCCTTTAATACGCCAATGAATATTATCTGACCATACATCACTGACCATCATTTCATTACGCGTAAGGGTTCCTGTTTTATCAATGACAATAACATCAGTACGCCCCAACGTTTCAACTGCTTGCATTTTTTTTACAAGAACTCTCAGCTTTGCCATTCTATACACGCCAGATACTAGAACAAGAGTCAATACAACGGGAAGTCCTTCTGGCACCACACAAATAAATAATGCCGTAAGTGTCACCAATAGTTCTTTGAGCGGTTTACCGGTTACCATACCCGCGATAAAAAGAATAACACATACTGTTACCACAAATAGCAAGATCCAAACAGATAAACTATTAAGTTCTTTTTTGAGTGGTATTTCAGTTTGAAGCTCTCGAGCAGATGCATGAATACGCCCTATTTCGGTCCTTACACCAGTTCCTACCACAATACCCCTGCCAGAGCCAGTCAACACATATGTACCCTTAAACACCATATTGCGTTGCTCGGAAATAGAAAGATCAGTCTGCGTTATTGCTGCACTATCTTTAAGAACTTCAAGAGATTCGCCCGTCAAAATTGCTTCATCAACATGAAGATTATGTGCAGTCAAAAGTCGCATATCAGCAGGAACTCGTTGGCCCTGTTGCAAAAGCACCAAATCACCAGGCACCAATTGAGCAGCATTAATGATGCGTGTCTGCCCATCGCGAATAACAACACAATCAGAAGTAATAAAGGTTTTTAGTGTTGCCAAAATGCGGCTGGTACGCCCTTCTTGTATGGTTCCGACCAGCGCGTTAAACAGCAGTATACCAGTGATAATAAATGCATCAAAGGTATCGGTACCTACAAAAAATATGATCAGTGCAGCAACAAGTAAGATATAGATGAGCGGATTTTGAAATTGACGAACAAAAATTTTAATCCATGAATCTGGCCCTTTTTCTGGCAAAAGGTTTTTGCCAAACTGCTTTTGATGCTCAGCAGCCTCATATTCGGAAAGGCCTTTTGCATTGTCGGTATTGTAGGCTGCACACATCTGTTCTTCACTCATCTGATACGGCTTCATAGTCAATCTCCAACTTTACACCTGCCCTAGAGTATGGCCTATTCATGTCGTCTTGTTTTGTCATATATTTCTTGCTATAGTAGCACTGATTTTCTTAAGGGTAACGGATTTTATGTATGTTTTCAATGATAGGCACCATAATGAAGTTAATACGTAACTTGTTGGTATTCCAGTTATGTTTGATTTTACCTTGTGTATATTCAGCTACTACCCAACCCAACAGGCGACCATTTAAAATACTTCATTTAACCTACCATATGGGATGCCTTAAAGAAATTGAAAAAGTTGCCCAAGAATTATCTTTGGATATTACACCATGGTTTATTTTAGCTAACCGCAAAGAATTTGATGGGCAGACAAGCACCAACGCTATTTATAACATAAGCCATGAACGGGCAGAAAACATTTGGAACAGACACAAAGATATCTTTGATATGTACGATGCTATACTTATTTCTGATACGGCACCACTTTCAAGAATTTTTTTACAGCATCATTGGAAAAAGCCTCTTGTTATTTGGGTTTGCAATCGTTTTGATTACTATGATGAGGTTACCAATGATGGAGGATTTCCTGATACTGAATATTACGATCTATTTAGAAAAGCTTATTATTTACCTAATGTTCACATAGTATCATCAACCCCCTATGAGTATATTCATGCAGCTGTGCACGGAGTCCCGATTGGCGATAGAGTAATTCGTTCTATTGGATCGCGAGAGACCAACTACCGAAACGGCAATCAAACCTATATTCCAGCAAGCGTCAACAAAGAAGAGACATTGATGTTGCCTAACATGGCAATATTTACCGATTTTGGATCGACTCAATACATTGTACATCAATGTCGCAGCCATGGAATCAATGTGTATTCAGGCCGCTATAATGGTCCTTATGAACTGAAAGAATTTAAAGGAATACTTTACTTTCCGTATCAATGGTGGACAGCTTCAATGTACGAAAATATTCAGATGGGGCTGATTCATTTTGTACCTTCAAAAACCTTTGTCGAAAATAGTGCCAAAGAAGGCAAAATGATTATACGTGGATACAACTACTGCTGCTTCAACCCACTATTTTATGAATATGGCGAATTTTATTGTCCAGAAAATCGAGACTGCTTTGTCTATTTTGATTCATGGCAAGATCTTGCACAAAAAATACAAACTACTGATTATCAGGCAAAAAAAGAGTATATTTTAAACTTTGCTGACAATCATCGAAACACCATGCTTTCTCGCTGGAAAGAGTTATTTGACAACATTCAAGCTACACAATAAATATGTTTGTTTTTAGTACGTTTTTTACGACCAGGCCAAAGCCTCCGGATCATCTTCCTGGCTGGCACATGGCAACGGGCTACGCATCTCAACCGGAATATGCAGTGGAACATCAGCTTGGCCATGTTGAAAAGCCTTACGTGATTCATCAATAATATAGATCACATTAGAAGTAAGTTTTTGCGTCATTCCAGGTACTTCTGCATAGTGGGTGCGCCATTTACATTCAAGCATGAGAGAAGCTTCAAGAGCATCGTCAAAACTTGCATATTGAGGAAGACCTAAAATATACCGAGGTGTATACATGATTTTTCGTTTGGCTGTTGGAAAAGCATCTAATACTGTTACTGCAGAATCAACGTGACAATAGTGTGGAGCTAGATCAACGAGCTTTTTTCCCACAATCAGATCATAATCCCAATGCCCAAAAGGCTCAAAGATCCCGCGACCGGAAATTCCTTTTATACATACAGCTATATCATCAACGTGGCCACCGGATTTTAATAACCGAGCAGAAAAAAGAACCTGTTTAGCCGGTGCAATGTAGCCCCAAAGGGTACTGTACGATTGCACCGATGCTTCATAGACTCTACCAAAATCTATCGCTTCACCAGATTCTAAAAGTTTGGCTCGCTGCGCAGCACCCATATGACGGGTAAACATAATTAACACGGTACTGTCACTATCATTGATCACAGACAGATCAGCAGAATTACTTTCAACTGGAAATAAATAGGTCGAATAAGCCGATAGAAGAGCACTTAAAGCAAGGGTAAGCATAAATCTTTTCATACCCATTCTCCTTCACTGAATATCGTGGCATCGTATAAGAGGCACCTTCATTAATGCCTAGCACATAGCGTACACAATGCAATGCCCGCTTGTCTATTATTTTATCAAACACGATCTGAAAGGATTCTTTAATAAAAATATGATAGGTAGCACATAAATATTAATATTTTTGCAATACCAATTTGATATTATTATTTTTTATGGAATACTATATATTAGTTATTAACTGCCGATATAAATCTTGTAAGAATTTTTTTTGCAACAACAATTAATCATTCAACCATTAAGGAATCTTTAATGAACACCTATACATGTAAAACATTTTTTTTACTATTTCTTACCGTTGTTGGCATACATTCGATGGGTGCCATGGACAAACAAACTCAAAAAAGAAAGGTCCGCGCAAAAAGGATAACACAAACACCTCAGGCAAAACGTCGCAACACTGGTGAAGAAAAAATAACACTGCTAGGCACTGTTGAAGCAAACCCTCATATTCTAGAAAATATTCTTGAATTTTTACCTGAGCAATCACATCGCACACTTGCATGTACATGTCGGCAAATGAATGATCTTATCATGGGCAAAAGAGATGGCTACACCAGCAAAGAGATTGCTCTTGAAGGATTATTAAAGCGAATCATTGCTGAACAATTTGACCCACTCGGCTATACTTTAGAGCAGGCACAAGGCAAGCCTGAAGTTACCCTCCATGGCTATAGGGTCAAAACTGCAGCTTTAGTTGGCAGATTATTAAACATGGGTGAATTTATTTCTCGTATTCCAATAGATTATGCACAAATCGATACCGACCGGCATCACTTCCCTTTGTATCCTCTAGCCCTTAATACTTTACCTATACCTATCCCCGAAGATGTTACGCTGGATACTAATGAGCAGCTTTCATGTCGGGCTAGAATTTGGGTCCAAAACCCCCACGAACCATGGAATGCAAGAAAAGAATTTGCAGAGTCTTGGACGCCAGGATATTCTTCGGTGAATAAAATTCATTCTTGGCAACCTGCTCCTACTCTCATGCAAGCCTGTAGCACTCATCCTGAGGCGTCTGTACATCTACAGTTTGACAATTGCGCAATATCAGCAGCCACTCTCGACGGGTGTAAAAATTTTCCAATCGTTTCAATAGGCTTTAGACACTGTCGTTTTGAAGAAGACTCATTGGCTTGCCTAGAACAGTTGAAACAATTACAGCATATAATAATCCTTGACAGCATAAACCCCGCTATTGCAATCCCTGCACAACTATGTCGGCTCGGTCAACTAACCTCACTTACTATAGCTAGCCATAATCACTTTGGCATTTGCACACTTCCTGCAGAAATTTGCCAATTAAAGAGACTTCGACTTCTTGATCTTCAAGGCTATGACATAGTGTTACCACCACAGCTAGTACAGTTAAAGGGGACGCTCCGTGCTTTACGCTACAATTCACTGAGAAATGCAGCAGCAATACATCAGAATGACCAGATCGCTGCTAACCTTGCCCTACATCTTTTGGCCTGCGATGATGAACATGATCGGCCAAGCATTTTTTCAGGTCTTCACAATTTGACTGCATGTGGCTCAATTTCCCCAGAAACTTTTGCACAATCGCCACACCTGAGCTCTTTAACATGGTCTGGCGGAGACAAAACCTCTACCGCTTTACATTGTATGCCACTAATTCTTGACCAAAAAACGTTGAAAAGGCTAATCATTACATACTCTCCAATTAGCTGGAAAAGGCTTATTCAATTAGCTAATCTACCCATACCCACTCTTTCGTTCACCGGTAATTCGCGCGAATCTCTGCTGGCTATTATTGCCTTAAAGCCCTTTATGTCAGGCCAAGGAATAAGCCAATTATTTGACAATAGGCCTGGTGATATAAAAACCGAGCTTGATCATGAAATGATACAGCTCTGGCTGCGCGACCATAAAGAACTAGCCGAGCCTCTTTTAGTCTGCCTTAATCATGAAAATTTTTTGCGATCCCTCTATAGTGCAAGCTCGGGGCGAAATATACATGACATTGTTCGAATAGCAAAAGATGAATTGCCAAATATTCAAGTTCTTATCAAATCTATTAAAGAACTTGATAATCACATTGAAGAAATTCAAACTCTTTTAAAGCTGATGGACATATGTCAAACCACTAATCAGGCTGAAATAATTATTGCGAGAAAAGCTGCTATTGAAAAAACTCGTGATAAAGATGCATTTGAAGGAAATCTAGGTGTTATTATTGTATCTCAACGAGTAGAGCTAGAAAAATCACTCGCAACTGACATGTTTAATAAGGATGCAGATAACATCGCTTCTCTTATTGCCTCAACTTGTGGTAATAGAGAAAACCTATGCTCTGCTATCGATACACCCGTCAGATCACTATTTGCACAGCTCACTAGTCAAGAACCTGGCGTCCACGCCAAGAAGATTATAAACATATATGCAAATTATCTACTTGGCTATGCCCTGAGACGTTTCAATCTAAATGCTGCTATTGAAGCTTTAAATATCGGAGCAAACCCTAATGACCGCCTCATTGATTATGCCTTATACATGCATAGCGCAAGTTTTGAATATAATCCCGATAATCCAGGTCATGTTCTTGAAGCCAATACTTTTGTATGCTTCCCTCAATCATCACATGATAAAGAGATTTTAGCAGAAATCTTAAGGCTTATGCTTGATCATGGCATGGATCTATTTGTCAAACAACAAGATCGTTTCACGAACGATCCGCATACACTACATATACACAAACATGAACTTTTGACAAGAGTTTATACTATTTATCAACTTGAACCTAAGACTGGCAATCTTCATGATACGATAGAGCTAATCAAGCAAACAATATCACTTAAGGATCGCATTGCTCGATGTAAAGTATCACTCCAATACTTGCAGACATTGCTTGCCAAATTACCTTTCATGCATGATACTTTATTTGGCACAGCTGGATCACTCGCTCATTTATTACGTTTCATGCAAGACGAACTTATTGCAACCATCCTTAATCAACCTATTTCTATTACGCAACTGGAGCATCTTTATCTCAACAGGGAACAGATTCGTTCATGGATTTTAGTATTCCCTCAGATAGAATATCTGATTGCCAACGTCAACTCCATGCTCTTGGCTACTCTTGATAAAGCAATTGTCGCCTTAGCTTTTGCTGATTCTAGTCAAGGAGAATATATTACTCATATCAAGCAGCACTTTAATTATATAATCGGCGAGACAACGATTGATGCACTGTGCCATCTAGGACTCAGGTTACATCAGGTTATACGCCCAGACGATACCATCTTGACTAATAATCAGCGTCTACTTGCACTTTTTAAAGATCTTAATCTTGAGTGTAATGAGGATCGAGCATTGGCTATTACGCAGCAATATCTTGCCTGTTTGGCAGTTAAAATAGGTGATACCTCGACTATTGCGTATCTAAAAACTAAACCAAACTTTGATATCAATGGGGTAGTTGACCCAATCACTGGTGACACGCTCATACATATTGCAGCTCGCCAGGCAATGTCAGATGCAAGCAAGATTCATGTACTTAAAGAGTTGGTAGGCTTGAATGCTCATATTCAACTTCCTAATAATGCAGGTGAAACGGTAGTAAGCATCGCCGGCAAGCTTTTGTAAAAATTGGGGTGCAAACAAAAGTGTTACCCAAAAGCTTGCATACTTGAAGAGGGCTGAATAGTTGTCCAATATTTACTCCAAAAGGCCATTAGCACGTACTGTACGAAGGGCTAGCATTTTTTCTGCATTATTAATGTCCCACCAGGCCCCTGGTATTTTTAAGTGGGCCGGAATAACCGATCGATGGCCACTTTCTATTTCACCAGAGCCGATCGGCAACCCTTCTTCAAGTGCACCTTTGTAGTTTAATTGATGGAGCCTTTTAGAGAGGTAGTTAAAGCATTTAACCGCAGGGCA